>JBBRBZ010000110.1:0-9611 GCA_038205305.1 Gemmatimonadales bacterium
GGCGACATGGGTCGGATGCCGCGGCCCTTCTTCGTCACCCTCTTTACCCTGAGCAGCCACGAGCCATTCACCGTGCCGATGGAGACCGTGATTCCGGGCAGTGACGAGCGCCACCGATTCCTGAATGCACACGCCTACACCGATCGCAGTATTGGCAACTTCATTCGCGAGGCCAAGCGTCAGCCCTGGTGGGATTCCACGTTGATCATCATCCTTGCCGATCATGGTCACCGCATTCCCGTGCTCGACTCCCTGCAACCCAGCCACAAGTGGGAGATGTTCTCCATCCCCATGCTCTGGCTCGGCGGTGCGCTCACGGTGCACGACACCGTCATTTCGACCTTCGGTGTCCAGACCGACGTGCCGCGCACTCTCCTCGATCAGCTGGGAATCGACGCCAGTGCCTACCATTGGAGCAGGGACTTGTTCGCGCCGGGCACCAGGTCCTGGGCGTGGGCCACCTTCTCCGACGGCTTCATCTGGGTCAACGATCAGGGCAGCACCCTCGCCTGGGACAACGTGGGCCGGGAGGTGATCGCGACGAGTGGTCCCACCGGTCCGGCGGATGTTCGGGCCGGCGAGGCGCTGCTGCAGTCGCTGGTTGCCGACTACCTGCGCCGATGATCACCCTGCGCCTCGCTCGATGGACGCGACGGGATTCCGGGGTATCTTCTGCAGGCTTCCCCTCCTCATAACCAGGGCAGACATGTCTCGCACTCGCCACGCGATGGTGCTGATCGTTGGATGGACCGTGCTTGCCACCGTACCGGTCGCCGCACAGGTCGGCCGCAGTCTTGGCGTCATCGATGCCAATGTGGCCCAAGAGCATGTCCTGCTTGCTGTGCCCGGACTTACCCCCGAGATGGTCAAGGCGATTCTCGAGACGCGTCCGTTTTCCGGCATGATGGAGTTCGACGCTTTCCTGGCGCGCAATTTCGACCGGGATCAACGGAGCATGCTCTATCAGCGCATCTTCCTCCCCATCAACCTCAATGCCACATCCGATGACGAGATGCGTCTGGTGCCGGGGATGGGCGCACGCATGCTCCAGGACTTCCGGGAGACCCGGCCGTACGAGTCCCTCGCCACCTTCAATCAGGAGGTCAGCAAGTATCTCGCGCCCAAGGACGTCGCGCTGTTGTCGCAGTACGTCTTCGTGCCGATCGACGTGAACACCGCTACCGAAGACGACCTGTTCACGATTCCCGGCATGTCGGCCAAGTTGCTGAAGACCATCCGGAAGAGCCGACCCTACCCGAGCGTGGCGGCATTCACCAAGGCCATCCGCAAAACCGTCTCTGCCAAGGAAGCCGCTCGCCTGAGCGCCTTCGTCCGGACCACCATCACGCCCTGATCCGCGTCAGTGCTTCAGGAGCGGCAAGAGTGGCTCCCGTATCGACATCCAGATGAATGTCGGCAGCGTCTCGGCAGACGTCCATTGATGATCGATCACCCCATCGAGCGCCGGCTGTCCTGGGGCCGGCATGTTGTTGTCGCGCACCGCGAACGCGTTCGCCACGAATTTGGTAAGCCCCCGCCGGATGCCACCCAGCAGTCCTCCGTCATGGCGCGCCACCCCGGGAAAACTCACATTCAGCCCCTTCCAGCGTGGTTCAATGGTGCCGCGTGCCCGACCGTTCCGCACGGTGGCCGTCGCATTGATACCCTCAAGCGTGCCCGCCGTGAAGCTCATCCCCGCCGCATTGGCGAGAAAGGGATTGAACGCCGCAGCGGGCATCCCGCCGATCCGGAAACGCCACTGCATCCGATAGGTTGTCGATTGCAACGGCATGGTGGCCGTGATGTGCACCGGCGCAGCGCGCATCACCCGCGCATCGATCGTGAGACGCAACGGGGTGGAATCACTCATCAGTGACGGATCGTTGGTGACGTTGAAGAAGCCGGCAACCACCCGGTCGAAGATCAGGACGCCGGGTGCGGCCGCGTTATCGTCACGCTCGCGCAGAGTGACCTGGCCCGAGACCGTCAGGGTGTCGACGCGGTAGTCCACGCCGAGAGCGCGCAGGAAACCCTGCGGCGTGAGATGTCGATGACTGCCTGGCGGGTCGCCCGGGAGGGAGTCCTCCGTCAGCACATCGAGCGCGAAGCCAGTCAAGTCCGCGCGCCGGACGCGGTAGCTGCCACTCCGAATGAACTCGCGAAAGCCTGTGCCCAGCAGGCGGACAGAGTCCACCGCGAGGGTGACCCGATCATGCGCACGGCGCGACCTGCGCCGGAACTCGGCGTCGCTCCCCGTCGGCCCCATGCGGATCCCCTCGGCGTGGGCCGTCTGGGCGACCAGGTCGAGGCCGAACGCGCCGATCTCCGTACGATCGAAGCCGGCGCGGCGTGTGACACCAGTCGCCATCATCGTGACTCGCCCGACCGGGAAGGCGCTGGACCACGCGGCCGCCGCCGGGTCGATGTCGACCTGGGCCAGCACGAGCTCGGCGACCTCGGTGGTGGCCGGACCGCGGATGCGCGTGGCCCGGTTCTCGAGCGCCAGGTCGTGCGCAATCAGGGAATCGATTCGCACCCGGCGATCCATCGCGCGGAGCGACGTCTCGAGCGTGAGCCGCGGACTCCCCACCGCGGACGGTTTGCTCCCGCGGCTCGGCCGCAGTCCAATGACGCCGGTGTCGATCGTCACGCGTGCGACCTGGATGTCACCAGTCGTGAGCAGGGCGCGCCAGTTCACGCGATCCATGCGCACGTGGCGCACGTCGAGCGTCTCGAACCCCAGCGAATCGGTGCGACGGCCCGGAAGGGGGGAGTAGCGGAAGCCATCGAGCACCAGGGACTGCTTCGACAATTCCAGCGCGAGATGGTCGACAACCAGTCGGTTCGCCTCCTCTCGACTGCCGGTGAAGTGATCCAAGGTCACCTGGGCATGTCGGGACAGCATGGTGCGCCGCTCGCGCGCTGGCTGGTCCGGGTCGTAGTGGAGCGAATCGAGTCGGACCGCCAGGTTGTCCAGCGCCAGTGTGGTCCGGCGGCCGCTGCCGGATTGCATCGTGAGGCCAAGCTGCACCGTGGGGAAGGCGACGCGATCGACATCGACTGATGGGATCTGTCGGGGCAACTGGAGATTCCTGGTAAGCGTCAGGAAGCTGGTGCTGTCGCTGTGTGCGGTCGAGTCCATCGTCGGGCGCACCGCGGCAAGGTCCGCATTGGCGGCGACTGAGTCACACCCCGCGACGCCCACGTGCAGCCCTCGCCCCGCCACCAGCCGCGTCAGGTCGACACCGTTCAGGGCACAGTGAAAGAACCGGAGCGAAAGGATCGGCAACGGCTGGGGCGCACTCTGGGCCTTGAGGGAATCGGTCTCAATGCTGATGCTGTCGACGGTGACACTCCGCCTCTCCTCGTCCACCAGGATGCTGCTCGAACTCAGGACATAGGCCCCATGGCTGAGTCGGGCGACTTCCGCCCGAGCCCATTTGCGTACCGGCTGGTCCGCCATCCGGATCGCCTCCCGGCTGATGTGCCACCGGGCCCGCCAAATCAGGAACCCCGCAACGCCCGTCCCCAGGAGCAGGACCGCCGCGATCGCGACCGACTTCAGCCGGGGGCGGCGCCACAAGGCTGCGCGGCCCTTCACAACCGCTCACGGCTGGCATGGCTTTCGGCTGTCGGCATCGGGACCGCAGAGGTGTGGCGTTGACTCATCGGTTCACCAAGCCCGATGGCCCGCTGTGAAGAACACGGCTGGTGCGGAGTCTTGTAACTCATTGTGCAGTAACTCCTTCCACGACATGTACACATATTGCCTCGTCGGCCCGCGGCTTGCGTTCTGCTCCGGTAGCAGCGCACCCCGAGGGAAACCCTCGTCGGCCACGCGCAGGACCATCGTGCCCGGGAGACCGACCCACATTGTCTGTGACTCACTTCGATCACTTGCACGACACACCTGCCCATGATTCCCACCCGGGCACCATCGACGTCAATCTTCTCGTCGAGGGGATGCGGCCCCTGCTGGCGAGGATCGCGGGCTCGTTCATCCGCCTGGATGTTGCCCTCGAGTCGGCCGGTCCTCAAGTCCTTGCCGACCGGGATCCAATCGAGCAGGCACTCCTCTCACTCGTGGTGAGCGCGAGCGATGCCATGCCGCTCGGCGGCATGCTGGGCATATCGACCCGTCGCTGGCAGCTCGGAGCGCCGCATCGCCATGAGCACGGGGTGATCCCGGCCGGATCGTGGGCGTTGCTCCGGGTGAGCGATACCGGGACCCGCCTGGAGGAGGGCGCGGTCGAGCGGCTCCTCGGCAGGGAAGCACGGTCGCTTGCCATCCCACCCACCATGAGTACCGACCTCTCAAGAGTGGCGGCAGCGGTTCGCGCCGCGTCCGGTCACATCCTGATCGAGCAGCGAGGAGATGCTGGCACCGCCATCGCGATCTGTCTTCCGGCGATCTCGCCGCCTGCGCCCCCGGCACAGGAGTCCGCTGTGACGCCGGCCGTGCTGGTGGTGGACGGCGATCCGTGGCTCCGCCGGACGACGGCGCTGGTGCTGCGTCGTGCCGGCTACGGCGTCCTCGAGACCGACCACAGCAGTGGCGCCATCGAGCTGCTCGGCGGGATCACTCGTTCCTGTATTCGTCTCATGCTGGTCGATGTGGACCTCCCCGGCGGCGAGGCCGAGGCGCTGGTCCGTGACGTCCGTGAGCGCTTTGGCGATCTCCGGGTCCTCTACGTCGGCCGCTCGCGGGCCGGCTGGAACGAGGACCTGCTCACCAAACCGTTCACCGCGGGCGAACTGCTCGCTGCCGTCGCCCTCCGGTTGGGGAGCCCCGCCACGCGGTAGATCGTCCCCGTGGGTTGCCTCCGGACCCCCGCCGCGTGGATTATTGGCCGCACGCCGGGGCAGGCCCGGCGCCTCGGGCCGTTCTTCCAGAGAGTCGCGATGAAAGCCAATGACATCCGCAAGGGCCACGTCATCTACTTCGATGGCAAGCCGCACCTCGTGATGGATTTTACCCACCGGACCCCGGGAAACCTGCGCGCCTTCGTGCAGGTCCGGCTCCGGAATCTGGGCAGCGGGAGCCAGACCGACCATCGTTTCAGCGCCACCGAGAACGTCGACGAAGCTCGGCTCGACAGCAAGGCGATGCAGGTGCTCTACGCCGATGGCAATGGGGTCCATGTCATGGATGCCCAGAGCTACGAGCAGTTTACGCTCGATGCCGATCTCGTGGGCGACGATGCCCCATGGATGCTGCCTGAGATGACTTTCGAAGCCCTCTGGCTCGAGGGGCGACCCATCTCGTTCAAGCTCCCCAGCTCCGTCGAGCTCGAGGTTGTCGAGACGGCACCCGCCATGAAGACCGCCACCAAATCATCCAGCGCCAAGCCGGCCAAGCTCAGCAATGGCGTCACCATCAACGTCCCCGAGTTCGTGGGGCAGGGCGAACGCGTCCGCGTCAATCCGCGGGAGCGGGAATACATCGAGCGAGTGAAGTAGGAGAACGCAGGCCGGAAAATCGCTGGTTCCGCAAATGAAACGGGCCTCCCGATGCTGGGAGGCCCGTTTCATGTTCACCGTTCTCTGTTCACCGTTCACCGTTCTCCGTTCTCCTGGCGTTACTCGCCGCCGCCACGACCGCCACGGCCACCACCACCACCGCCCGCGCCGCCGGCACCACGGCCGCCGGTGCCGGTATTGAAGAAGTTGGTGCCATTCCGTACCGCCTCGGGCAGCAGCGTCCACTGCACGTCGGTAAGGATCGCCTTCACCGCATCACGCAGCCGCGTGGTGGACTGGTTGAGCGGGCCGAGCATCATGAACAGCGGCTGGATGTTGGCCGCCGACCCGGCCTTGTTGACCTTGTCGACTTCCTTGGTCAGGGAGTCGAGCATCGGCGCCATTGCCTTCAGGGTCGAGTCGCGCAGCTTTTGGAGGTCGGCGACCTGGCCGGCGGTCAGTGCCAACGAATCCTTCTGGGCCAGGGCAACCGAGGCGACGTTCTCCACCTGGAAGCGCTTGATGCCGTCGGCCAGCACCTGCATGCCGCTCGGCGCAGTGCCGCTGCCCTGGAAGAACGACTGCATCCGGGCCCGTTGCTGGTCGTAGCCGATCACGTAGCGCATCCGGATCGAGAGCTGCATAGGGGCCCGCGTCGCCTGCGTGTTGGCGGTGGTGGCGCCGAAGCGCTCATTCACCTGGTACTTGAACGTGTTGCTGGTCGCATCAAAGCCGCGCACCGTGAGCAGGGTGCTGCTCGGGTTGACCGCGTTCCGGCCCCAGCCCTTGATGTTGTTCTCGCCATGGATGAACTCGTCCAGGCCGCCGAGGAAGTTGCTCGTCGCCAGCGACATCGTCAGCCGGTGATTCAGGAACGGCGGCAGCACGTTGAGCTGGAAGTCCAGCGATGGGCTCCACGGCCCGGTGCAGGTGTTGCGTCCGGCGATCTGGCCGAGCTGCGCCTCGATGCACGACCGCGCCCCGCCCGAGGTGGCGGCAAGCATGCGGGTCATCCCGTTGGCGACGCCGGTGTCGGCGGTGGTGGCCGGGTTGTAGATGAAGGCGCGGTCGTTGCGCGACGCGCCATCACCGTTGATGTCGCCCTGTACCGTCGGCGTGTAATGGCTGCCCGAGGTCAGGTTGCCGTTCGCCGTCAGCGTGAAGGTCTGGTTGAACGGCCAGGAGACGTTCACCTGGAAGTTGTGGCGCCGTTCGCCGCTCGACACGCCCCACTCGTACAGGTTCGGGTCGCCGGCCGTGACGTTGCCACCACCTGCGCCACCACCACTGCCGCCACGGCCACCGAAGCCGCCGCCGCTGCCTCCCTGATCGCGGGCGAACATCATGGTGTAGGAGAGGTTGATCGACGCGGCACGACGATTCGAGCCGGACACCGAGAGGGTGACCTGCTTGGTCTCGTTCTGGAGCGCGGCGAACACCTGGCTCACCGAGCCGTAGTCAGTGTACTTCCGCGACGCCGACAGCGGGGTCGCGCCGGTCGTGGTGATGATCTTGGTCGGGTCGGAGTAATTCGGCCGCCCGTCGAGGCCGCCTACCGTGAATCGCGCGGCCTCGTTCAGGTTCAGGTCGCGTGTCGCGGCCTGGCCCTTGCCGCGCACATAGGAGGCGTCGAGCGTGAACGAGAGCAGCTGCGTCAGCCGCTTGCTCAGACCGAAGGAGGCGCGGTACGTCTTGGGCGCGCCGTAGTCGGATGCATAGGTGGTGATGTTCGGGACACCCGTCAGGACCGGCGTCGAGGCGTTGTCGATGCACTGCGACGGAATCTGGGCGGGGTCATTGAGATAGTTCGACCACGTCGGGATCGGCACCGCCGACCCGACGCAGAAGAGCTGGCTCTCGGTGTTGAGCAGCCCGGACTGCGCCTGGGCCGAGCCCGGCAGCGTCGCGGGCATGGTGCCGCGGAAGACGCCCAGACCACCACGCAGCGTGAGGAGCGGGGGAGCGAAGCCGCGCTGTCCGTTGCCCATCTGCTCCTTCGCCGGGATGTTGAACGAGAAGCCAAGGCGCGGTGAGACATACAGTTCCGAAGGGAGCTGGTCGGTCCGCACGCCGAACTTGGTTTCGACATCCTGGTTCAGCGCTGGTGCGCCACCGTATCCGGAGCGCTCGACGCGCACGCCGGCCGTCACCTGCAGATTGCCACTGCCCGAGCCGCCACCAAATCCGCCGCCCCGGCCACCGGCACCGCCGGTGTTGCCCGCGCTCCGGCTTGCGCCGGAACGCCAGACATCGCTCAGGAAGACGCTCTCATTGTTGGCACTGCCGTTCCACACGGTGGGCGAGAGCGTCCGCGTGAACGTCGAGGGAATATTGTTCTGGAAATCGGCCAGCGAGTTGTAGCTGTAGGTGCCGAAGCGATTGGACGTCACGTCCTGATCGAAGGTCGACCGATCAAAACCCAATCCGAGCTGAAAACGGTGCGACCCCGACGGCGTGAATGACAAGGTGTTCGTCGCCTGGATGCTCTTGGTGTTGTTGTGCGTCGGCAGGCCGGAGTTGCCCCCGAAGCCCAGCGTCGTGGTGGCAATCCGCCCCGAATCGAGGGTGGAATAATTGGTGACGCGACCCGACGGCACCGAGAGGAACGGGTCGGAACTGGAATTGTTGTAGCTGAAGCCCGCCCGGAATTCATTGGTCAGGTCAACATTCATGCGGGTGATGGTCGAGAGTGACACGCCGCCACTGCTGCCCTTCTGGTTGCCGCCAACCTGAGGCAAGGAGGTGGTCGAGGTCCGGAACGGATCCGACGTGGTCACCCCGAGACTCCAGCTGAGGCTCACCGTGCTGCGGTCGGCGGCGTTCCAGTCGAAGCGGCTCAGGGCCTGAATCCGGTCGTTGGTGCGATTCGGATCGATGGCGCCGACCGCCGTGGTGTAGCCGGTCTGGTTCACCAGCGAGATGAACTTGTTCACCGAGTCCGCTGAGGCGCCGAGTCGGGAGAGCGTGGTCGGATCGGCCAGATCGAGGGTCGCGATCGGACTGATGCCACGATTTACGTTGAATGAGCCGTACAGGAACAGCTTGTCTTTCTTGATTGGGCCGCCAAAGCCGGCGCCGAGATTCTCCGTGGTATTGCCCGACCCGAAGACCGTCTGCGTCCCCCCGAGCGCCAGATTCTGGTTCTGGAAGTTGCCGCTCAACGTCCCGGCGGTGCGGTTGCTGCCGCCGCGGGTCGTCGCCGAGACCTGCCCGCCTGAGAAGCCGCCGCGGGAGACGTCATAGGTATTGGTCGTCACCCGGGTGCTGCGGATGGCGTCGGCGGGCACCGAGCCGCTCGCCGAAGTCAGGCCGTCGATCACGAAGCTGTTGGACTCCGCGCTCTGGCCGGCGACTGAAAAGCTTGAGCCGGTGGAGTCGGTGCCGCCGGTGAAGATGACGCCCGGGGCAAGGGAGGCCAGCGTCGCCAGGTCCGAGGCGTCGATCGGAAGCCGACTTGCCTGATCGGCCGTCATGTTCCGTTCGGTACTGCCTGGGGTCGGCCGATCCAATGCATTCGGATCGGGGCGACTCGCCGCTCGTGCCACGAGATCCTGCACGCGGGTGGCCTGCTCGCCGAGTTTGACGTTGAAAACGATCCGGTCGTCGTCCGCCTGCCGGGTGACGTTCTGGATCATCGGCAGCTTGCCGATGGCCCGCACCGTGATCCGGTACTGTCCGCCGCCTTCATTGAAGACCAGGGAGAACTTTCCCTTGTCGTTGGTGGTGGTCTTCTTGGTGACTTGGAGTTCGAGGCTGAGTGCCTCGATGCCAGCGCCGGCGACTGGCTTGCCGGTGGCGTCAGTGATCGTGCCGAGGATGTAGTCCACGTTCCCTTGGGCGGTCAGCGGACCGGCGGCGAGCAAGGTGATCGCCAACAGCAGTCCGACGACGCCCGCAATGCGAGCGAACAAGCGTGAGAACATGAAGGGTCCCAGTTGTCGGGTCATATGGCACGAACCCCGGCGGAAGCGCCGGTTCGCGACCTCGGTGCATGGTACGTCGGGTCTCTAGGAAAAGTTGAACGGCGGCGGGAGTTCTGCGGGATTCCAGCGGTGGAACAAAAAGCCTTACGTCCGAAGGAGTTACGCCATCGGCTGGTCGCCAGCTCCTTCAGTCGACGTTTCGGCGTGGGACGGCTCTCCCTCGGCGGC
>JBBRBZ010000111.1:0-9556 GCA_038205305.1 Gemmatimonadales bacterium
GCTTCGGCGCAGCGCGCTTTGCCTGCTTCGCCGGAGCCGCCTTCTTCTTCGGCTCGGGGGCCGATTCGGTAGCGGCGTCCTTCGCAACGGGTTCGTCAACGGCCGCGACGGTGGGCTCGCTGCTGGCGAGCTCCACCACCCCGAACATCGAAACCTCAGGCGGACGAGTTGCCGTGCGTGATCCCCCGCGGAATCGGAGCGCCACCGGCAGGCGTGGAGCGACTGGTGCCTCGCCATTGCTCGGTTCTGCGGCCGCCGCGGCGGCCTCAGCGGCGGCAGCGGTGGCCCGCACCTGCTTGTGCAGAGCGAGATCGGTCTTGTGCGGCGACACCTCATACTGGTCCTCACCCACCATGCGGACGTCGGCAACTTCGGCATCGTTCGCCTGACGGAGCAGCTTGGTGAAGCGAGCAGTGTCGAGCAGGCTGTCTTCCTTGCCATGCAACGCTGCCATCCGCGCCCGCAGCGTCTCGCCCGGCGCCGGCACCGGCAGTTCACCGAGTGCCCGCGACAGCAGGTGGAACGCCTCAGCGAGGGTCAGTCCGCCTTGCGGCAGCACCGGCCGGCTCGTCGGCGATGTTACCGCCTCGCCACTCTCGCCACCCTCGGCACCAGCGCTCCTGCCGCGACCGCGACCGCGACCACGCCGACGGCGTCCGGTGCGATCCTCGGCCTCGGCGGCGGGTGTGGCGGGCGCAGCAACAGGAGCAGTGGCAGTGGTCGGCGCAGCGGTCGGAGCCGCCGCGGCGGGCGTGCGGCCGCGATGCGACGAGCGCGCAGGGGCCGTGCGGCTGGTCGCCGCCGCACCACCTGCCGCAGGTGCCACCTCGAACTGGCCATTCTCCTGCTTGATGACCTTGATCAGGCCCTTGGTGCCTGCCTCGGTGACGAACTTGCTGAAGCGATTGAAACCGGCATTGGACTCGTCAAAACTCGGGTCGATCTGCTGCATCACCTGCTTGAGCCGATCGGAACGCATCACGTCATTGTTGGCGGCCATCTTCTGCACGGCCTCCGCCACCAGTTCCCACGGATCACGAGCCGGCGTCGCCTCGTCGCTCTCCTTGGCCAGACCGGCCAGGTCGGAGTAGGAGAAGTACTCGTCGCAGTTCTGGATCAGGATGTCGCTGGCCGATTCCTTGATCCCCACCCCGATCACGTACTTGCCATACTCCTTGAGCTTCAGCACCAGCGAGGAGAAGTCGCTGTCACCCGAGAGCAGGATGAAGGTGCCGATTTCGGGACGGGTGAAGATCAGTTCAACGGCGTCGACCGCGAGCCGGATGTCGGTCGCATTCTTCTTGTTGGTGCCGAAGGCCGGTGCGAAGATCAGGTCGATCGACGATTCGGAGAGCGGGACGATGTATTGCGGATAGCGGCGCCAGTCGGCATAGGCGCGCTGCACCGAGACCTTCCCCTTGAAGATCTCGCTGTTCAGGAGCGATCGCAGCTCCTTGTTCAGGTCGGAGCGAACTCCGAGGGTGACGTTGTCGAAATCGATGAGGAGCGCCGCATTGGGCGCATAGGGGGCTGGTGCGGCGGCTGGCCGCCCAACCCGATGGGCAGGAAACGAACTCACGAAGAACACCGTTTGTCAGGGCTGTCCCCGACCTCGGAGTCCCCGGTGTGCCACGCGTAGCGCGGCGGGTGGGGGCGGACGACGATCAAGACAGCGCGTAAAGCGTCGGGGCGCGTCCTCGCGCCTCCGTCCGCGGTTCCGGCGGGACCCCTATGGCCCTGTGCGCCGGACGAACCTCCAAACTTCACCCTACCAGCCTCCGGATGCAAACCGGGGCACCCGAGGGCACCGCACCCTCAACCGATCAGCGCCGCCTCACCACGCGATGTTCCGCACTGGGAGTCGGCGATCTTCGCCGCTTCCAGCGACTCGGCCACTCGAATGGCAGCGTGACCGTCCCATCCCTTGGGTAGACCCGTGCGGCTTCCCGGACCGCGACCGGCCGCGATCGCGTCGCGCGCCGATTGCACCACGCCGGCCGACGTCAGCGGCCACGGTGCCATCCGATTGGAACCCTCGGTGACGGTGATCGGTCGCTCGGTCGATTCGCGCAGGGTCACGCAGGGGACGCCGAGCGCCGTGCTCTCTTCCTGCAGTCCGCCACTGTCGGTCAGCAGCACGGCCGCACCATTCAGCAGGCCGGCCATGTCGCGATAGCCGACCGGCTCTACAAGTTGGAGCCGAGCACCCGTCTCAAGCGACTGTAAATCAAGTTGACGACGGGTCCTGGGGTGGACGGGCCAGAGCAGGGGCAGCGAATCTGCCACCACCCGCAGGGCCGCCACCACCGTCGCCAGTTGTTCCGGATCATCGACATTCGACGGCCGGTGCAGCGTCACCAGGCCGTACGCATTGCGTTCGAGACCGAACGCTTTCCAGGGCGCATCGCCGCTCGCCCGCTCAAGCGTGGCGAAGAGCGAGTCGATCATCACGTTGCCCACGTCCACCACACGAGCCGAAGGGATCCCCTCCCGCAGCAGCAACGGTCGCGCCTCGGGCGAGTGGGTCAGCAGCAGGTCGGAGAGCTGGTCGGTCAGGACGCGATTGACCTCTTCCGGCATGGTCCAGTCGCCGCTCCGCAGGCCGGCCTCCACATGCACGATCCGGCAGCCGATCTCCTGACGACGCTTGGCGGCAACGAGCGCAGCGGCGATGGTCGAGTTGACGTCGCCCACCACCAGCACCCAGTCGGGGCGCTCGGCGACGAGCACGGGGTCAAAGCGCTCCATCACTCGCGCCGTCTGCTCGGCATGCGAACCGCCGCGCACATCGAGCGAGTGGTCGGGCGGCGACATGCCAAGGTCATGGAAGAAGGCGTCGGACATGCCCGGATCGAAGTGCTGCCCGGTATGGACCAGCACGGTGTCATGCCCCCGTGCCTTCAGCGCCGCAAGAATGGGCGCAACCTTCATGAAGTTGGGCCGGGCGCCGGCCACGAGGAGCACCTTCATTTCAATGACTCTCCATCGAAGCGACGGGTTCAATCCAGCCCAGCTGCTCGAGCATCGACTCGAGTCTCCCCTCCCAGCTCTCACCTCGCATTTGCTGCGAGAGCTCGGTGCGCTCCGGCGCCGTCATCGGCGAGGCCAGCTGTCGAGTGACGGCCGCCACGAACTCTGCCCGACTGTCCACCACATCCACACCCATCTCCCCGCGAAAGGGGAGCAGTTCGGGAAGCGCGGTGGCCACCACCGGCACGCCAGCCGACAGGTATTCCCGCAGTTTGATCGGATTGACCGCACGCGTGAGCTCGTTGACGAGGAACGGCACCAGCGATACGGTGAAGGCCTCGAGATAGCCGGGGAGTTCCTTGAATGGCTTGCGCCCGAGAATCCGCACATTCGGCAGCCCCCCGAGCACTTCCAGTGGGACACGGCTTGCGCCGATCAGCACCAGGTCGGCGTCGGGGTTGGCGCGGGCCACGTCGGCGAGGAGCTCGAGATCGATCCAGGTGTCGATCAGCCCGATGAAGCCGATCACCGGCCGCCCCGTATCGGGCAGGTCGACCGGGCGCGTCGCTGCGGGGGCAAGGGCCTGCCGAAAATGGTCCCAATCCACGCCATGCGGCACGTAGCTCACGGCGGTGGTCAGCTGATCGCAGTCCGACTGCAGCTCGAGCGACGAGACGAAGACATGATCGGCTCGGCGGCAGAGGATTTCATGACAGGCGCGCATCTCCTGCCCATCGTAGTCGTCAAAGGCCCACCAGCGATCGACACAGTGATAGACCATGCCGCGCGCCGTCAGTCGGTCGAGGTAACGCGCCGCCGTCGGGGTGTAGATCCAGAGCACCGGCGGTTCGGTCCAACCGAGTTGCCGCATCGCCTTCCGGACTGCCCGCCTGTAGAGCCAAGCATTGAGGCGACGCGCAACCGCACTTGTGGGAAATGGCAGGGCCGGAGGGCTCAGCACGGCCAGTCCTGGCGCCCCCGGTCGCAGCGCGCCGCCCATCCGCTTCAGTTTCGCCAGCACGCGTCGCCAATCTGCGGCACTGGTGACCGTGGGGCGTCGCATGCCGGTGGTCTCGATCCAGAGCACCGGGGTGCGCAGGGCGAGCAGCCGCATGAGGTGATGTTTGCTGGTGGGGTCGGTGGACCAGTCGTTCGCAAATGCGATCACCGGCGGCAGCATCGAGGTGGTCTCTGGGTCAGCCAAAGGTCGCTCCCGATTGCAGCACGGGCATGTGCAAGGTGAAGGAGAAGGTCGTCCCAGCACCCTGCTCCGCCGCCACATGCAACTCGGCACCCATCGCCTCCACCAGCTTGCGGCAGATCGACAGGCCGAGCCCGGAGCCGGAGAAGGCATAGTCGCCGGCCAACTGGCGCCGGCGGAACGGCTCGAAGAGTGTGGCCATTGCCGAAGGCGGAATACCGCGGCCGGAATCGCGGACGAGACAGTGGACCCGGCCATCTCCAGCATCGGTGAGCCGTACATTCACATGCCCTTCGGCGGTGAACTTGAGCGCGTTGGTCGTGAGATTCAGCAGCACCCGATTCAACGCCCCGGGATGCCCGAGGCGAAGATCCTCACTCGGTCCCTCGAAGTCGAGGTGCAGTCCCTTCTCCTCGGCGATCGGGAGGACAATGTCGCGCACCGACTCAAGCACCTCGGCCACTGAAAATGCCTGCTCATCGCGCCCCACCAGGCGATCGCCACCGCGCACCAGCTCGATGACATCGCTCGCCACGGCATTCAACCCGAACGCCGCCGAATAGACGAGGCCGAGCTGCCGCTCCTGCAGCGCCGTGAGCGGTCCACTGCGGCCCCGCATCATGGTTTCAGCAAGGAAGAGGATCGAGGTGAGCGGGGAGCGCAGGTCGTGCGCCACTTCAACGATCAGGTCGAGACCGCTCGGTCCCGACATCCGATCCTGGAAGCGGTCGGACCAGCCGGATTCGAGCGAGGTGGCCACGCCCTCGATGGCGCACAGCAACTCGAGCACCAACTCGGGCGGTAGCTGACCGGCGCCCTCGAGCGCACGACGGCGGAGCAGCGTGATGATGCGGCGCGCGAGCGGCGAGGGATGTTCCGGAGTGTTGGCCGCGCGACCCTCCGAGACATCGACCACGCTGGCAACCATCTCGGCCAGCCCGGAGGCGACTTCGGCCTGGGAGGTGGCATCGACCGAAAAGGCCTGCCAATCCTCCACCAGCGCGTCGGAGACTTCGTCGAGATGCTGTCGGATTCGGACGTTGAGAGCCATCCTACTCGCCACGGTCCTCACGCTGCAGGCCGTGCTTCTCGATGAGCCGGTACAGCGTCGTGCGATCGATGTTCGCCTGTCGTGCCGCCTTCGACATGTTGCCGGCAGCCCGCGCAATCAGGCGCGTAAGGTAGTCGCGCTCGAACTGGGAAATGACTTTGTCCTTCACGTCGTGGAATGGGCCATCGAGCTGCGCAGAGGGGGCACGCTCCGTGGTCGCCTCCGCGTCGTCGTAGAGCGGGATGTCGCCCGGTTCGATCATCTGATCGGGCTCGACCAGCACGGCGACATGCTCGATCACGTTCTGCAGCTCGCGCACATTGCCGCGCCACGCCCGGGAGCGGAGGAACTCGATGCTGGCCTCGGAGAGGTGTGGCGGCCGGTCGGGCATCTGCCGATGCCGGTGCCAGAACACCCCGAGAAAATGATTGGCCAGCAGCTGGATGTCCTCGGGACGCTGCCGCAGCGGCGGCAGGACGATCGGCACCACCCGCAGCCGGTAGAAAAGGTCGCCGCGCAGGATACCCCGATCTACCGCTTCCTGCGGATCACGGTTGGTGGCGGAAATGAAACGCACATCCACCGGGTCACCCGCCGTCTCGGCGCCCACGCGCCGCACCACGCCATCCTGCACGACGCGGAGCAACTTGGCCTGAAGCGGCAGCGACATCTCGGTCAATTCATCGAGGAAGAGCGTGCTGCCATCGGCCGTCTCGAGGAGGCCGGGCTTGTCGCGGTCGGCTCCCGTGAAGGACCCCTTCCGATGGCCGAACATCTCCGACTCGAGCAGCGGCTCGGGGAGGGCGGCGCAATTGATCGGCACCATGGGCCGCTTGGCTCGACGGGAGTGCGCATGGATGAACTGGGCGATGACTTCCTTGCCGGTGCCGCTCTCGCCACTGATGAAGACCGAGGCATCGGTCGGCGCGACCTTGCGGGCCAGCTCGACGGCCTTGCGAAAGAGTGGCGAAATGCCGAGCAAGGCGTGCGTGTCCGAATGCGAGCTCTGACGCAGCACCTGAGTTCGCAGGTCGGCGGCTTCGCGCCCCTTGAGGATAGCATGCGAGGCCCGGCCAATCAGCACCTGGAGATGGGTGGCACTGAACGGCTTGGGGAGATAGTCCCAAGCCCCCATGCGGATCGCCTCGATGCTCGACGGCACGCTGGGGTTGCCCGTCATGACCACCACCAGACAGTCGCGATTCAGCTCCAGTGCGGCATTGAGAATATCCATCCCCGAGACCTGCGACATGAAGAGATCGACCAGGATCAGGTCGAACTGGCGGCGGCGGACCAGGTCCAGCGCCTCCTCCCCGCGCCCTGCGAGAATCACGCTGTACCCTTCGGTGCGCAGCACGGTGGCGCAACTCTCCCGCAGGGTCCGCTCATCATCCACGATCAGGATGCGAATGGACGCCTTGACGTCCGCCGGAAGGGCGAAAACATCACGGTTGGAGAGTGAATCCGGGTTGCCGGCGTTCGGGCCGGATCCGGCGGCTACGGTCATGTCAGGGCTCCTGAATTCGCGAGCGTTGGCTCGGCTCACCACCCACCCAAGGCGAAAACCGTGCCGCACCTGTTGTGCGCGCCCATCGGATTCGTTGGACTACAGCCATGGCCGTTGCTTATATATGGCACTTCTGTGGCGTGTGGACAACCATAATGTTGCGTTTATGCAACAATCCGAAGGCCCCTTTGTCGGGAATGGCCCGCTCCCTGCGGTATCATGCTTGCAGAGAGACCTCCAGAGCTTTCCCGCGGCACCAGCCGCCACTTGAGACACGCAGGAGCGTATGTCGACCAATCTCGCACCGCTGCCAGGCAATCTTCCGGCAGCTCCCGGCCTCGTCGGGGGGAACACCTTTGCCGGCGCCAGCGGTGGGCCGCGGGTCTCGCCACTCTTCCGCTACCTCGCGGCAGTCCGACGCTTCAAGTGGCTGGTCCTGCTCCTTACCCTGGTTGGCATGGGTGGTGGCTTCCTCGCCTCACGCTTCATCCGGGCCAGCTATGCGGTCGACGCCTCGATCCTTATCGGGGATCACCCCAGCAATGCCGGAGCGGTCTCGGCCAACCCGGTGTTCCAAGCGATGCAGTGGCGCGAAAACTTCAACAGCTACCGGATCCTCCAGCCGGTCGCCCAGGCCAAGCGACTCTATATCATCGGTCCCAAGAACGTGGGTGCCCCGCCGCCGCCGGCCGGCCCGAGCGGTCCGGACAAGGACCTCTTCAACGGCTTTGCCATCGACGACTCCACTCCCGGCAAGTACGTCCCGGGCAGCTACCAGCTCCAAATCAGCAAAGACGGGCAGCGCTGGGAACTGCAGAATGAAACCAACCCGGCCAAGCCGAAGGAGTCGGGTGCCGTCGGTGACAGCATCGGACGCAAGTTCGGTTTCCAGTGGCAGCCCACCATCGAGAAGCGCTGGTATGGCAGCACCTTCAACTTCGACATGCAAACCACCCGCGAGGCGGCGGACGAGATTCGCAAGAAGCTCGTGGTGGGGATGACGCCAGGTGCTGCCCGCTTCATGAAGCTGAGCTTCAGTGCCGAGGATCCGAACGCAGCGGCGGACATCCTCAACAGCCTGATGAAGCGTTTCGTCGATGACGCCAGCAGCCAGAAGCGGAAGAATCTCACCTACGAAGCGACCACCCTCGACTCGCAGATGACGACCGCCACGATCGCGCTGCGCGCCGCGGAATCGGCGCTGCAGAACTACCGCATCAAGACCGTCACCAAGCCACGCGACAATCTTCCGGTGGCGCCAGGTCTGGCGCAGACGTCGCCGCAGGGCTTCGACAACTACCTGAAGCAACGCAACGACGTGACCGAACTCCGTCGCCAGCGCGAGGACCTTGCATCCGTCATGCAGAAGGCGAAGGGTGGCACGCCGATCGTCGACCTGCTGATGATCAATCCGGCGGTAAATGCGTCGTCCGACCTCAAGAGCGTGGTGATCGAGCTCCAGAAGGCCCAGGCCGACCTGCGCGAACTGGAGAAGACTCGCACGGACTCGAACACCGACGTGATCAACCAGAACAAGCGCATCGTCCAGCTGCGCGATACGATGCTGCCACGGTATGCCAATGTCGTGCTGCGACGCCTCGACGCCGACATCGCGCGGATGGATTCGAGCATATCCGGCAGCGCCCGGGAGCTCGAGGGCATCCCCGAAATGAGCATCACCGAGGAGCGGCTGACGCGTGAGAAGGATGAGGCGGCCAAGGTGGTCGAGATGCTGCAGAACCGGGTCACCCAGAACAAGCTGGGTGAAGCCGGCGCCATCGCCGATGTCGAGATCTACGACAAGGCCGATGCGCCGCTGAACCCCACCAAGAACCGGAAAGCGGTGCTCATCGGACTCGGGACCATGGCCGGTCTCGGACTCGGTCTCGCCCTGGCGCTGCTCTTCGACCTGACCGACAAGCGCGTACGCTATGCCGACCAGATCACCGGCGGCCTGGGGCTCACCATCCTCGGCGTCATCCCCGAAATCTCGCGCGCCAAGGGAGCGACCCCGACGGCAGAGGAAGCCGCTCAGGTCATCGAGGCGTTCCGAACAGTACGACTCAATCTGTCACATACCGTCGAGGCGGGCGGGCCGATCTTGCTCACCATCTCCTCGCCCTCACCGGGTGACGGCAAGTCGCTGGTCTCATCCAACCTGGCCCTCTCGTTTGCCGAGGCGGGCTACCGGACGCTGCTCATCGACGGCGACACCCGCCGCGGCGAACTGCATCGGACCTTCGGTGCCGAGCGTCGCCCCGGCCTGCTCGACTACCTCACCGGAGAGATTCCGCTCGCCGACCTGCGGCGCCCGACCACGCACCCGCAGTTGACGCTGATCACCGGCGGAAGCCGCAAGCGGAATGCGCCGGAACTGCTCGGTGGCGCCGTGATGCGCGACCTGCTGACCTCGATGCGGTCCCAGTACGACGTGATCCTCGTCGACTCGCCACCGCTCGGCGCCGGCATCGATCCGTTCGTGCTCGGCACGCTCACCGGCAACCTGCTGCTCGTGATGCGAGCGGGTGCCACGGAGCGCGACCTCGCCGAGGCGAAGCTGCAGATCGTCGATCAGTTGCCGATCCGGATGGTTGGTGCGGTGCTCAACGACGTGCGCGCCACGATGAACGAGTACAAGTACTACTCGTACAGCTATGGCTACGGCGCCACCGACGAGGAAGACGAGAAGCCTGCCGCGCTCGGTCGGGGCAAGACCGAATAGGCACCACCGCCCGGAAAAAGCGCGCGGGGCCCAGGGGTTGGGTTGTCAGGGGGCCGCGCGCGTTTTTTGTGTTGGGCGAGGGTGGGGGCGGGCGCGGGGGGGCGA
>JBBRBZ010000112.1:0-9498 GCA_038205305.1 Gemmatimonadales bacterium
CCGATCTGGTGACCGGAGAGCGCAGTGACCGGAACGCGATAGTGATCGAAGAGCGGTGCATTTGCATCCTGCTGCGCGATGGTCCGGAAGGGAACCGCGAGGCAGGCGGCAAGCCCCAGGAAGAGATTGCGAAGGTGTCCGATTCGGGCGAGGTCGGTGCAGCGGATCTTGAGGCTCGGGGTCATACCATCTCAGGGAGAGGAGTCTCTCCAACATGGATACGGTCCGGGCCGTGTCAAGCCGGACCTCGGGTTTCTTGCAGGAGAAATGGTTCTGGCTCAGCGTCCAGTTTGGGGGTGTGCGCCCGGCCCCCCCCCGACCGTCCTCTGGCTGTTACCTTCATCATTCCGGTCCACACCCAGAACGAGCGCCCCATGCTCCGACTGATCGCGCTCGCGGCTCCCGCGACGAGCTCCCCCCGCCAGGCCTTCCCATGCTAGGCCTCCTTCTCCTGGCGCAGGTGAACGCCGCCTTCACGCTGCCGGTGCTAGGCCACCCGGGAGTTGCCCAGGATTTCCCCGAGCAAGTTGCTCAACTCTGCGATCCATCCCATCCGCCCAACTCAGCGCTGCTCGGGCGCGAGAGCCGCATGCTGGCGCAGCGTGCGTCCGGACAGGGTAAGGCAAAGGCGATGCGCGAGCTCGGCTGCGTTCGCGCCCTCCTCGCCGTGAACGGTGCGACGGGCAGGGAAGGGCTCCTCATGGGCGTCGGCGAGTCATACGAAGTGGGCGCCGCGCGCGCCTTCAGCGAGGCGCTGCTGCTCGCCCCGACTGACTCCACAGCCGCGGCCGGCCTGGGCCTCCTCGCGCTCGACCTTCGCGATGGCAAGGACGTCCCGAAAATGAGCGATGCACTCGCCGCTGCCGTCATGGCCCGGAACACGCGTGCCGGGCCGGTGCTGCGCGCCGCCGCAAAAGTCGCACTGGACCGCGGCGACGAGGCGGATGCTCGTCGGCTTTCGGAGCAGGCGCTCGCCGAGGGACACGACTCGACCTCAGCCCTCCTCGTGCTGGCGCGACTCTCCGCTCGTCATGACGACTCGGCCGCGGCGATGCAGCAGTTCATTGCCGCAGGTGCCGCCTCGCGCGCCGGTCCGAGCCGGGAGGAGTTCGACTGGCAGCTACAATGGTTCCTCTCGCCGGCGGAAGATACGGTTTGGCAGCAGTTGGCCGACACCGCGCGCGCCACCTGGCTGCGGGATCGGCTGGTGTCGCGCGACATTCGCGACGGAAGGTCCGTCGGTGCACGGATCACGGAGCACTTTGCGCGGCTTGAGTATGTCGAGGCACACTTCCGCATCCAGGTTCCTCCCATCAAGCGTGAAGAATTGCTGTACGGCGTTGCCAACGGTGAGCAATACAAACTTGACGTCCGTCTCCGCCTGAAGCCAGATCCCATCCTTACTATGGGCACGCAGAGTTGTGATGGCGCAGCCGTCCCCGCCGATTCGATGCGAGAGTATCGCCGGTGGCAACTCGACTTCGATGATCGCGGTATCGCCTGGATGCGGTACGGTGCGCCGGAGAAGCGATTGTTCTCCAACGGCGCCCCAAGCGTTCTTTCGCCTCTGTGCAACACGAAGGGGGTGACTGCATCCGAAAGTGACCTGAGTCTTGCCCGGGAAGCGTGGCTCTATCACGTCGACGGCCAGGTCATCATCCTCTCGTTTGAGGGTGAGGCCTTCGATGGCAGCATCGGGGCCACGCGCTTCGTCTCCCGGGTGCTCGGCGATTATTTTTGCGATATCGATATCAACCGATGCAACGCCAGTTCACTCTTCCGCGCGGGGATGCTGGCAGGAAATAAGCCGGCAGAGTTTCTGTCACGCTCCGATCTGGACGCGATCATGCGCGACGACCGCCGCCAGATCGCGAAAGTGATCACCACCGACGACAACTCCAAACGGGTGGAGCACGCCATCGGGATGGAGGGCGCCTTTTACCGGTTGTGGGACCCGGCCACCGGCGCGCCGAAAGCGCTCGTGGCGTATGCCCTCAAGATCGGTGATTTGCAGCCCACTCCCGCCGACGATGGCGGCAAGGGGGCGGTCTTCGACCTGACACTGCATGCCTGGGATCCAACGGTAAATCGTACCACCGATACCACCCTCACCCGCCGAGTCCGCATTCCGGCCAGTGCCGGCAGTGGAGATCAACTCACCGGCGCCCTGGTGGTACCCTCTTCCCCCGGAGTCACCGCCTGGTCGCTCTTCGCGACGCAGGGAGCGGACCGTCAGGGGCGCACGGCGCAGGAGTCTGCTCCACCACTCGATGCCGGTGGATTGACCATCTCCGATATCGTCCTCGGTGAGGCACGCCAAGGGCTGACGGCAATGGTGGGCAGCACCAAGGTCGTCCTTGCCCCGTTCGGTGCCGTCAACCGGAAGTCGCCGATCAATCTCTACTATCAGCTGCGCAGTGCGTCGCCGCGCGCCGATGTCGAGACAACCGTCGCCTTCTATCGCATCGAGGGGACGGCCAAGGCGCAGGCCACCGCGGCGCTGGAGATTCGCTTTCCCGTCGCGGTGCGTGCAGGGGTGAATGAGGTGGAGCGCACACTGGATGTGTCACCGCTCTCGCCCGGCACGTATCGGCTGGAGGTGCTGGTGCATGATCGCTCCAGTGGCACGACCACCCGAAGGAGCGCGCCGCTCGACATTCATTGAGTCGGGAAGTGCTGTGGATGAAGTGATCACCGCTCCGCGGAAGAGCGGAGGATGGTGCGGAGCCCCTACTCCGAACGCCGCAAGCGCTCCCACGCCTCGCGCGGTGTGAGGATCTCCAGCGGCGACTCCAATCGGACCGCCAGCAAGTCCTTGTCGCCAGTGACCAACAGGTCCGCCTCGCCAGCGATGCCGGAGGCCAACACCCAGCGGTCGTCGGGGTCACGGATCGGTAGGGCACTTGGCGCGGTTGGCCGGGGCACGATGACCTGATCCCGCAGCTGACCATCGACGTTCGCGAGTTGCGCGTTGGAGGCATGAAAATGCTCTCCAAGCACTCGCCTCAACTCGATGAGATTGACTTCGCCCGTCACCAGCTCATGTTCCGACAATACCAGACGGAACAGATCGGCGCAGAGCCCGCGAGCGGTGAACGCGCTGACCAGGACATTGGTGTCGAAGAACACTCTCACGAGACGATCTTGATGACGTCCTCGTCGGTGAGGATCCCCTGGGCCTCGGCCAGTGGCAGGAGCGTCCGGCGCACCTGCTCGAACTGGAGCAGGGCGACTTGACGGCGCACCGCATCGCGGACGAGGTCGCTGCGACTCCGTCCCAGCTGTCGGCTGAGCTTGTCGAGGTCGCGCTGGAGCTTCGCATCCAGGCGAATGGTGACGGTGCCGGTCTTCATGTAAGACAATGTAGCACGGCGTGGCCTTGGGGGCAATCTCGGCCATTCGACGGCCAACCGGAGGGTGTGGGCCTTGGCGCCCCCCGACCGTCCTCTGACTGTTACCTTCATCATTCCAATCCACACCCGGAACGAGCGCTCCCATGCTCCGACTGATTGCGCGCGCGGCTGTACCAACGAGCTCCCCCCGCCAAGCCGTTCCATGCTAGGCCTCCTCCTCCTGGCCCAAGTCAACGCCGCCTTCACGCTTCCGGTGCTGGGCCACCCCGGTGTAGCCCAGGACTTCCCCGAACAGATCGCGCAGCTCTGCGACCCCGCCCATCCGTCCAACTCGGTGCTCCTCAACCGTGAGAGCCGCATGCTGGCGCAGCGTGTGTCCGGCCCGGGCGAGGCGAAGGCGATGCGCGATCTCGGCTGCGTCCGGGCCCTGCTTGCCGTGAATGGCGCGACAGGCAGGGAAGGGCTCTTCATGGGCACGGGCGAATCGTATGAGGTGGGGGCCGCGCGCGCCTTCAGCGAGGCGCTGCTGCTCACTCCCACGGATTCCACCGCTGCTGCCGGTCTCGCATTGCTCGCCCTCGACCTGCGCAATGGCAAGCACGTCCCGAAGATGAATGATGCGCTCGCTTCCGCCATCGGCGCTGGCAACACGCGGTCCGGGTTGGTATTGCGCGCCGCCGCCAAGGTCGCACTCGATCGAGGCGACGAAGCGACCGCTCTGCGGGTGTCGCAGCAGGTGCTCGCCGAGGGACACGACTCGACCTCCGCCCTTCTGGTGCTCGCACGCCTCTCCGCCAGGCATGGCGATTCCTTGGCGACGATGCAGGAATTCATTGCGGCGGGAGGTGCCTCGCGCGCCGGGCCCAGTCGGGAGGAGTTCGACTGGCAGCTGCAGTGGTTTCTCTCACCGGCGGAAGACACCGTCTGGCAGCAGTTGCCGGATACCGCGCGTGCCGGGTGGATTCGCGATCGCGTGGTGTCCCGCGACATTCGCGACGGACGTTCCGTGGGTGCGCGCGTCACGGAGCACTTTGCCCGGCTGGAGTACGTCGAGGCACATTTCCGTATCCAGGTTCCCCCCATCAAGCGGAATCAACTTCTGTACGGGGTCGCAACGACTGAACAATTCCTCGCCCCCAGCCTCAAACCGAAGGGGAGTGGGATCAACAAGCTCCGGATGGGTAAACAAAGTTGTGATGGGGCAGGGGTTCCGGCGGACTCGATGCGTGAGTATCGACGCTGGCAACTCGACTTCGATGATCGGGGGGTGGCCTGGATGCGCTTCGGCGAGCCGTTCAAACGAGTCTTTTCCACTGGTGCACCAAGTGTGGAATCGACGCTGTGCGGCGGCAGAGGTGCCGGGGAGGCGAACCTCGTCCGCGAAGCGTGGCTCTATCGAGTCGATGGCAGCTCGTTTGTGCTTTCATTCGAGGCAGAAGGATTCGATAGCAGCGTCGAAGCGACCCGGTTTGTCACGCGGGTGCTCGGGGACTACTTCTGCGACATCGACACCAAGAGGTGCAACGCCAGTTCGCTCTTTCGGGCGGGGATGCTGGCAGGAAAGGTGGAGGAGTTCCTCCCGCCGGAGAAACTGGAGGCCATCATGTGGGATGATCGCACCACACTCGCGCGCGCGGTTACGACCGATGACAACTCCCGCCGCGTGGAGCACCCCGTCGGAATGGAGGGTTCTTTCTATCGGTTGTGGGATCCAGCCACCGGCGCGCCAAAAGCGTTGATCACCTATGCCCTCAAGATCGGCGACCTGCAGCCCACTCCCACCGACGGCGGCGGGAAGGGCGCCATCTTCGACCTGACCTTGCATGCATGGGATCCGGGCCAGAACCGCACCACCGATACCACCCTCACCCGCCGAGTGCGCATTCCGGCCAGTGCCGGCAGTGGAGATCAACTTACCGGCGCGATGGTGGTGCCCTCTTCACCCGGAGTCACGGCCTGGTCGCTCTTCGCGACGCAGGGCGAGGATCGCCAGGGCCGCGCGGCACAGGAGTCCGCCCCGCCGCTCGATGCCGGTGGACTGACGATTTCCGACATCGTGCTGGGCGAAGCGCGCCAAGGGCTCACGGCGCTGCTGGGCAACACGCGCCTCGTGCTCGCTCCGCTCGGCGCGGTCGACCAAAAATTGCCGATCAGCGTCTACTATCAGCTTCGCAGCGCCGTCATGCGTTCTGATGCCGAAATGACGGTGGCGCTCTTTCGGCTTAACGGGGCGCCAAAGGCTCAGGCAACGGCAGTCCTGGAAATTCGATTTCCGGCGGTCATCCATGCCGGGCTGAACGAGGTGGAGCGCACGATGGATATTTCGCACGTGGCCCCTGGCACCTACCGGCTCGAGGTGCTGGTGCACGACCGCACCACCGGCACGACCACGCGCCGGAGCACGCCGCTCAACATTCATTGAGTCGAGCGGCGCTTCTCCGACGGCGCTGCGCTCGCCTGCTCGCGCCGCACTTGGTCGGCGAGAAATACCTTGAGCAGGGATTGATACGGCACATCGCGCGCATTCGCCAAAGCCTTAAGATCGGCGAGCAAGGGCGCAGGCAGGCGCAATGAAATCGTCTCCGTCGACGGCCGAAGGTTCGGGAAGACCACCGATTTGGCCTGCGACCAGTCGACGTAGTCCACCGTATCGTGGGTTGCCCAGAACGCGCGTTCCGCATCCTCAGATGCAAAGGTGGGAATGGGCTTACGCGTCTTTTTCTTCGACGGCCTTGCGCTCCGCATAGATCCTCCGTTCTCCGCGGCTCATCGGGCGAGCCGTGATGGGGCGAATGAGCCTGCCCCGAATGGTAAAGGTGATGGTGAGTGCTCGACCCTCATTGGAGCGTCCGAGCAGAAAATGCCTCGGTTCGATGCGTGAGTGCTTGGGATCTGGCGCGACGATCACCGGTCGATTGAAGAACGCCTGTTCAATTTCTCCCGTGGCCACCTCGTGGCCGTGCCAGTTCTTTTCTCGGTTGCCAGGGTCCCACTGGAACCCTTCGAGATCTGGGAAATAGTCTGGAAGAATCGCCATGGGGGTAAGTATATTACCAACATATACAACCGTCAAGGCACCTGCCGGCGTGAGCGTGGCAACGCGATTCATTCGAGCCACAGCGCGTTCCCCGCCTTCGTCATCGCCGCCATTGCCCCAGTCATCCCCGCCGCACGAAGCGGCGTAGTGCTCGCCACAACACTGAGCGAATCCCGACACAAATGAAGCGGTTTCGTCATTGACACCCGACGGCCTGACCGTAGCATTGCGGAGTGGGTGTGTCATCCCCAGAGCAGAGTTTCGCGGTCATGCCAACAGCCAAACGGAAGCGCGCTCCCTCCCCGCACCGAGGAGATGCCATGCCGGAGAACTCCGACTTGATGGTCGCGAACCGAAACCAAATCTGGGTGATTGAACGCGATGGGGACGATGTGCCTTCGGTCGTACGGTATCGGATCCTGCGATGAGCATGCGCTGCGAACGGAACCTGCCAACTTCCATCTTGCGAGCCGTGCCCACGGTCGGTGCAGTGCTCCTGCTGGCGCACTGCCTCGCCATGCCCTTGACCGCACAGGAATGGCCGCGCGCACTGGACTCCCTCCTCCCTCGCGTGTCTGGCGGGGACGCTGCTGCGCGCGGAAGGGCGGAAGGGTTGCTCCGCCCGCTGCTCCACGCGCCGGACCAGGGCGCCTATCATGGACCTCTGGCCTATCGGATCGCTGATGCCGCGCTGATCGTCGCCGCGCCGATCACGCCCCCATCCGGCATGCCGACCACCAGGGAGATGCAATGGCGGCGTCCCGCTGTCAGGATTTTGTTGCGCGCCTTGGCCGAGGACAGCACGGATGCTGAGGCGGCCGCGAAGCTGGAAGCGCTGACGCCATATCCCTTCGTGTGGCTGTCACCGGCACAAGAACTGCGACAGCTTCGCGCGCTGGGGGCGGCAGGGGGAGACATGCACGGCTCGCTCCTCAAGGCGCGAATCGGCCTGGAGCTTGAAATCGGTTCTGCGGACAGTGCCGGAACACTGCTGGAATCGCCCGGGGCCACTGTCCTTCCCCGCGCAGCGTGGTATCACCTGCAGGCCGAGGCCGCTTTGCTGCGCGGCGATTCGCTTGCGGTCGACTCGAACTATTACCTCGGCGCTCGCGCGATCTCCACTCCTGAAGAGATGGCGCTCTACCGCCGCGACATCGCGTGGATCACGACCGCCGATGAAATGGCTGCACTGGGATTGGACCTCGGCCGGCCTGTGCCCAGCGACAGTCTGTTTCGGACATTTTGGGCGAAGAAAGACTTGCAGGACGGCCGGCCAAGTGGCAGCCGCGTGCGGGAACAACTCCTGCGCTGGCACGAAGCTTTGCGTCAATACCGCTGGGATTTGGAGGGGAGTGCCGCATTGGCGATGACCACGGGAGACGTCGCTGGCTCCGACTACAACGAGAAGGACGAAACGTTTCCCCTCGATGAGGCCGTCGCGGAGATCGCCTACGGCAATCGCCTCAACCCCATCAGTCGCGTCCTGGATGATCGCGGGCGGCTGGTGATGAGGCTGGGGCTTCCGTTGAAGCAAGCCGCCTCTGCGGGAGTGCCGGGAACCGTGGGCGAAAATCTCGCGTGGATCACTCCCGACGGGCCGACGATCGTCGGCTTCTCTCGCCCGGCTATCAAGCTCAAGACCAACGAACAGATTGTCCTGATGAAATACGGGATGCTGGCACGAAACTATCCGCTGGGCGACCTGATGAGTGTCTGCAACCTCGACGCAAGGCTCTGCGCGCTGGCCGGACTGAAGCAGAATGATCGCGACCTCCGCACCGGGGGGCATCTCCCCACATCCCAAGGCGTGTTGGCAGCGTCGAATAGCATCCGGGTCGACTACACCCGCATGCGCGAGGTGGCAGAACACGCCGAGGGGTATCGGGAGTCGTTTCCCACGGGCCTGAATGCCGTCGTGGAGGCGTACGGCATTCCAAAGATCGGCGTGCTGGTCGTGGTCGCCGTTCCGGTGCGCGACCTCGTCCCGGACGAGAAGGAGTTGGCTGCTAGCCGGGGGTTCGCGACCAGGGTCCGAGTGGTCGTGGGTGACACCGCTCGGGGTGAGGTGCTCGCGACGCTCGACACCGTCCGTCGCTGGCGGTCGACTGCTCCGGTTGGAAAGGAGGCGTACCTCAGCGCCTATCTCGTGGTTCCTGCTCGTGCGGGAGAGTTGAGCGTGTCCGTCGTGGTCGGCGACACCCTGCACCACGCCGGAACGGGACAGCGATTCTCTGCCGTGCCCGTCGCTCGTTTCGACGGCAAGGTGCTCGAGCTGAGTGATCCCATCCTCGGTCGGGAAGGTGCAGGATTGGTCTGGCATCACGACGGCGAAACCATCCCGCTCAACCCGACAAACGCGTGGCGCAGTACCGAGCCGGTGACGCTCTGGTATCAGGTCGATGGCATGGTGCCCGGACACAGCTACCAAACCCGCTACGAGCTGTGGAACAGCGACGGTCGACCAAAATCTCCAAAACTCGTGATTACCGCCACCGCGACCACTACGTCGAGCCAAAGCAACGTCCGCCGCGAGCTCAGCGTCAAGGAGGTCGGGGCCGGAGTTTACCGCTTGGTGATCCGGGTCAAGGACTTGGCGACTGGCCAGGAGAGCGTACGTGTGCGGCGGATTGCGGTAAGGAAGTAGCTGGGCTGAACGCTTGGCGACCCTTTGCCCGCTCGTGCGCGGGGGATGAGCGTTGCGTGTTCGCCTGTCCCCCGCAACCTATTCGTCGCGCAACAGCATTTTGTGTCGCGAGAGTCATGCATGTGTCGCGTATTGTGCCGATATGGCGCGGACCGAGTGGATTCCAGAGGCGCTATTTCATGGGCGCCGGGGCTCTCGCTCCTTGACGCCCCTGCGACCGCGGAGGTACTCTCGATCAGCGCCGTGACCCCATCCACCCGGACAACTCATGCTCCGTCGCCTGCTGGTACTGGTCCTCGAATGGCTGGTGGGACTCCTCAAGTAGGAATTGTGTGCCCGCAGCCCGGTCAGCCGTCGCCTTGTAGTTCCCGCACGCCATTCGCTGGTCACTCTCAGGAACGAGCGGCACCATGCTCAGACTGATCAAGCCCGCGGCTGAAGCGACGCGATCCCTCGCTCCTCGC
>JBBRBZ010000113.1:0-9438 GCA_038205305.1 Gemmatimonadales bacterium
ACCGGCACCAGTACGGGCATCGGCATGGCAACTGCGCTCGCCTTCGGTCGCGCTGGCCACCGCGTCGCCGCAACTATGCGCAACCCGGCCGCTGCGCCAGCCTTGGCCGAGACGGCGGCGCGCGAGAAGCTCGCGATCACCGTGTTCCCGATGGATGTCGACGCGGATGCGTCGGTGCGGGACGGAGTGGCCCGCATCGAGCGCGAGATGGGTCCGATCGACGTGCTCGTCAACAACGCCGGTATCGAACGCATGGGATCCGTCGAGGAATTGCCGCTCGCGGATTTTCGCGCGGTCATGGAGACCAATTACTTCGGCGTGATTCGCTGCATCCAGGCCGTGGTTCCAGCAATGCGACAGCGGCACAGCGGCTGCATCATCAACGTGTCTTCGGTGTCGGGTCACATCGCGTCGGCGCCAATGGCGGCGTACGCGTCATCCAAGTTCGCGCTCGAAGCGCTCAGTGAATGTCTGGCCCAGGAGGTCGCCTCGTTCAAGATCCGGGTCGCGATTGTCCAGCCCGGCATCATTGATACGCAGATGGCACGGCACATCGGTGTCGTATTGGCTCCGTCGCCCTATGCTCACCAGCGGCGAATCGCTGCCCTGTTCACGGCGGCCCTCCAAGCCCCAGTGCCTCCATCGCTAGTCGCAGAGAAGGTTCTCGAGATTGCGGTGGGCGACACTCCCCAATTGCGGCATCCGGTTGGACCCGACGCCGAACCCTTCCTCGGCTGGCGTCGGGCGATGAGCGACGAGGCTTGGGTTGCCTTGGGCGCGCTCGATGATGCTGCGTGGTACGATCGTATCGAGGCCGATTTCGGGATGAATGCACGCCCAGCGACCGAGATGTAGCGGAGGATGCCGCTGCTCACTCCTCCGGCAACAGCGTCTCACAATCCGGCAACCCTGCTGCGGGGACTGGCCCCATCTTCGGGGTGACATTGACATGCCGCCCGAAGATGTCGTTGCTCGGCCGCCCCTCATCACCTGCGAACGCCTCGACCTCGCCGCCGTCGTTCTTGAAGAAGAGATGCACCACCGCTGAATCCGCGAGGGTGCCATCGTCCTGGTGGAACTCCTCCGGCGCTTCGCTCACCAACCAGGTCTCGCCCTCGGGGCTCGGGACCTGGAGATAGGGTTTGTTGTAGCCATCTTCGTAGCTGTTCCAGACGCACGTGCTGCCCTCGGCGCGACGCCAGCCGCCGTTATGGTTGGCGTCCGTGCTCTCGAATTGCACCACCCATGTCGGCGCGGCATCCGGGGCGCCCGCACCGCGCGAGATCCAGTAGATCAAGCCAATGACCAGCGCCAGGATCAAACCGCCGCCGATCGCGATCCCCTTCCAGACCCCAGAACTTGGCCGCGGCGCCGGCGGCAGAGCGGCCGGCGGACTCACGAACGGCTGCGCGGCGGCGACGACTGGCGGTGTCACCGCGGGGACCGGCGCTGAGCGATAGACGCCAGTCGACTTGAGCGTCGAGGTTGTCGGGCCATCGATGGTGAAGAGCACGCCGTCCGGCGAACGCATATGGAGCACCGGCGTTCCCCACTCGACCGAATTGCGCGCCGAGACGGAGATCGCCTTCCGGGCCTCACCCACCGACGCATCGATCGGCATCCCGTCGGCGATCGCCTCGTAGAGTGAACGCGAGAACTCGATGGCGGCAAAATCGCTGATCTCGTACTGCATCGCGACGACGGCCGGGACTCCGCGGCGCACGAGCGTGGCCGACGTGCTCGAAAAGATGTCGGTGGTGTTCCCCTTGGCGCCGAGACAGGAGTTGAGCACCACGAGCCGAAGGGAGCGCTCGTCGCCGAGGAGGCGGCCGACTTCGGTGGCGCTGAGTAGCTGTGAATTCCCCGCTTCGTCGGTGAACGCGAGCACACCCTCGCCCGCGACCGGATCGAAGCCGCCGTGACCGACGAAATGGAAGATGTGATAGTCCTTGCGGCGCAACGTGGTCTGCAGGTCGCGCCAGGTGGAACCCTCAAGCCATTCGATGTGGAGCAACCCCGCCGCCTGAAGCCCGGCTGTGGCCTGCTGCATCCGGTCCTTCTCGCGGGCAGCATCGAGTGTCGGGCGATCCTTGGGGCTCGCCACCATCGCGAGAATGGTGATCGGCGGCTTGACCGTGAGCTCTTCGGGCGCGCGATCGAACTGGAGATAGCGCACCAATGGCGTTTCCGACGAGAGACAGACGTAGTCGCCGGTCGACGGATCGTACATGAACTCCCACGGCAGGGTCGAGAGGTCTGGCGCATCGATCCGGAGCCGCACCCGGAGCCCCTTCTTCTGCGCGCGAGACGCATCCTGGCTGCGACGGAACACCGTTCCCACCTGGTCCGCGAAGAGCGCGTTGAAGAGCTTGGTGCCGAAGTCGGTGACTGATTCGGCCTCGTCTGACGCCATCACGATGTCGCGACGGACCGACCCCGATTTCAGCACCGCGATCTCGACCCCCTTGAGATGGTTCTCGAGCCCCGGCGCGTCGAAGGGGAGGTGGAAGGTGCCACTCGCCTCGCCCACCGGCGACTTGACCACGAGGATGGGATAGTCCTGGCCGGTGCCCGGCGCGATGTGGATCTCGAAATCAAGGAAGTCCATGCACCCGCTCCGATGTGATATGCATGCGTTGGCCGGGCATCACGCCCCCAGCCAGTCGAGGATCTGCTTGCGCGCCGTGGGGTCGGCGAAAAACTTCGTGTGCGAGACCGCTTCGTCGCCTTCGAGGATCAGCTTGTCGGCGATCGGGAAAAAGCCCGAGCCGTTCTCGCTCCACACCCCGGCCGTCGGTACCACGAAATCGTTGTTGCCGTTGATGAGCTTGTTCAACCCGCGCGACATCACGAAATGCTTGAGCCCGGGATCGACCGGGGTGACGTTCGAGGCAAGGGCATAGTAGCGCGTATCGCCGCCGCGCGCACCGGCATTGATCCATTTCGCGAACTCGCCATCGGGCTTCATCGACTCGAGCCCGTCGAGCCCCTGCATCGCCCCTACCGCCAGCTGCTTGATGACCCCCATGATCATCGTGAGCATGTCGGTGACCCCGGCTCCCGGTACGAACGAGAGCAGGTTGGTGAAGACATCGATCACGTCGCCCAGGTGGGCCGGATCGGCAAGCCCTGTCCCGGCATTGGGCGCCCCCACGAAGACCACCTTCCCGACGCGGAACTGCCGCTTCCCCATCGAGAGCTCGCCCTGCTTCTCGCTCAGGATTCGACTGACGAGTCCACCGCGGGAATGGCAGACAATATCGAAGTCGAGTGACGTCCCCTCGGGAATCTGCGTCAACAACCAGCGGACATTCTCCTTCGGGTTGTGCGACAGGGTGAAGTGATCGAAGGCGAAGACGCGCCCACCATACATCTGGTGCAGCTGCTCGACGTATTCCTTCGGCAGTGCACCAAAGGCGAGGTGCGACTGAGAGAAGGTGCCGTGCACCATCAACAGCGCCCGGCCACTCGAGAGCCTGGACCAGCCCGCGGCATCGAGTGCCGGCACCGTATCGCTGGTGTAGTCGGTCGGGCCGAACGCCCGCGTCCGGTAGGGGGTGCGGTGCTGCTCCATCCTGTTCACGAACGTGGCACTCACCTCGCCAATAATCGGATCGACCAGCGGGAAGACCATCTCCTTGAGGAACTTGTTCCCCAGGACGCCAATCACTCCGCGACTGGTATTGCCGCTGGCGGGCTCGGTCGGAATACCGCGCGGAATGTCGTAGCGTCGCGTGGCGGGTCCGGTGGTAATCTCCCCGCGCATCCCGCTCTCATCCCGTGGCGGTGCGAAGTGCCAGCTCACCACCCCAAGCTCATCCGCTGACATCACCAGCTGACCAAAGCCGGCGCCCGGATCGGCCAAGGTGAGTTGCATCGTCGGCGCGCCCTCCGCGCCACGCGATACCGGCCCCGTCTCGGCCGCACCGGTGATCGCAATCGTCTGCTTCACATCGATGCCGCTGTCGGTGAGCGCCGCGCTCAGCGAATCACCCACCAGCTTCGCCGCCTCTGCCCGGGCCGGTTTGCCGAGGAAGGCGCTCACCGTGCCGCTCATCCCGCTGGTGGTGAGGGTGGCGTTGCCAATGTTGAGCGGGCTGCCGTTGGTGTTGAGCGGTGCCGAGGTCCGTCGCCGCACCACGAAACTCCGTGACACCGTGGTCCAGTCTTCCTTGAGTTCCTCGGCGGGCGGCGCCATGACGATGTCGCGGGTCGTCGCACCCTGGAAAGCACGATGCAGCAGGTCACCGATCGGCGAACTCTTCCGCCCCTCGCCGCGCACGCCCGCCTGCTGGATCACCGAAAAATCGGCGAGCTGCTCGGTGATGAACAGCTTGACGGTCTCGATCGCCTCGGCCTCGCGGCTGTGGTCCACGTTGTCGATGAACGGGAAGCCTGCACTCCAGCCTACCGTGGGCGGCTGCTTCAGTTCGGGGCCGATGGTGTAGTGGTTGCCGGGGCCGAGTTTCTCCTGCGAGGCAGGTGCGCCCTGTGGCGGCCGCAATGGGTTCACCGACCCAGTGAGTCCGAAGTCCACCAGCGCAAGGAACACCTCGGCGTCGTGGCTGCTGGCGACCTTGAAGCCGATCGCCTCGCCCTCGGTGTAGACAATGTTGCCGCCGGCCGTCTCGGGCTCGGCGTTGACCCAGGTGCCGGTCGCATCGCGCTTGAGCAGGTCGAGTGTGAACTTGCCTTTGAGCTTGCTCTCTGGGTCAGGGTTCTCGAGCGCGAGCGCCTGCCGGTAGCGTGCCAGGGTCTCGAGGTTGTCGCGCACGGTGGTGCCATCGGCGGCACGCTTGAGCGGCATCACCAGGTCGCCACTCTCGCCTGTCGCGGCCCACATCGGTTCGCTCAATGCGCCGGCGCGTTCGACCGGATCGCCCGGTGCCGCGCCATCACGCTTCGGCAGCAGCTGAATGCGGATTGAAGGTGACGCATCGTCGGCGACAATCTTGAGCAGCGTGGACTTGTCGAGCAGCGCACGCAGCGCGTCGGCGTCCGGGCCCGCTGCATTGAGCGCGACGGCGAGGCGGAAGTCACCGTAGGCGTGCTTCGTCTCGAAGGCGCGCGCATCTGCGCCAATGCTCCCGGCAACCGCCTCGGAAAGTACCTTCGCCTGCGACGTTACCACGCTCACTTCGGTGACCTCGACCTCCCCGAGCGCGGTCAGCCCTTCGGGGGTCTTGGTGCCCTGCGGATGCACGGCATAGACCGAGCCCACCGTCGCGCCCTGCGCGACACCAGCCGCGAGTGTGACGGTGTCGCCATCGCGCGCGGTCACTCGAATGAAGGTCTGCGGCACCAGCTCACGCATCCCGAAGATCACCCGATTCGACTTCCCCTCCATCTGCGGGTGCTGCGCACTGTGCACGGCGTTCACCAGCCCGGCCGTACGCTCGAAGATGTCGCGGTAGGTGGTGGTCGGGGTCACCTGCTTGAGTTGCTGCGCAAGGAAATAGGTCAGTGCGCCGTGGGTGACCTCGCCATTGCCCTCGGGCGGGTTGTACTCAAACGATGTCTCCTCATCGCGGCATCCGGAGATCACCACGTACGTCTCGGTCACCTGCATCCAGCCACTGGGACCGTGGTCGCCCGAATCGGGGCCCACGCCAGGCACTGGTGCGCGACCAAGCGCCGCAGGTGTCCGCGTGTCAGCGGGGACAGAGCGTCCTCCCGTCCCCATCGCGTCGCGGGTGATCGTCCCCGAGTGACACGAATCGAAGATCAGGGTGATACACGAGGTGCGCTGGCCGAGCGCTTGGAGCTTGAGTCCGATCTCGTCGTCGGTGATGTCGCGGTTCTTCCCCTGCCACCCCTCGGAGTCGAACGGCATGATGGTACTGTCGAGGCCAGTCGGCTCATCGCCCTCGAGGTCGGTCATCTGCGAGCCGTGACCGGCGTAGGTGATCACCACCGCGTCGCCTGGATTGGTGGCTGCGATCAGCGCATCAAACGCCGCGAGAATCGCGTCGCGCGTCGCCGCGTCGTTTTCGAGCAATGTGATATTGGCGGCTGGAAAGCCGAAGGTGTCGCGCAGGATGGCCTGCATCAACCGGGCGTCGTTGATGCAGCCGTGCAGCTTGGGGAGTGCCGGGTAGTCCTCGATGCCGATGAGTAGCGCGCGCTGCGTGGTGGCGGTCTGCGGAGAATTCATCGGCTCGAGTCGGTTGAGGGGACGGTACCGGTGGTCGTCTTACTTCTTGGGTTGCGGTGGCTTCGCGGAACCACCGCGTCCACCAGCCGGCGGCGGCGCGGTGGCACCCTCGCGTCCACCAGCCGGCGGCGGGGCAGTGGCGCCTTCGCGTCCCCCAGCTGGCGGCGGGGCGGTGGCACCCTCGCGTCCACCAGCGGGTGGTGGGGCAGTGGCACCCTCGCGGCCACCAACCTTTGGTGGCGCAGTGGCACCCTCTTGGATTTCGGCGGCGTCTTCCTTGTTTGACATCGTGTCCTCCGGATACTCGTGAACGGAGCCTGCGGGATCAGCTTCCAGACATCGCCGTCATCCGGGCACGGAGCGCGGTGACCAGCGATGTCTGATTGAGGGCGGTGGCGGCTTCGAGGCGCATCGCCAGACTCGCCCTCAGATATAACGGATACACGGCTGGCAGTGCCGAGTCGTGGACCGACAGTACACCAATGGCGCGGGCGTATTCCTTGTGCCAGATCAGCAGCCTGCCCAAGACCAGTCGATCGAAGCCGAGCGAGGCGGCTTCGTTCCATGTCAGCTGGTCGACCGGGGCAGGCGCTTGAATCAACTGCTCGAACTGCCGGAGCGCCAGCAGGGAATCACCGCCAGCCAGCGCCGCGTGAGCCGCCATGGAGGCCGCGAGGAGGGTGTCGATGCGGGAGCCGGTCGCCGACCGAGTCGCGAGGTCTGCCGCGACCGCGCGCACCACCGCCGTCCGCCCCTCCTTCGCGGCCCAGATGCCCAGCTCCCAGAGTCTCACCGGGAAACGCACCGCGGCATAGTCCGCGCCGCTGGCAATCGAGTCCTCTCTCGCCACCGCGCGCGCCCGCTCGGCGAAGGCCGGCACCACCGGCGCCGCGAGCAGGTAGATCGAGGAGCCGTAGCCCCAGCGCCCGGAGAATGCCTGGATCAGCGTGTCGGCCGCTTGGTCCTGCTCGGCACCGACCATCACGTTCACCAGACCCAACAGCGCGGTGAAGCGCCGACCATCGGCGGCCTCGGTCTTGAGGGTGTCGTCGCGGAGCAGGGTGGTGTAGCTCGCCCGGGCACATCTCGCGGTGGCGCCCGACGCCCCCAGTGACTTCGCGGCGACCACGAGCGCGAGCGGATTCTCCCGCGCCATTTCCTTGAGGTCGACATCCTTGAATCCCTTGGCACCGCACGACGAGACCAGTGTCGCCTCGCGGGAGAGCTCGCTGTCGGCGGCGGCGGCACGGAACTGTTTGGCAAGTGTCGCGGCGCCGGACTGATCACCGCGCCGCGCCCGCAGCTCGATCAGGTGATAGAGCGGCGCCGTCACCGCCGAGTCGAGTGCGTGCACCCGAGCGAACGCTGCCTCGGCCAGCGAATCGGTCTCGCCTTCGCTGGGAAGGAGATGGGTATAGACCTCGCCGAGTTGCATCCACGCGACCGACATGATGGAGTCGAGCGCGAGTGCCGCTCGGAGCTGGGCCGCGGCAGAATCGGCCCGACCGTCGAGATAACTCTGGAAGCCGGTCGCAAAGAGCCGATAGCGCGGTGAGAGTGGTTGGCGCAGCGCCACGGCGAGCAGTGATCCGGCTTCCTTCGGCTGGTGATTCCAGGTGGCGACCTGCGCGCCGCGCACGGCCGCGATGCCGAAACTCGAATCGGCCTCGACCGCCGCGCGGAATTCGTGCAATGCACTGGGGAGCTGGACTCGGCGGAAGGCGGCCTCGCCCAGGAGAAAATGCGCCACGGCCTGCGGCGGGCGCGCCTTCCACTCGCTCTCCACATCAGGGACCGCGGTCGAGATCATCGCCGGCAGGATCTCGGTGACCGCGCGCATCCCGCCGCGCCACGCTTCGGCAATCGCGGCACTCTGTGCCGGGGTGCGCACCACCACCGAGTCGCCCTGCACATCGTAGAGCTCGAGAAAGACATCCGTCGAATCGCCGCGGGCGACCAGTCGGCCGAGGATGGCCCAGGCGCAGCGCTGCTGTTTGGCGATCTTCATCGCGTCAGCCACGGCGAGCATCCGGATGTTGTCGCGCTGCGCCGGCTGCAGCAGTTGCCAGCCATCGACCCAGCGCAGCTGACCCGCGCCATCCATCGCACTGCCAATGACGGTGGCGACATCTTCGCCCGACGTCTTGGCGCCGGGCCAATCGGCCGGGAGCACCAGTGGATAGACGATGACGCGATTGCGCTCGAGTGCGGGCCCTGCGGTCGAAGTGCGCCACCACACAACAGTCGCGAGCAACGCGAGCGCCGCAGTCGCGATGACGACGCGCGGCCGCCTCCACCAGGCCGGTTTCGCCTGCGGCGTGACGGCGGTGATGATCGGCATCGTTGCCGCTTCGGTGATCGCGTCGCGGAACTCCGTCGCGGTCGCATAGCGATCCTGCGGCACCTTGGCGAGCGCCTTCTCGATGGCGGCCTCGAGTGCTTGCGGCACGCTCTGTCGCAGCGTCCGGATGCTCGGCACCGGATCGACGGCGTTGCGGGCGAGAATTGCCTGCGCGCTGGGGCCGGTGAACGGTGGCGTGCCGGCGAGCGCCTCGTAGAGGACACAGGCGAGCGAATAGATGTCAGCGCGGCCGTCGACAGGTTGGGCCCCCGCCTGTTCCGGACTCATGTACGTCACGGTGCCGACGGCGAAGCCCGACTCGGTGATCCGATCGGCGGCCGACATTTCGAGCGCCTTGGCGACGCCGAAGTCGGCGATCATGGCGTGGCCGTGCGAGAGCAGGATGTTGCCCGGCTTGATATCGCGGTGGACGAACCCCGCGGCGTGCGCATGCGCGAGCCCTTCGGCAACCTCTCCCGCGAGCCGCACCGCTTCGGCGAGTGGCAGCCGGCTCTCGCGCTGCAACCGGTGGCCAAGGGACTCACCCTCGACAAAGGGCATCACGAAGTAGGGCATGCCGGCTGCCTCGCCGGAGCCGAGCACTGTCACGATGTTGGGGTGCTGGAGCCCGGCGGTGATCTGGATCTCGCGGGTGAAGCGGGTCCCCCCGGCCGACATCGCGAGATCGGGGCGGAGCACCTTGATGGCGACCTGAGCGTTGTGCTGGAGGTCGCGGGCAAGGTAGACCGTGGCCATCCCGCCGCGGCCGAGCTCGCGGAGCAACTCATAGCGGTCCGCCAGAGCGGCCGCGAGCGCTTCCTTCGAGTCGTCTGCAGTGGACAATGCGGGCTCCCGGAAGTCCGGACGATGAGGATGAGTGTCGTGGTGTGGCCAATGCCGGGGGGCTGATTGTGCCGAATTTTCGGTCTTTCCGCAAGGCCGG
>JBBRBZ010000114.1:0-9419 GCA_038205305.1 Gemmatimonadales bacterium
AGGGTGAGGGGTGCGGCAACGCGGCGGAGCGCTTGCCGCTCCCCGGCTGCGTGGCTACGGTTCCGGGTATGCGTACCTCACTGCTCCTCTCGATGGCGGCCACCCTCTCGCTGGCGGTCGGCTGCAACGGCAAGAAGGCCGACGACCCGTCTGGTCCGGCGCCGGCCCTGAAGAGCGTGCTCCCCACGCTCCCGCTCCCTCCCGATCCCCGGCCGGTCGGCACGCAGAGTGGCACGGAGGCGACCCAGGTTGTCTTCCTGTCACCGCATCCGGTGGACTCCGTGGCCGCGTACTACCGGACCGTGCTGAGCGCGCCGCCATTCCGGCTGGTGAATGAGACGACGTCCAACGGCGTCACCTCCTTCATTGCCGACCAGAACGGTCCCTCACTCTGGGTCACTGTCCAGAGCGACGGGGCGTCGGGCTCCCAGGTGGTACTCGCCGGAGCGGTGGTGGATAGCAGCCTGAAGGCGAAGCCCGACAGCACCCGGAAGCCCAAGATGACGGGCGGCTGATCAGCTCGGCGGGGTGGCCCGACGGTCATGGACCATTCGCGCCGCTTGGGCCACCGCATCGGCGGCGTCGGCTCCCAGGGCGTCCTTGGTGGGGGCCACCAGCTGGGCCAGCGCGATCCTTGCCCCACCAGCCGTGCCATCTTCCAGATGTCCCAGCGCCGTCGTCAGTCCTCGGGCGAGGGGGCGCGGAACCGCGAGCGGCGCCAGTCGCTGGCTGAGCAGTGCCACCCTCCGCCGATCGGCCTTGTCGGGCGCCTCGGCGTCCATGCCCAGCTCCAACGCCACCCGCACCAGCATCCAGACCGCGAACGCCCCTTCCCGCTTGGGGCCCCGTTCCAGCCGACGCTGAATGGTCAGCAGTGCCACGAGCGGCTGATCCCAGTCGCTCATCGCGGCGGAGTCGCCATGGCGGCCGCCACCGCTTCGGGGAGGATCTCCCGCAGACAGCGATGATGCCCCAGTGGGCAGGTTGGCCCACCGTGGGCCGTACAGGGCCGGCAGGAGAGCTCGCGCTGCAGCACCGCCGCCCGGGCGTGATAGGGGAAGAAGCCGAACTGTTCGACGGTCGGGCCGTAGAGCCCCACCACCGGGGTGCCGACCGCGGTGGCGAGGTGGAGGACACCAGTATCGCCTGCCGCCAGCACGTTCACCCGCTTCAACAGGGCGGCGGTGCCCAGCAGCGAGAACTCGCCCGCTGCACTGGCTGCCCGGGCGCCGCCGGCCTCGGCGATCGCCGTGGCGGCCTCGCGATCGTTGGGCCCGCCGAGGACCACCACATCCCGGGTGGTGACCAGGCGGCGAACCAGTGCGCTCCAGTATTCCGCCGGCCACCGCTTGGTGAAGTGTGCCGCTCCTGGTGAGACTGCCACGAGCCCACGACTCTGGCCCAGCTGGTGCTTGGCGAGGAAGGTGTCGGCCGCCGCTTCCTCAACGTTCGACGTGAAGACCTCGGCGGGGCCGCCGTCGGGCGTCACATCCAGCCCCTCGGCCGCCTCGAAATAGCGCTCCGCCACCGGCCCGAGGAAGCCGCCCTTGGTGCCGCCGGAGCGGATTAGCTGGCGGCGGCGTGCCCGATACTTGGGATAGCTCCCCCAACTCCCACCAACCAGTCGGCGGAGCAGCAGCGAACGCAGCGAACCGTGGAGGTCGAGGCGATGGGTCCAGGACTCCTGGCGCAGCGTGCGCGCGAGGTCCACCAGCGAGGAGCCGTGTCGCCAGGTGACCAGTTCGGTGATCCGGGGATTGTGGCGGAGGACGTCGGCCATGTCCTCGCGCACCACGAAGGTGATCCGTGCGGCGGGGTGGCGGCTCCGCAGCGCCCGCAGCAAGGGCGTGGTGAGAATGAGGTCGCCGATCGCGGAAAACCGGACGACAAGGATGCTCGGCGCGGAGGTCGACACGGCGGCAATGTAACGGCGCTGCTAGCTTAGACTGATGAGCCGACCCCGAACCATCCTGTGGGTGGACGACGAGATTGAGACCCTCGAATCGCAGATGCTCTTCCTGCGCCAGCAGGGCTTCGCCGTCGAGGGTGCCGCCAACGGCGATGACGCGCTCGCGCTGCTGCGGCGACAGTCCTTCGGGGTGATCCTGCTCGATGAGCAGATCCCCGGCACTCGGGGGCTCGACCTGGTGCCGATGTTCCGGGTGATCGACGCCTCCATCCCCGTGGTGATGGTCACCAAGTCTGAGGAGCCCGAGACGCTGCGCGAGGCGATCGGTGCGGAAATCTCCGACTATCTCACCAAGCCGGTCTCGCCGCGGCAGGTGCTGTCGGTGGTCACCCGGCTGCTCGAGGGCGACCGGATCCGCCAGCAGCGTCTCTCGCGCGACTTCGTCAACAGGTTCCGTGAGCTTGAGGGCCGCCGGGGCGAGCATCTCGCCTGGCGCGAGTGGGTCGAACTGATCGCCGAGCTGGCGGAGTGGGAAGTGAAGCTCGGGCAGGCCGATGAGCCGGGGCTGCAGGAGGCGCTGCGTTCACTGCAGACATCAATCCGGCAGGACTTCGCCAAGTTCGTCGCGGCGTCGTATCCGGGCTGGCTCTCGCAACGGAGTGCCGATCGCCCGCCGCTCTCGGTGGACGTGGTCTCGGAGTTCGTGCGCCCCACGCTCGAGACGAGCGGCCGGGTGATGCTGGTGGTCGTCGACTGTCTCCGACTCGATCAGTGGGCGATGATCCGCCCGCTGATCGAGCGGTTCTTCGACGTGGAGGTCGATCACTACTTCTCGATCCTCCCGACCGCCACGCCCTACTCCCGCAATGCGATCTTCTCGGGGCTCTATCCCTCGGAGCTGATTGCCCGCCACCCGAATTGGTGGAACGACAAGGAAGAGGCGTCGCTCAACCAGCACGAGGGCGAGTTGCTCACCGAACAGCTGCGCGAACTCACCGGCCGCGAGGTGCCGGTGCACTATGAGAAGGTCTTCTCCGCCGCCGAAGGAGAGCAGGTGTTGAAGCGGCTCTCGGCACACCTTGCCGGTGAGGGCGTGACGGCGCTGGTCTTCAACTTCATCGACCAGCTCACCCACGGCCGCACCGAAAACGACGCACTTTTTGAAGTGGCGCGCGACACATCGGCGCTCCGCACCCTCACCCGCACCTGGTTCGAGGGGTCGGCGCTGTTCGAGGCGCTGAAGGAAGCCGAACGTCGCCACGTGCCGGTGCTGCTCACCACCGACCATGGCTCGATCCACTGTCACACTCCGGCGACCATCTTTGCCCGGCGCGACGCCACCGCCAATCTCCGCTTCAAGTTCGGCGAGGAGTTGCGAGTGGAGGATCCCGATGCCGCGATCATCGTCGATGATCTCGCGGCGTGGGGTCTCCCGGCGCGCACCGATCACACCCGGCTGGTGCTCGCCACCGGCGACCGCTTCTTCGTCTATCCCACCAAGCTGCGCGAATATCAGGCGCGGTACCGTGGCGCGTTCCTCCATGGCGGCGTCTCGCCCGAGGAAGTGGTGCTGCCGATTGCGCTGCTGATGCCGAGGCGCGGCTGAAGCGCGACGAGGTGCGGTCCCGACTCTTCGGGTTGCTGCGGCCGCACGCCGGACTCTTCGCCGCTGCACTGGGCGTGGCGCTGATCGGCTCCACGCTCGACGCCTGGGGCGTGGCACTCTTCGACCCGATCCTCACCTCACTCTTCGGCAAGGCCGGGGCGTTTTCGGCCGGCGATACCCGCTTTCACAAGATCCTCAGCACCCTGCTGCAGCCGATCATTGGCGGCGTCGATCCGTCGGTGGCGACCCTCCGGTTGATCGTGCTCTTCGTGGCCACGCTGCTGCTCAAGAACGTGGCGAATTACCTCGCGGCGTACTTCTCGGTCCTGGTGCAGGAGGGGATGGTCAAGCAGCTTCGCGTCCGGCTCTGGCAGCACCTGCTCGGCGTCGAGCTGGCGGTGTTCCAACGGATGCGTGGTGGCCAGCTTGCCAGTGCGCTGGTAAGTGATGCAGACCAGGTGAAGATGGTGGTCGTCGCCGTCTTCGCCGCGTTCTTCCAGAACTTGGTGATGATCGTCGCCACCATCGCCCTGATGATCTCGCTCTCGGCGCAGCTCACCTTCATGGTGCTGCTGCTGGCACCGCTGTTGGTGCTTGGCGTGCAGGCCCTGGTGCGCCGACTGAAGCGCCACGCCCATCTCTTCGCCCACGAGCGCGGTGAGCTCAACGCGACCATCACCGAGCGAATGGGCGCCATGAAGCTGATTCGTGCGTTTGGCTCGGAGTCCGGCGAAGCGTCGCGATTCGACATGCAGGCGGAGCGCTACCGGAAGGGGATCGTCCGCACCCAGCGTTTCGCGCTGCTCACCTCGCCGGTGAGCGAACTGTTCGGCGGCGCGATGATCATGCTGATCCTCTGGGCGGCCTCCAATCAGACCGTCTCGCGCGTCGATCTCGATGTGGGAACGACCATTGTCTTCCTGATGGCGGCGACTCGGTTGATGTCACCACTGAAGGCCATCACCCAGGTCCCCGCGCAACTCGCGGTGGCCGAGGCGAGTGCGGCGCGCGTGTTCGAGGTGCTGGACCTTCCGGTGACCGAGGTGGATGCCCCGGGCGCCCGCGAGGCCGTCTTCGAGCGGGAATTGACCTTCGATCACGTCTCTTTCGGGTATGATCCCGAGACGCCGGTGGTGCAGGACGTCTCCCTCACGGTGCACAAGGGCGAGGTGGTCGCACTGGTGGGGCCGAGCGGGGCGGGCAAGACCACGCTGCTCGAGCTGGTCCCGCGCTTCCACGAGCCAACATCCGGTGAATTGCGGCTGGACGGGGTGCCGCTGGGTGAGTTGACCCGCGACTCGCTTCGCCGGTTGATTGCAGTGGTGAGTCAGGACACCGTACTGCTGCACGATTCGGTGCGCGCCAACATCGCCTACGGCCAGCCGAAGGCGACCGACCAGGAGGTGCACGCGGCTGCCCTGGCAGCCAACGCGCACCAGTTCATCCAGAGCCTCCCGGATCGCTATCATACCGTGCTGGGTGAGCGGGGCGCCCGGCTCTCCGGTGGCCAGCGGCAGCGGATCGCCATCGCGAGGGCGTTGCTGCGTGACGCGCCAATCCTGATCCTGGACGAGGCGACCAGCGCGCTCGACACCGAGTCGGAGCGGCTGGTCCAAGAGGCGATCGAACGGCTCATGCGCGACCGGACCGTGCTGGTCATCGCGCACCGCTTGGCCACCGTGCGTCATGCCAATCGCATCGTGGTGCTTGACGAGGGACGCGTGGCGGAGGTCGGCACGCATGGCGAACTCCTGGTGCACGCCGGACTCTACCGGCGGCTCCACGACCTGCAATTCTCCGCAGCCGAGGTAACGACGTGAGTGTGGTGCGTGCAGTCCTCTGCATTGCCGAGTTTGACGACTACCTGCATGCGCACGTGGCCCAGCAGGTCCGGGCGCTGGAGCGCCTCGGCGCGCGTGTGGCCACCTTCGACCTCACCGCCAAGCCGTCGCTGCTGTCGCGCTTCCGCGGGGGTGACCTGATCAAGCGGCTCGAGCGCTCACTCGATGAGCATTCGCCCGACCTGGTGCTGGTGATCGGCGGCACGGCCCTCGAGGAGGACACCGTGGACCGGTTGCGCGGCCGGGTGCGCGCGCGCTGGATCAACTGGCTGCCCGATGACCTGCGCACCGTGGCCGGGGCGTCACTGCTCGCCCGACCCTACGACCACATCTACGCCATTGGCACGGATGTGGCTGCGGAAGTGGGCGAGCGACTGGGGCGCACCGTCGACGTGCTCGCCTACGCGGCCGACCCGTCGGTGTATCGGCCGGTGCGGACCCGCGACCAGTATCGGGCGAACGTGGTCTTCGCCGGCAGCGCCACGCCGCGCCGGGAGCGGCTGCTCTCGGAGCTGGTGGAGTTCGGGCTGGCGCTCTGGGGGCCGGGTTGGCGCAAGACGTCGCTACGGGACTATTGCCGTGGGGAAGCACCCAGCACCAGCGAATACGTCAATGCGTATGGCGGGGCCACGGTGGCGATCAACATTCATCACGTAACGGTGGAGAACGATCCGCGCGAGGCGGCGTGCAATCAGCGCCTCTTCGAGCTGGCCTCGCTCGGCATGGCGCAGGTGGTGGACGATCGTGGCGACCTGCCGCGCTACTTCGACGTGCGCAACGAGCTGGCGGTCTTCCGTGACGCCGCGGAGCTGCGCGACCAGGTGCGTCGGCTCCTCGAGGATCCCACCGAGGCGGAGCGGCTCGGTGCCGCGGCACGCGTGCGGCAACTCCAGGATCACACCTACATGCATCGCCTGCGGCAGCTGCTGCTCGATCAGCCGCGGCCGGTCATCTCCCGGTAGATCGCCAGATACCGCTCCGCCATCGCGCGGTGGGTGAATTCCGCCAGCGCGCGAGCGCGCACCTGTTCGGGGTCGAGCGCATCGAGGCCCGGACGCAGGTCGACCAGTTCATCGAGCGTGTCCCCCAGCGCCCCGCACTCTGACGTCACGATCTCGGGCAGGGCGCCGCGCCGGGTGCCGAGCACGGGGGTCCCGCTCACCATCGCTTCGATCGAGGTGAGTCCGAACGGTTCATCCCACTGCACCGGATTCCAGAGGCAGGCAGCACTCGCCAGCAATTCGCGCTTGCGATCGGACTTCACCTCACCCACGAAGCGGATGCCCCGCTGCAGCGTCGGCCGCCAACCGCCGGCCACGATCAGTTGCCGTCCGCTGCGCTGCGCCCCCGCCACCGCCCACTGCCACCCCTTCACCGAATGCAGTCGCCCCAGGAAGAGGTCGCTGGCTCCCTTGGTGGGGGCAAAGGTGTATTCGGCGGGGTCGAGGCCGTTGTGGACCCAGCGCGTCAGGCCGTGGCGTCTGGCGTGATCGGCGGAGATTGCTACGGCGCCGGGGGCGAGGACCTCACCCGGTGCGGCGTTGCCGTGCAGGGTCCAGAGGGTGGGGATTCCCGCCGGCGGCCGGCGCAGCGCCACATGGGAATGGAGCACGTCGGCGTCGGGCGGCAGGTAGGGAGTCAGGTCGAGCCGTCCCTCGCTGCGCCGACTGCCGGGCGGGACCGCCACCATGGTGGCCTCAGGCACCTCGCTCCGGGGTGCCGCAAGCAGGGTGACGCGCACGCCGAGCTCCGCCAGTCCGCGCGCCAGCCAGACCACCACCCGCTCGGTGCCGCCGTATCCCTGGACCGGAAGGCGAGCCGGATGATAGAGCACCACATGCAGGGCGCTTGCCATCACCCCCGTGCCTGGTGGAGCTTTGCGGCGGTCATCAGTCGTGAATCTCCGGGGGCAGCGTGCGGGTAGCTGGATTTTCCATCGTGCGTGATGCAACCCGCCTCGATTTCCCGTTCGAGGCGGCGGTCGCGTCGGTGCTGCCGGCGGTCGATGAATTCGTGCTGGTGGTGGGGCATTCCACGGATGATACCCTCGAACGGGCTCGGGCCATCGCCGACCCGCGTCTGCGTCTGGTGGAATCGAAGTGGGACTTCTCGCTTGGTAGCGCCGTGCTCGCCGTGGAAACGAATCGTGCCATGCGTGCCTGTCGTGCCGAGTGGGGAATCTACATCCAGGCCGATGAAGTGCTGGCGGACGGGAGTGCCGCTCGCCTCCGCGAGGCCATCGTTCAGCGCGATGGCGACCGGCGCGTGGGCGGACTCCTGGTGGATTATCTCCACTTCTACGGCGGCTTCGACACGGTCGCGCTCGACCGCCACTGGTATCGACGCGAAGTCCGGGCGGTGCGACTCGACCAGACACTCGGCATTCATTCATTCCGTGACGCGCAAGGCTTTCGTGTTGGGCAAGATGAGACCCGGATCACGGCGGCGCCGAGCGGCGCGCTGATGCACCACTACGGCTGGGCGCGACCAGCCTGGGCGCTCTGCAGCAAGCGGGAACAGGACAGGGCCATCTACGAGACCGAGCGGGCCAAGGACCCCGGGCGGCCGCTATTGCCGTGGTTCCCGGGATTGCGGCCCTTCACCGGTGGGCACCCTGCTCCCGTGGCAGCGTGGATCGAGGCGCGCCGGAGCAGCGAAGCCATGATCGAGGCGCCACGCTGGGGACGACGCGATCTCCTGGCAAGAATGACTTTCGGTGTCGAACGGGCGACCGGCTGGCGTCCCTTCGAGTTTCGCAACTACACAGTGGTGGGGTGATGGCTGAACAGGTTCCGCTGACGATCGTGGTGCCGGTCCGGAACGAGGCGGCGCGGATCACCGATTTCATCGACCAGCATCGCTGGGCCGATGAGCTGATCGTGGTCGACAACGGCTCGACCGACGACACCGTCGCGCTCGCCGAGCGGGCCGGTGCCAGGGTGGTGCGCTGCCCCGACGGCACCATTGCCGATGCGCGCAACGCCGGAGCCGATGTGGCGAAGTATCCCTGGATTCTCGCCCTCGATGCCGACGAGCGCGCCGAGCCGGCACTGGCGGATGAACTGGCGCGCCTCCTCCCGGCACCCAAGGCCGATGCCTTTTTCATCAAGCGCCGGAACCTCTATCGCGGGATGGAACAGACGCGCGGCTCGCTCCGCCCCGATTTGGTGCTGCGATTCTATCGGCGATCGATGCGCTTCAGCGCCCGGAAGGTGCACGAAGTGCTCCATGCGAGCGGCGTGGTCGGCACGCTCTCCGCCTCGCTGCTCCATGATCCGTATCGCGACGGGCGGCACTACATGGAGAAGATGGAACGCTACGCGCGCTGGGGGGCGGAGATGCTGCACCTGCGCGGTCGGCGATCGACCCTCTTCGATCGCACCGTGCGCCCGCTCTGGCGCCTGATCCGGTCGTTCATTTTTTGGGGCGGCTTTCGGGACGGCGCCATCGGCTGGGAGCTGTCGGTGCTCGAAGCGCGCGGGGTGAGGCGGAAGTATCAGATATTGAAGGAACTGAATGGGAGCTGAATCGCTACCTTTCAGCATGATCTCACCCGGGTGGCTCGCGATCCGCAATCGCTGGCGGCACGACACGATGTTTCGTGTGGGTGTCGTGCTGGTGGCCATCGTCGTCCTTGCGGCAGCGTTCGCCCCGTGGCTCGCGCCCCACGATCCGCTCCGCGGCAATCTCGCCAACGATTCACTCGCCCCACCGAGTTGGCACTTCTGGCTCGGTGCCGATGCGCAGGGTCGCGATGTGCTGGCCCGGGTGCTCTACGGTGCGCGCATCTCGTTGATGGTTGGGCTCATCTCCCAGACCGTCGCCGTCACGCTGGGCGTGACGCTCGGCCTGATCGCCGGCTACTATCGCGGGAGCATCGACCTGCTGGTGATGCGTCTGGCCGACATCACCCTCGCCTTTCCCTCGCTACTGCTGCTCTTCGCTCTCGCGGCCGCGATCAAGCCCTCGCTGCCAGTGATCTTCGTCGTGATCGGGGCGGTGGGGTGGGCTGGCATGGCCCGGCTGGTCCGCGCGCAGGTGCTGGTGCTGGCGCACAGTGACT
>JBBRBZ010000115.1:0-9243 GCA_038205305.1 Gemmatimonadales bacterium
CAATCGGAGACCACATAGCCCGGGAAGTGCCACTCGCCTCGCAGGATCTGGTCGAGCAGCAGTTCACTGCCACAGGCTGCCGTTCCGTCAAGCCGGTTGTAGGCGCACATCAGCGACCAAGCGCCACCCTCCCGAATGCCGGCCTCGAATTGCGGCAGGTAGCTCTCGTGCAAATCACGCGCACTCACCACTGCGTCGAAGGTGTGGCGCTCCGGCTCAGGGCCGCTGTGCACCGCGAAGTGCTTCACCGTGGCGACGGTCTTGAGGTAGGTGGAGTCGTCGCCCTGCATGCCGCGGATGAACTGCACGGCCAGGCGACCGGCAAGGAAGGGATCCTCGCCGTAGGTCTCCTGCCCGCGGCCCCACCGCGGATCTCGGAAGAGATTGATGTTGGGCGACCAGAAGGTGAGTCCGCCGTAGCGGTCGTGCTTTCCCTGGCGCAGGTATTCCTGATACTTCGCGCGCGCTTCATCAGAAACCACGCTTGCCATCCGGTGGATGAGCGAGTCGTCCCAGGTGGCGGCCAGGCCGATCGCCTGTGGAAAGACCGTCGCCAGCCCCGAGCGGGCGACGCCGTGCAGTGCCTCGTTCCACCAGTTGTAGGCGGGGATGCCCAGGCGCTCGATCGCCGGGGCCACGTCCTTCATCTGGGAGACCTTCTCCGCGAGCGTCATCTGCGACACCAGCTCGCGTGCGCGCTGCGTGAACGCAGCCGTGCTCCCCTGCGCATGCAGCGGTCCGGCAAGCGCGATCACCGTGACGGCGACAAGGCGCGCCCGCAGGCCGGCGGTCACCGCGTCGCCTGGGCCTCGAGCACCTGCGCATCTCTTACCTGTTTCAGACCGTCTTGAATGAAGGCGAGTATGAGGGTCCAGGCCACCACGCCGATCAGGATCTGTTTAAGGTAGAACGGCGGATTGATGGGAGCATTCCAGATCATGTGCATTGCCATGCAGAGCAGCAGCACGCGGAGGAACTTGAAATCGGCCAGCATGGTCCACTCGAACGGGCGATTACCGCGGACGCGCCAGAGCGCCGCCCCCACCAGTCCGGTCCAGAGCACGTGGCCACCCACCAGGGCAAGCAGCCCGCGAAGCATGATGCTGTCGAGCATCGCCGCATCGTTGATGCCGCTGCCGTTGCCGCCGAAAAGCGACTCGAAGGCGTACCCGGCCGACTCGAAAATCTTGAAGCCAGCCCCGACCGCGGCGCCAAGCAGCAGGCCGTTCAGCGTCCAACGATACCGAGGTTTCCGCACCACGAGCAGGAGGGTCAACGCCTTGCCCGTCTCCTCGAGAATTCCTGCGCTCGAGGCGCCGAGAAAGGTCTGGCTCAGCCCGGTGACCTTGAACCCGATCAGCGAGACGAAAATCGAGACCAGTCCGCCCAGTCCCATCAGCTTGACCAGCTGATAGAGCGAGATATTGCGCGGCACATTCACTTCAAAGAAGAAGATCAGCGTGGCAAACGGGACGGCCACAGTACCAACGATCAACATGCCAGGGATCATCTTCTCGTTGTGGAAGGCCATCCACATGGCAATGAACCCGGCGTAGAGCAGAATTGTCATCCCGAACACCCGCGCGAACACCCACGGCTTCGGCCACCGGGCATCGATGGCGGCCAGTGGCGGGGTGGTCGCGTTGGTGCCGACGGTGAGGAAGGCCTCGATCTCGTAGTCGGCATGGGTCCGGGCGATGTCGCCGAACATCTCCTGCGGGGAGAATTCGCCGGCCTTCTCGACGCCGGCCGCCGCCGTCAAACGGTCGCCCAGGCGCTGCACGAAGCCGGGGCCGCCGGCCACATGCAGCTGCCACATCGAGCCGCCCATCTGGAGCTGCTGCCCGTCGTGCAGCACCTGCATCGGCGCCGGGTGACCGGCCACCAGCGGCTGGGCGGCCGACATCGCCTGTACCGTGAGGACCCCGTTGGCGAAATGCAGGCCGGCATACCGATCGGTGACCCACTGATCGTCACTGTGGACACTGCATTCCGGCCCCCGGCCGAAGAGCAGCGGCACGGCGCCCAGCACGATCTGCTTCCCTTGGTCGGGGCCCGCAATGCAGAGGAGGTACGAACCGGGTTTCGGCGGGACGGCTGCGCTCATGATCTTCCCCTCCCCTGCGGCAAGGCAGGGGGAATCGGCGGGAAATGGCAATCGGGAATGGGGCTACGATACGAATGGCGACGGCCGGGCGCAAGGGAGCGCCCGGGTCCTGCTGCCGCACTCACCCCTGGTCGTCGCCCAGATGCTCGAAGCCGTGCATCGGCTCCATCCCCGGCAAGCCGACGTTGGGATGATTGCCGAGGTCGTGCACTTCAGGGCTGATCGGCTCGGGATCCTTGTAGTCCGGGTCGGCGAGGTGCCCGACCGCGCTCTGCATGACCCCACCCGCCTGGGCGATCAGCGCGCTGCCGCCATCGATGTCTCCAGCGATCATCGCCTGCATCCCTTCCATCTGCAGGTGGTTGGCCTCCTCCATCTTCTCCATCGCGACTTCCTCGGGCGACGCAAAGGCGTCATGTATCGCTTCGAAGACATGGCCGACGCCATCCACGACACCGTCGAGGGCCGCGGAGACATGGAACTTCTCCTCCTCCGGCTCCGGCTGCAGGGGTATCCCCTCGGGCATTCCTGGATTGGCCATCGTGTCCTCCTGGCAGTGGAAGCGGCCCTCGTGACGACGGGTCGGTGCTCTTCAGGAAAGGCGAAATTCGGTCGCAAATCGGATCACTGGGCACGGCCCAGGAAGGGCCGGATCGGGCCGAGCCAGGTCGAGAGGTGGTGGCTAGCGGGAACCGCTCTGCTGCTCACCCGGTGTGAACACCTCAACATCGAGGGTGAAACTCCGACCCTCCGACGGTTGCAGGGCACCGACGCCAACAATCTGACGTGCAATCTCCTCGCCGCGATCGTTCCGGATGGTGAGCACCATCGAGTACTCCCACGCTTCCCCGACTTCGGGATGCCGAATGGTGCCCTCGACATGCAACGGCGAGAAGCTCGGCACCGCGCGCTTGGCGGCACCGGGTTCGAATCGGAGGTGATGCTTGCAGCCGGGACAGACCGCCGCACTCTCGAGAATGGTCGCTCGACAGTGCGGACAGGTCCGCGTTGATCCGGCAACCGCCTGACCCTTGAGGCTCATGCGGCGGTGGCGCCGTCCATCTTGAGGCCAGGCATCCGCGAGGCAGGCGACTTCTCCTCCCAGCCGAATTCCGCGTTGCCGCGCATCCGGGAGCCGGCGGCCACGGTGAGCGATCCGGCCTTGAGGTCGCCGTTCAACACACCGCTGTCGAGCAGTTCCACTCGGGCGGCGGCGTCGATGTTGCCCTCGAGCTCACCGGCGATGATCACGGTGTTGGCCCGCACGCCGCCGGTCACCTTGGCACCCACCTCGATCGTGAGATGTCCCTGCACGTTGATGTCGCCCTTGAACTTGCCGGCGATCCGGACATGTCCAGCGCCTTCGATCTTGCCCTCGATGGTGAGGTCGGCGGCGATCAGCGATTCCTTGATGTCCGGCACGGTCGCCCTCCGGGGCATGTCGTAGCTGGGGGAAGATTCGGGCTTCGGTGCGTGGTCCGCCCTGGGTGCCGGTGGCGCGGGCGGCACGGCTTCCTTCTTGGGGGGCGGCTGTTCCTTCCAAAGGGCCATGACTGGGGCTCCTGTCCAAGTGACGTGCAGTTTTGGCGCCGGGGTAGCTCCTAAGATACCCCGGGCCTGCGAGAGGGGAACTCCGTGGGGACGATCGACGGCCCGACCGGCGCACCGCCGGCGCTAATGCAGCTCGCGCTCCATGGTATCGCGGTATTTCCGATACAGGCTCTCGGCCACAAACAATGGGTCCCCACGCACGCTGGTCTGGAACGTGGAATGTTGCCGGGACCACCCCTGTTCCCATTGGCATATATCGGCAGCGAACGGCCCGCGATCAAATTCCGCCCCATTCGCCACCGACGCGTTCAACCGGTCGAAGAACTGCTGCCAGCGCGGCAGGAAGTAGCCGGTGTACATCCCCTGCCATTCCTTGAAGGCGTAGAGATTGAGGTCATCGTTCTGCCCCTCGGTACAGTGCTCGCCCCAGAGGGTGATCAGGTTGCGTGCATTCCACTCGTAGAGGTCGCGCTCCCCGGCGGTGCGCCCCCATCGCTTCGCATCCTCGATCCAGCGCCCCATCAGAAATTCCTGCCGCGTCCCGACCAGTTGATCGAGATCCTCGAGCAGCGTGGTGATGCTCCCCTCAGTGGCACGCATCGCCGGCAGATCCTTGCGACGGTACGCCGCCTCGAGAGCCTGGACCTCCGGCAACCCGAGTTGCCCCAGCAGTTGACGCGTCAAGTTCACCACGTCGTAGCGATACGCATCGCTCGTATGCAGTGCCGGCGCCGCCGCGAGTAGTGTGTCGAGGGCGGTGATGAGTTGCCGATTGTCGTAGGGCGGGATCGGCTCCGTCCGATAGGCGGTCTTCGGCACGTAGAATCCGGGCCGCTCACCCAGGAAGGTGCCCGTCTGGGCCGGGGAGCGATACGCGGTCGCTCGCAAGATCTGCCATGCCGCCTGGGCATCCGCGTTCTCCGCGCCATAGCGTCGCGTGACGTAGTCGGTTGTCCAAGAGTCCAGATCGGGCACCGCCTGCCGCCATGTCATGTCCATCACGAAGTCTGGCACGACGGGATTGTTGCCCAGCCCTTCCATCATCATCCCCAGGCCGGCCAGTCGTCCCTTGGCGGGGCTCTGCAGCACATCGGAGAGATTGGCGGCAATCTTCGGCAGGTCGCCGTTGAGCGACACCTTGCCACCGAAGTTGTAGAGGACATTCCAGATCCACGGTTTGCCGTAGAAGGCCTGCCGCTGATTCCACACTGGGTGCCGATCGCCCCAGAGATCCAACACCACCATCTTGTCGTCCGGAACCGCGCCAAGCAGCGCTCGCGCCTGCGGCTCCTGCCAGAACTTCGCCTGGTAGTAGAGGAACCATCCCTGCAGCACCCAGATCGAGGCGGGGTCCGCGGCACGCATCGACTGGTAGACCGCGCTCCCCATGCCGGCGAGGAAGGTGGAGTCATTGGATGGCGGATCGATCTCGTTGAAGCTGTCGGCCGCGTAGTAGTGGTCGGTGCCGAACAGTTCCGTCTGCCGCTTGATGAACCGGGTGCCGATCCGCTGGAAGAGTGGGTCAAGCGGGTCGAGGAACCAGGTGCCGGAGAAGCCGGCCGACCAGTCGCCGGTCTTGTGAATCTTGGCCTTCGGGAAGACCTGAGTGATTGACGCGGGCACATGGCCGGTGAATCCCTACAGCACCGGCGTCATGCCGAGCGCGCGTTCCCGCCGGAGGATCTGCTGCTCCAGGACAATGTGACTGTCGATCCAGCTGTCGGGCAGCGGCCCGCCGAGTCCGTCGATGTTCCCCATCCATCCCCACGGCAGGTACGCCGGCCCAACCAGGAAATCAGCGATCTGCTTGCGGCTGAACCCCATGTCGCGCAGCACGAGTCGCCAGGTGCCCTCCTGACCCGTCGCCGCCAGCGGCATGTTGATGCCCTTCAGCGCCATCCAGTCAATCATCTTCTCCCAGTCGGCCCAGTTCCACCATGCCATGCTGTAGGAGAAGGTGCAATAGTTGAAGAAGTAGCGCAGCTGGTAGGGCGTGCTGACATGCACCTTGGTGGTGACCACCGGCAGCGGCGTCGGCAGCGCGATCGGCTGGAGCGGAATCGGCACGTTGGTCCGGGCGGCGTGCTCGAGGTACCAGTTGAGCGCCGATGCGATCGACACGCCGCTCGATCCCCGCAGCACGACGCGACCAGCCCGGCTCTCGACCTCGAAGGCATCGTGCCCATCATCCTGCGGAATCGCCTCGATCACGAAGGCACCCGAATGGTCCGGGACGACCCGTTCCACCAGCGCCTGCGCCGCCTTCAGGTCGACGACCGGCTGCCGCGGGCGCACAGGGTGGCCCGGGGAAAGGAGAATACTGGGGATCGCGAGCACGGCCGTGAGGGAATGCATCACAGGCACCTCGTCGGTCAACGGTGTGGTCGGGGGCTACCAGTCGGTCGGCGTGTAGTCCTTCAGAAACTGGCCCCAGAGATGTTCGCCGGAATTGATGCCGGCGATGATCGGATCGACAATGCGGGCGGCGCCATCGACGATGTCCAACGGTGGCGAGAAACGATGCTCGAGAATCTTCCGTTCGGCATGTTCCGCCGGGTCTTCATCGGTGACCCAACCAGTGTCCACAGCGTTCATGTGAATGCCATCGGCGACATAGTCCGCCGCCGCCGTGCGCGTCATCATGTTCAGCGCGGCCTTGGCCATGTTGGTGTGCGGATGCCGGGTGGTCTTGAAGCGGCGATAGAACTGGCCCTCGACCGCGGAGACGTTCACGATATGCTTGTCGCGTCCGGGGGTGCGCACCATCAACGGCTTCAGGCGCGCATTGATGATATACGGCGCGATGGCGTTGACCAGCTGCACTTCCAACAGCTCGACCGACGGCACCTCCGCCATCAGCAGTCGCCAGGAGTTGCGATCGCGGAGGTCCACCTGCTGCAGGTCCTGGTCGAGGCGTCCCTCGGGGAAGAGATCATGTTCCCCGGCGTGATCCTCGGGGAGGAGCGGCACCTGCGAGAGCTGCGCCGCGTGCGTCAGCCCGGGAACGCCGACGATCCGGCGATCGGCCGGGGCCGGCGTGGCCGCGCCTTCGGGGAGGATGTGGTAGCCGCGCAATCCCTCGTAGGCGCCCAGCAGGTGCCGCACCTCTTCGGGCATCTCGCCGATCGCTGCCGCCTCGCCTTCCATCATATGACGGTAAAAATCAGGCGGACGCCGCACGGTCTGACAGGCGTTGTTGATGATGAAATCCAGCCGATCATGATTTTGCAGGATCTGGCGGCAGAACTCCTCCACGCTCGGCGTGTGCCGCAAGTCGAGGCCGTAGATCTCGAGTCGGTCTTTCCACTGGGCGAAGTCGGGCTCCTGCGCGAACCGCTTCGCCGAATCACGCGGGAAGCGGGTGGAGACGATCAGGTGCGCGCCACAGCGGAGCAGCTTGAGTCCCGCCTGATAGCCAATCTTGACGCGTCCGCCGGTGATAAGGGCCACCCGCCCGCGCAGGTCGGCGAGCTCGGTGCGCTTGGCGAAATTGAACGCCGCGCACGCTGGGCAGAGCTGGTCGTAAAAGTGGTGAACCGAGTGGTAGTCCTTCTTGCAGATGTAGCAGTTCTGCGGCTCGGTCGTTTCGCCGAGGGGCGGCTCGTCGGGCAGCTCGACCGTCTCGGTGTCCGGCACGCCGGGAAGGAGGAAATAGTTTGGCGTGGTGAATACCGCCTGCCGGCGGAGTCGGCGGATACCGGTCCCGGCGAGCACATCCTCCTCCTGCTTGACCTTGACCGCCTTCCGCAGCCGGTGGGTCGCCTTCACCAACTGCCGGCGGGCCGCGAGGTCCGGGCTGTAGACCTGGCCAGCAGCAGCCACCATGCGGAGCCGATCGGCCTGTGGGAGCCCGGAGAGCAACGACCGATCCGAGGCGACCATCTCGAGAAATTCTGTGACGGATCGCATCCGCTCGAGGAACTCGGCGGAGGCAGGGTGGTCCGAGATCGGGTATTCCGGAGTATCCATGGGGGCCAAGCTAATGCCGCCGCTGGTTAGCGCGAAGCCGCGCGCTGATAGGCCATGGCGTCGAGTGCCTCGATGCGGCGGTCCATCGGCGGATGGGTGGCCCAGAGGTTGGCCCACCGCCCTTCACGCTCATTGGCCAACCTCCCCATCGGGTCGGCGATGCAGAGCGCCGCACTGCCCCGCTTCATTGCCAGAGTCGGGGTGGCCTGGCTCTCGATCTTGCGGAGGGCGTTCGCGAGGGCCAGCGGGTTACGGGTGAGTTCCGCCCCCGACGCATCCGCCAGATACTCGCGTGTCCGCGAGACCCACATCGCCAGCAGCCTGGTCACGATCGGAGCCACGATGATCGCGACCAGCCAGATCACCAGGAAAACCAGCATGCTCGCGCCGCCCTTCTTCCCGTCCCGTCGTCCGCCAAACCCCATCCCCCGGCTCGACCAGTCGGCCATCAGCGCCACAGCGCCGACCAGCGCGGCGACCACCATCATCAGGCGAATGTCGAGGTTTCGGACATGCCCCATCTCGTGCGCGACGACACCCTGCAACTCCTCGCGATTCAGCATGCGCAAGAGTCCCTCAGTCACGGCGATCGAGGCGTGCTCCGGATCCCGCCCCGTCGCAAAGGCATTGGGATCGTCATCGGGAATCACGTAGGCCGTTGGCACTGGGAGGCCGGCAGCGATGGCCACTTCCTCGACGATGTTCTTGAACTGCTGGTAGCGCAGTCGGTCCTCGTCGGTCGTGGCCTCGGCCATCCGGAGATCGACCACGTCTGCGCCCGTGGAGGCGAGGATGGCACGATCCCCATTGCGGTAGGTGAACCAGGCGGAACCGCTGCCAATTGCCAGCGCACCAACGGTACCAACGGGGAAGCCGACACCCTGCCCCAGCACAAAGGCGTCGAGCCCTGCTCCGACGGCGGCCACGACGAGCACGAAGACCAGCATCACGGCCCAAGTGCGCCGCCGGTTGGCCGCCTGCTGCTCCAGGAGGTTCATCGCCGCGCCATCACGCCGTCGGTCGCATCCCGAGGTCAACGGTCGGAACCGCGCGATCAGCTTCGTCGGTAATCTGGAACAGCTCGGCCGGGGCGAAGCCGAAGGAGTTGGCGATCAAGCTCGACGGGAAGCTCTCGCGAACGATGTTCAGCTTGGTGGCCACATCGTTATAGAACTGCCGCGCGAAGCCGATCTTGTTCTCCGTCGAGGAGAGCTCTTCCTGCAGCTGCTTGACGTTCTCGTTTGATTTGAGGTTGGGATAGTTCTCCGTCACGGCCAGCAGCCGGCCAAGCACCTGACCGAGCTCCCCTTCCTTTCGTGCCGAATCGGCGGGCCCCGCGGCCCCCATCGCCCTGGACCGGGCGTCCATCACTGCCGTGAGGGTGTCGCGCTCGAACTCCATCACCCCCTTGACGGTGTTGACCAGGTTGGGAATCAGATCGTGGCGCCGCTTCAACTGGACGTCGATCTGGCGCCAGCCATTCTGGGTCTGGTTGCGGAGACTGACGAGGCGATTGTAGCTCGCCACGCCCCAGAACAAGACCAGCACCACCAGCGCCAGCAGGATGAAGAATGCCATGAGACCTCCGGTTTTGGCGTCAGATTCCGCCGCCCCCA
>JBBRBZ010000116.1:0-8950 GCA_038205305.1 Gemmatimonadales bacterium
CCCGAGATACTTGTCGAACCACTTCAGCGTCTCGGAGATCAGCGCAGTGCGCGGGACATCATGGCCACCCTCGTAGACAATCCATTTTTTCTGGTCCGAGGGGGTGCCGAGCAGGTCGAAGAACGGCTTCTGGGCCAGCTCGAGCGGGAAGAAGTAGTCGTACTTGCCGTTGAGCATCAGCACCGGCTGCTTCACGCGCGGCAGGAAGTCGAGTGGATCGACCTCGGGCCGCCCGCGCTCCATGGTGAGGCCGGCGACATAGAGCACCGCCACCTTGAAGCGCGGTTCGATCGCCAGGTTGATCGGCGCTTGGTTGGAGCCCCAGCTGTAGCCGAAGTACGCGAACTTGGTCGAGTCCATGTCGGAACGACTGGAGAGATAGTCCAGCGTGCGGCGGATGTCCTGCGTCCACATCACCACGTGCTGGCGCCAGAAAATCGAACTATCGGGCAGATCGCTGTGGAGCGAATCCCGGCGCTCATAGGTGCTCTTGAGAATCGGCAGGATGAAGGCCCGGCCGTTCTGCGCGAGGAATTCCAGCACCAAGTCGCTTCGCGCCACGTGGTCGCTGAAGATCACCCCGGAGCCGGGGAACTGGACGACCGGCTGCAGCGGCTGGTTGTGGTGTTTCGGCAGCAGGATCACGGCCTCGACACGTTCACCCCCATAGGCGGCGTCGAAGGAGACGCGTTCCATGTTCCACTCCTCCTGCGTGGTGTCGCGCGACTCCACCTTGGCGTTCAGCGGTCGGCGGTCGTAGTCGAAGATCTGCCGATAGCTGGCGAACACGGCATCCGCGACCGGCTTCTCCCGGGTGTAGTCACGGAAAGCCCGCGCCATCGGTCGCCGTGCCTTGGTGAGGGCCGAGTCGTCGGCTCGATACCGAACCAGACGAATGCCGTTGATCGCCGAGCGATCCACGGCTGGCTGGGCATAACCATCCGTGAAGCCGTAATCGGGATCGCTCCAGCCGCCGCCCAGGATGAAATGCTCATCTCCGCCCGCGCTGTTCTCGCTCCACTCGCGGACATTGCCGGCCATGTCGAACACGCCGTAGTAACTCAGGCCGCGCGGGGCAGTGACCGGCATCGGCCCGGTGCCGCCAAGGTTGCTCCCCGGCACGACGTACTTGGCGGCGGCGACGTCCGCAGCGCGCGCCCAACTGTAGACCGTCGGCAGTGACTTGCCGGCAAACTTGGCGTACGCGGACGCCTCGTACCAACTCACGCCCCCGACGGGGTAATCACCTTGATCCTTCGGATAGGAACCCGCTTCCCAGGTGGCCGGGCCCGGCTGCCCGGTCTTGTCCTTGAACCGCGCCACGGCCGCCTCCCACGTGAGCTGCTTGGCGCCGTCCTGAAACTCCGTCGGCCAATATTCCCTCTTGGTGTATCCGCCCGAATCCACGAATACCTTGAACTCGCGATTGCTGACCTCGTGCATGTCCATCCAGTAGTCGGCCAGGGCCAATTCCTCGTGCCCGTCGAGCCCGACCAGAAAGACGCCGTAGGTGGCGGCCGCGAGGTGCACCATGCCGCTGTCGGCGGATGCCACCGAGTCGAGCATGAAGGTGCGCGGGCCGTTGCCGATCAGTCCCCGGAACGTCCGGAAGCCGGGCTTCTCCACCCGCACCAGCCCGTACTGCGAGGGGAGCCGCAGGGTGTCGGTGGGCGTGGTGCCGAGCAGGACCCAATGGGTGGTGTCATCGAAGGAGGCGCGATAGACCTTGGCTCCTTCGGGCGCCGAATGGAGCACGGCGTTGCGCGAGATCCGCGGCCAGAGCGCGGCGAGCGCGGAGTCGCCAGGAAGGATCGCCTCGGCCCGCTGCGCCAGCGTCCAGGCACTGTCGATCTGGGCCACGTCGAGATGCGCCTTGATCTGCGGGATCGCCTCATTGCGCACCCAGCGGCGTGCCCGGAGCCCTGAGGTACCGAACCAGACAGCCGCCGCCAAGACGGCGGCGGCAGCCAACCACATCAGCAGCCGGCCGGTTCGGGCCGGGGCGGTGGTGGTGCTGGCCTCGAGGTCGACAAGCAGCGCGTCGGCGCTCTGGTAGCGCGCCGCCGGGTCCTTGGCGAGGCACTTCATCACCGTGCGTCCGAGTGCGGGCGGCAGGTCGGGACGATTGTTGATCGGAGCGGGCGCAGTGCCGATGTGCGCCGCCATGATCGCCTGCGGCGTGCCCGTAAAAGGGGCCTTGCCGCTCAGCATCTCGTAGGCGAGCACGCCCACGGAGTAGATATCGGCGCGGTGATCGAGGTCGGGGTCGGCGGCCACCTGCTCCGGCGACATGTAGGCGGCGGTACCAACCGAGGTGCCCATCTGGGTAAGCGTTACGTCGCCTGCGTTGACCCGGGCGGCATCGAGCGCCTTGGCGATGCCGAAATCGGTGACCTCAGCGGCGCCATGCGAGAGCAGGACGTTGTCGGGCTTGATGTCGCGGTGCACCACGCCGTGCTGGTGGGCATAGCTCAATGCCCGCGTCACGTCACGCAGAATGCTCAGGCACTCAGCCAGCGGAAGCGGGACACCGGTCGACAGCCGGACGCGGAGCGACTCCCCCTCCACGTAGGGCATCGTGAAGTACGGCAGCCCGTCCATGTCACCAGCGGTGAGCAACGGGACGATGTTGGCCTGCTGCAGTGCTGCCAGCAGGCGAATCTCCCGCTCGAAGCGCTCGGCGTTGATGCCGGCGGCGAGGTCGGGCGGCAGGACCTTCACCACCACGGTGCGGCCGAGGCGGGTGTCTTCGGCCAGGAAGACACGCGACATCCCGCCGCCACCGAGTTCGCGACCCAGCTGATAGGCCTGACCGAGGGTCGCCTGCAGCTGTTCCCTGAGGTCCATGCCCGGTGCTCCGGTCAAAGTTGTGTCGGAGGGTGCCAAGTTACGGTTCCTGAGGCTCACCGCCGGACCATCCCAATCTATCCCCTGACCTCAAAGTCGGATATCCGCATCTCGATCGCCGCCCGGCCCCGACTACTTTTCGGGGTCCCTTCGAATGCCTCCGAACAGAGGGTGGTGCGACGTGGCGGCGACCGATGTTTCCAAGCCTGACTACTACCACAAGGTGGTCGACTGCCAATGGGCCTGCCCGGCTCACACCAATGTCCCGGGCTATCTGCGGTTCATTGCCCTGGGGCGTTTCGACGACGCCTATATGCTCAACCGCGAGTCAAATGTCTTCCCGGGGATCCTGGGGCGGACCTGCGACCGCCCCTGCGAGCCGGCCTGCCGACGCGGCCGGATTGATGAGAAGCCGGTGGCGATCTGCCGGCTCAAACGGGTGGCCGCCGACAACCGGGGCGACATCACCGACCGGCTCCCCACCGCTCCCGCGGTCAAGAACGGCAAACGGGTCGCCTGCGTGGGTGCCGGTCCTGCCTCCCTCACCGTCGCCAACGACCTCCTGCCGCTCGGCTACGAGGTGACCATCTTCGAGGCCAACCCCAAGCCGGGTGGCCTGATGCGGATCAACATTCCCGCCTTCCGGCTCCCGTCCCAGGTGCTCGACGAGGAATGCGACTACGTGATCCGGATGGGCGCCGACATGCGCTACGACACGCCGGTCGCCAGCATGAAATCCCTGCTCGATGACGGCTACGATGCCGTCTTCGTGGGCAGCGGCGCCCCCAAGGGGAAGGAACTCGACATCCCCGGCCGTTGGGACGCGCCCGACCAGGTACACCTCGGGATCGAGTGGCTCGCCAGCATCCACTTTGGCCACGTAACGAAGATCGAACCGCGGGTGCTGATCATCGGCGTGGGCAACACCGCGATGGACTGCTGCCGCTCGGCCAAGCGCCTCGGTGCCACCGACGTGAAGGTGATTGCCCGCCGGGGTCGTAAGCACTTCAAGGCGTCGCCATGGGAACTGGAGGACGCTGAGGAGGAGTTGGTCGAGATCATCGAGAATCGCCAGCCGAGTCGGTTCGTGCTGGAGAACGGCCGTCTGACTGGGCTGGAGTTCGATGTGCTCGAGTGGACCGAGGATACGACCGGTCGGCAGCGCAGCACGGTCGTCCGCCAAGAGGTCATCCCCTGCGACGCCGTGATCCTCGCGATTGGCCAGGACAATTCCTTTCCGTGGATCGAGCGCGACATTGGGATCGAGTTCGGCAAGTGGGAGATGCCGGTGGTCGATCGAGCCACCTTTCAGTGCTCGCGCCCGGGCGTGTTCTTCGGTGGCGACGCGGCGTGGGGACCGGAGAACATCATCTGGGCGGTGGCGCACGGTCATCAGGCGGCCATTTCCATTGATGCGCATTGCCAAGGTCTGGACATCGCCGATCGACCGCCGCACGGCATGACGCTCTCAAGCGTCAAGATGGGGATGCAGAGCTGGGCCTACGACAACGACTACGATCCGGCGAAGCGCCAGAAGATGACTCATGAGGAGCTCACCAAGCGCTTCACCGGGATCGGCGTCGAGGTGGAGCTCGGCTTCACCCCCGAACAGACCGCGCATGAGGTGCAACGCTGCCTCAACTGTGACATCCAGACCGACTTCACGGCGCCGCTCTGCATTGAGTGTGATGCCTGCGTGGACGTCTGTCCCACCCGTTGCCTCACCATCACCACCAACGATTCTCCCCTCGATGAACTGCGCCAGCGGCTCTCGGCCCCAGCGCTCAACCTTGATCAGGCCGTCTACGTCTCAGATGCATTGCCACAGACGCATCGCGTGATGGTCAAGGACGAGGATGTCTGCGTGCATTGCGGCCTCTGCGCCGAGCGCTGTCCCACGGCGGCGTGGGACATGCAACTCTTCGACCTGAAGCTGCCCTACGCCGGGCAGGAGCTGGTGATCCGATGAGCGGTGTCAACGACTTCGCCTTCAAGATCGGGACCGTCAACGGCACCGGATCATCGAGCGCCAACGCCCTGCTGATGCAGGCGATCTTCCGGATGGGAATCCCCGTCACCGGCAAGAACGTCTTCCCGTCGAACATCCAGGGGTTGCCCACTTGGTACGAGATCCGGGTCAGCGGCGAGGGCTACACGGCGCGCCCCTCGGCGCTCGACCTCGTGGTGGCGCTCAACCCGGCGACGCATGCCCAGGACGTCGCGGCGGTGCGCCCCGGTGGCTACCTGCTCTACGACTCCTCGTGGCCGCTCGCTCCCGAACTGGTGCGCGAGGAGATCACCATTCTCGGGGTGCCGTTTGGGCGGATGTGCGTGGAGACCTTCGATGGTGATCGCGACCGCACCCTGATGCGGAACATCGTGTACGCCGGCACCCTCGCGGCGCTGCTGAATCTCGACATGGCTGTGATCGGCGCCATGCTCAACGAGAAGTTTGGCAAGAAGCAGCGACTGCTCGACGCCAACCACACCGCGATCCAGCTTGGCTACGATTATGCCCAGGCCAATTTCACCTGTCCGCTGCCGTTCCACCTGCAGCGGCTCGACCGCACCTCCGACCACATCCTCATGGACGGCAACACCGCCTGCGCCCTCGGTGCGGTCTACGCTGGCGCCACGGTGGGAGCCTGGTATCCGATCACCCCGTCGACCTCGCTGATGGAGGCCTTCACCGCCTTCTGCAAGGAGTTCCGGACCGATCCGGTCACCGGCGAGCACCACTACGCCATCCTGCAGGCCGAGGATGAATTGGCGGCGGCGGGGATTGTCATCGGCGCGGGATGGGCAGGAGCCAGGGCATTCACCAACACATCCGGCCCCGGCATCTCGCTGATGCAGGAGTTCATCGGGTTGGCGTACTACACCGACATCCCGGCGGTGATCTTCGACATCCAGCGCTGCGGTCCGTCCACCGGCATGCCGACTCGCACGCAGCAGGCTGACTTGTTGATGCTCGCCTATGCATCCCATGGCGACACCCGGCACCCGGTGCTCTTTCCGGCCAACCCCGCCGAGTGCTTCGAGATGAGTGTCGCGGCATTCGACCTCGCCGAATGGTTCCAGACACCGGTGTTCGTGGCGTCGGATCTCGACATCGGCATGAATGATTGGATGACTCCACGGCTCAGTTGGGATGACAGTTACCGGCCAAACCGCGGCAAGGTGCTCGACGCGGAGGCCTTGGCGGCGCTGCCCCGTTTCTCGCGATACCTCGACGTGGACGGCGACGGGATCGCTGCGCGGACGCTGCCGGGCGTGGGAGCCAAGGGCGCCTATTTCGTGCGTGGCTCGGGGCACGACAAGCACGCCGGCTATACGGAGGATTCCGACGCCTACCAGGAAGTCGTCGACCGGCTCAAGCGGAAGATCGACGGTGCGGCCGATGCGGTGCCGGCGCCCGTGTTTGATCGGCAGGACGGGGCCACCATCGGGCTGGTCACCATCGGCAGTTGTGATGCAGCGGTGCGCGAGGCGGTCAGCTTGCTCCGCGCTGAGGGGATGCAGGTCGACATGATGCGAATTCGCGGCTTTCCGTTCAGTGGGGATGTGGCGGCGTTTCTTGAGGAACACGAGCAGCTGTTCGTGATCGAGCAGAACCGCGATGCCCAGCTCCGTTCGCTGCTCACCATCGATCTCGGCATCCCGCGCGACCGGATGACCCCGGTGCTCGAGTATGGTGGGTTGCCACTCACGGCTCAGTTCGTGGTTGATGCGGTCACGCGAGTGGCCGAGGAGGTCCCAGCATGAGCTCGATCGCGAAGCCCATCGTCACGCACCCGAGCGCCCGCACCAACGCCCTCGGCCTCAAGCTGCGTGACTACGAAGGAGGGATGTCGACACTCTGCGCTGGCTGCGGACATGATTCGGTGACCGCCGCACTGATCCAGGCCGCATGGGAGCTGGCGATCCCTCCGCACATGGCCGCCAAGATGAGTGGCATCGGCTGCTCGGCCAAGACCACCGCGTACTTCATGAAGCAGAGTCATGGCTTCAACAGCGTGCATGGCCGGATGCCGTCGGTCACCACTGGGGCCGCGGCCGCCAATCGGACGTTGGTGTGCCTCGGGATCTCGGGCGATGGCGACTCACTTTCGATTGGTCTTGGGCAGATGTCCCACGCCATTCGCCGCAACGTGAACATGCTCTATGTGCTCGACAACAATGGCGTCTACGGCCTCACCAAGGGACAGTTCTCGGCGTCGGCTGACGTCGGTTCGAAATCGAAGAAGGGCGTCGCCAACACCCAGGCACCGATCGATCCGGTGCTGCTGGCGTTGACGCTCGGAGCAACCTTTGTGGCACGATCGTTCTCGGGCGACAAGCGGCAGCTGGTGCCGATCCTCAAGGCGGGGATCACCCACCGTGGCCTGGCGCTGATTGATGTGATCTCACCGTGTGTCACCTTCAACGATCACGTGGGGAGCACCAAGAGTTACGCCTACACCCGGTCACACGAGGTGGAGGCCGTGGCCGCTGACTTCGTGCCCTTGCGGCGTGAGATCACTGTTGCGCCGGGCGAGGCGCGGGTGTTCGATGTGCCGATGCACGACGGCAGCGTGGTGCGGCTCCGTCCCACCGCCGATGACTACGATCCCACCGACCGCAACTCGGCCTACGCGCACGTGCGCGCCTGTCAGGCGCGCGGCGAGATCGCGACCGGGTTGCTCTTTGTTGACGAAGCGAGCTCGCAGGAGATGTGTGATGGACTGGGGCTGCCGGCCGAGCCATTGCACGACCAACCGTTCGAGCGGCTCTGCCCCGGGCGTTCCGCGCTCGACTCGTTGATGGAGCGCTATCGCTGACGCGCCGACCGTTCAGGCGTTGCCGTAGACGGGGACCAGCGCTCCGCTGGTGAGGGTGTTCTCGGGCGAGGCCAGCCAGAGAATCGTTGCGGCCAGTTCCGCGGGCTTGGGCCAACGATCGAAGTCGGCGTCCGGCATCGACTTTCGGTTGGCCGCGGAGTCGATGGTCGACGGCAGCACCGCGTTCACCAGAATACCATCCTTGCGCACTTCCGCCGCGAGCGACTGTGTCAGCGCCGCCACTCCTGCCTTGGCAATGGTGTAGGCGCTGATGTTGGCGACCGGCACTACCACCGGCCGAGAAGCGACATTGACAATGCGCCCCCCGCCGCTCACTCGCATCGCCTTCACCGCCTCGCGACAGCAGAGAAATGCCGTCACCAAGTTGAGTTCCCATTGCTGCTGGAGCTCGGCCAGTGTCGTCTCGGTGATCGGCTTGAACTTGAAGCCGCCCGCGAGGTGCACCGAGGCGAAGAGCGGCGGCAGCCCGGCATAGTAGGTCTCGACTGCCGATTCATCCGTGAGGTCGATGTTGCCAGTGGTATGCACCCGTTCGGTAGCCGAGCCGCTCTCCGCTCCGAAGATCGGCAGGTGACAGGTTGCCCCGGCCGCCACGAAGGCCGCCACGACGGCAGTGCCGAGGGCGCCATCGCCACCGGTGATGACGACATGCCGTTCTGCGAACGCTTCAGTCATACCGCCACTCCGGTGATTGAGAGGGAATTCCCCGGCCTGCAATGGTCCATCCTAGCGCCCGGGACGCGCGGACGTCAAGCGAGATCGTCGAGTCGCGCTTCGCCTCGGGGCAATGGGCCTCGAATTCCGAGACACGTTGTGCGAGATTCGTCTTTCTCGACTCCCCAAACCCGCATGAGTGATTCCATGGACGCCCTTCAAGCCATCCAGAGCCGCCTCTCCATCCGCCAATTCACCGACCGGCCTGTCAGCCGTGAGGAGATCGAAGGGCTGATCAACCTGGCCGTGCTGGCCCCCAACCACCGGATGACCCAGCCTTGGCGCTTTTACGTCCTCGGCGCCAAGGCCCGCCGGGGCTATGGCGAGGTTCTCGGCGCTCGCAAGGCGAAGAATATCGAGGACGCCGAGGCGGCCCGCGCCTTGGTGGCGAAGGTCGCCGCCTCGGAAGCCGCGCTCCCGGCGATGCTCGCGGTGAGCATGACACTGAATGAAAATCCGGAAATTCGTGAAGAGGACTACGCCGCGACGATGATGGCAGTCCAGAACTTCCTGCTCGCGGCCACCGCGATGGGGCTGGGCACCCATGT
>JBBRBZ010000117.1:0-8869 GCA_038205305.1 Gemmatimonadales bacterium
CACCTGAGCCGTCCCGTTGAACGAACAGACCAGTTCACCGAGATCTGCCGCAAAGCTGCCAATGGGACAGCGGCCGACCGTCTTGGTACGGGGCACCCCACCACCCGGCTCGATCCAGTTGATGCGATAGCCGTCGTCATCGACCATCAACAGCTGCTTGGGGGAGATCCAGGTCATCAACGCGACGTTCACCGCTGCCCCGAGTTGGCGCGGCTCACCCCCCCGGACCGGAAGCAGGATCGCCTGCCCATTGGCGATGAAACTCACTTCGGCATCGTCGGGGGAGATCCGCGGGATGGTCGCACCCCGCGTGCCGAGCAGAGGGCGCGCCTCACCCGTCCGGAGCGAGCGATACCACAGCATGGTCGAGTCGCCAACGGCGGCAGTGTAGATCGCAAATTCCCCATTCGCAGCAACCGAGAGATTCCGGATCGCGGTGCCGTAGGGCCCGGCGCTCGAGGAGCCGGGAGCGAAACTCATGAGGGCACTGTCTGGGAGACCGACGTCGTAGACAACCGGCCCGGATGCTGAGGATCGACGCGACAAAGACCACGCGGCGACCCCCGCGAATACGATACAGAGTCCGCCAAGGCCGATGGTGACAAGGCGCCACCGGCCCTGACGCATCCCAGCCAGCTGAGTCGTGCGAGTGCGTGGCACCGCATCCTCACGCAGTGCCGCGGCAAACTCGGCGGCCGTGGCGAAGCGATCGACCGGCAGCTTGGCGAGCGCGGTGAGCACCGCGTCCTCGACGTTCTCGGGAACAGTGTCGCGCGTGGCCGTCGGCGCCGTGGGTTTTTCTGTCATCACCTTGGCGACAATCGCCTGCACCGACGCGCCATTGAATGGAGTCTCGCCGGTGAGCATCTCGTAAAGCACGCACCCCAGGGCGTAGACATCCGTGCGCGCGTCGAGGTCGCGCTCCCCCATCGCCTGCTCGGGACTCATATAGTGCGGCGTGCCGAGCGACATGCCGGTCTCGGTCATTCGGGAGCCACCCTCGGAGCGGCTTGCGGCCAGCGCGATGCCGAAATCAGCCACCAACGCCTGACCGTCGTGCAGCAGGATGTTCTCCGGCTTGATGTCACGATGGATGACGCCGTGCCGGTGGGCATAGTCGAGCGCGCTCGCGACCTCAGAGGCGATCCGCACCGCATCCGGGATGGCGAGCTGCTTCTCACGCGTGAGCCGGTCGCGCAACGATTCGCCGGTGACGTACGGCATCACGTAGTACACCGTTCCGTCCACCGTCCCCGAGTCGAAGAGCGGCAGGATGTGCGGGTGCTGCAGGTTGGCGGTGGTCTTGATTTCGGTGAGAAACCGCTCCGCGCCGATCACCGCGGCGAGCTCTGGGCGGAGCACCTTCACCGCGACCTTGCGATCGTGCTTGAGATCGTGCGCCAGATAGACCGTGGCCATGCCGCCGGCACCAAGCTCGCGCTCGATGCGGTAGCGGTCGGCCAAGGCGGCGGCGAGGCGGGTCAGTGTTTCGCTCATTTCACCACCCACGCCGCATCGTCCTTGAGCAGTGCCTGGATACGCCGATCATTTCGAATCCCGCTGTAGAGTGAGTCGAGTCGGATTGCGCCACGCGTGACCGAGATAATCTCCCTGCTCGAATTCGGCTCTCGGACCTGCGGGAGGATCAGGCGTACCGCCTCTTCACGATGGCCGAGCATCAAGTGCATCCCGATCAGGCCGGCGATCACGGCACACCGACCTTTCTCGCCAGCGCCTCGAAGGGCCCGAAACCTTTCAGCGCTTCGAATCGGCCTGCCGACGCGGACCGGATGAATACCATATCGGGGATCCGATCATCGTAGGCCTTTTCCAGCCATTTCGTGGCTGCAGGACGGTCTCCCACGGCGGCGTAGATGTAACTCAGGGTCAGTGACCTGCGACGCGCATCCGGTGACGCGGCAAACTGTGTGGCGATTGCGCGCGCCTCGCTGGCACGCCCCAACCCTGCATAGGCCAGCGCCGCGAGGTCCTGAAAGTTGTGGGCGCGACTCCACGCCAAGGCGCGGGTGTAGTCGTGGGCGTTCAGGTAGGCCACGCCGAGCTGGTACTGGGCATCCCCGTAGGTCGAATCCGCCCGGAGCAGGCGCTCGAACTCCGCGATGGCCTCCGCATCACGCCCGGTCTGCGAGAGAATCACGCCAAGGCGTGACCGCATGATTAGCGACGAATCAAGGGCGACGGCGCGGCGCATCTGAGAGATCGCCTGGTCATTGTCGTGCCGTATATGGTTCACGTGCATCAGCCAGAGGTGCGCCGAGGCGTATGTTGAATCGAGGGCGATCGCACGGTTGAGCTCCCGCTCCGCGGCGTCCAGATCCCAGTCGTAGAAGAGGTGGACAAACCCCAGCGTGGCGTGCGCTTCGGCAAGTGTGGGGTCGAGGGCAAGCGCCCGGTTGGCCTCCTCCGTGGACTTCGGGCAGACATCCTTCGACAACCGGTAACCGAAGTTTGCCTGGATGCAGTAGGCGTCAGCCAGACCGGCATGTGCCCGGGCGAACATCGGATCGCGCGTGATGGCCTCCTGGAAGAACGCTGCCGCCTTCTCGAACTCGGGACCGCTGCGATAACCGAGCGCATGACGACCCCTCAAATAGAGATCGTAGGCGTCGGGGTCGGTGGTGCCCTGGCGCATGATGGCCTGCCCGCGCTCCGGGAGGAGTTGCGGGGCGATCTTGAGCACGATCCCGCGAGCAACTTCCTCCTGCAATGCAAACAGATCGCTGAACGTCCGGTCGAACCGGTCCGACCACACGCCGTAGCCGGTTGCCACATTGGTCAGGGTGGGCGTGATCCGCAGCGTGGCACCATTGCGTCGGACGCTGCCCTCGAGCACCGTCGCCACGTGCAGGCTTTCGCCGATCGCACGCGCCCCGAGGCGGCTCCCCTTGAATCGAAGGGTCGAGCTTCGTGCCGCCACGGAAAGGCCCGGCAGCCGTTGCAGCGCCGTCCGCAGTTCGTCGGAGAGACCGTCACTGAAATAGTCGGTGCCCGAGTCGGCACTCACGTTGTCGAACGCGAGCACAGCGATGGAGCGGGGATCGAAACCGGTGTTCGCCCCGGCGCCAGTCCGACGGCTCAGCGTGGCCGCCAATGCGACCACCGCAACAACGACCGCCGCTGCGAGTACAAGCACGGCCGGATGACCGAGCCGGTGCCGCGCACTGGAATCCCCCGCGCGCACCGCGCGGGCAAACGACGCGCTGTCGGCAAAGCGATCGGCGGGGTTCTTGGCGAGGGCACACGCCAAGGCGCGGGCCACATGGGCCGGCACCGCGGGCCGGAGATTGGTGATCGGCGGTGCCGCAATCGTGAGATGCTGGCGCACCAGGCTTTCCGCAGTGGCCCCGTGAAATGGCGGCTCGCCCGCCAACGCCTCATACAGCACGCAGGCGAGTTCATAGAGGTCGGAGCGGCCATCGAGCGAGCGTTCTCCCGCGGCATGCTCCGGACTCATGTACAATGGAGTGCCCAGGACGATGCCCGATTGCGTGAGCCGGGAGGCGGTGTCCGTCTTGGTCTGGATTGCGATGCCGAAATCGGCGAGCATGGCATGCCCGTCGTGCAACATGATGTTCTCGGGCTTGATGTCCCGATGAATGACACCCAAGGCATGGGCATATCCGAGGGCATCGGCCACTTCGCACGCGATCCGTATCGCGTCCTCGATCGGCAGCTGTCGTTCCCGGTGAATCCTGGCCCGCAGCGTTTCGCCCGTCACCAGCGGCATGACGTAATAGAGCAGGCCATCCGCTTCGCCACTGTCGAGGAGTGGCAGAATGTGCGGATGCTGCAGCCGTGCCGTGGTGCGGATTTCGGTCAGGAAGCGATCGGCACCGAGTATCGCGCCGAGATCGGGATGCAACACCTTGATGGCGACATCGCGATCGTGCTTGATGTCGTGCGCGAGGTAGACCGTGGCCATGCCACCAGCCCCGAGCTCGCGGTCGATGGTGTACCGGTCGGCGAGTGCACCGGTGAGCCGAGCTGCTGGCCCTGCGGGTACGGTCATGACGGAGGTCTCGGAGGCGATGAGCGGACGGACACCCGCCGGGAGAAACCGGAGGGAAGTGCGTGGCGATGTCCCGGGAAGCGATCAAATGTATCGCCTATCTGACGTCAGGGCACCACCTTGGAGCTCCTGAAGGCCCAGGGTTGTACAGCGAATTGAGTTGACCATGATCGGTGACTATAGTATTGTCAATCTTATGGCAACCCAACTCCCCGAGACCATCAGCGTCTCCAAGTTCAAAGCCACCTGTCTCGCGGTTCTCGAGGAGGTCCGCCGGAGCGGACGGAGCATTGTTATCACCAAACGGGGCGCCCCGATCGCCGAAGTGACGCCGACCTCGCTGGGCGCGGGGGGTGCGAGCTGGATGGGGTCGATGGCGGGGAGCTGCGAGATCATGGGTGATATCGTGGGAACGATTGTCGACCCCGATGACTGGGACGCCCTTCGCGAATGAAGCTCCTCCTCGATACCCACATCTGGCTCTGGAGTCTGCTCGACCCGAGCCGCCTTCCGCGCCGAGCGGCTCGTGAGTTGGCGTCGCCCAAGAACGAACTGTGGCTCTCCCCGATCAGTGTCTGGGAAACGGTGAGCCTGTTGGAACGAGGACGACTCACGGTGAAGGGAGATCGGTGGCGCTGGCTGGATCACATCATGGCGGCCGGGGGTTTTCGGGACGCCGTGTTCTCTCGTGATGTCGCCGCACGGTGCGCCGAGGTCGAGCTCCCCTATCGCGACCCGGCAGACCGGCAACTCGTCGCCTCGGCCCTGATTCACGACTTGGTCCTGGTCACCGCCGATCAGCGGCTGCTCGACCATGCTCCGTGCGAGGTGCTGCGGGAACGGTAGCGGTCGGAAAGGACCGCCGTCAGTCGCAGCGGGGCCTCGGTCATGATGTGACTTTCATTGACATTCTACCGCGAAAACAGCGTGCCGTGCGGAACCGCCGTTCCCGCGAAGCCGTGCGGCCATTTCTTGCCACGCATGCTCACCCCGGGCTCGGCGGCCCCCGGATCGCGGAAGCGCTGATCGAGCGCGAGTGCGCCGGTCGCCGGATCGAGATTGATGACGAAGAGGCGATCACCGCCGCCGCTGCCGGCCGAGTTCATCACCAGACGGGTGCCGGTGCGGTCGATTGCGAGCCAGTGCGGCTCCTCGTCGTTCTTGCCGACGGTCGCCATGGAAACCTGGCGCGGATGTTCCGGATCACTCACGTCGAGGGCGACCAGCGCATGCAGTTTGGGCACCGGTTGCAACCAGTAGTGGCCGGCAAGGATCGGCACGCCGCAGTTCTCACCAGGAAAGGTGTACACCAACTGGGTCGTTGGCGCCGCGCTGTCGAGATTCCGCATGAGGTACAGTCCGCAGCCGAAGGTATGGACGTAGACGCTCTTGCCATCGGGGAGGAGACGTAGCTCGCCGGTGTATTTCTGCTCGGTGCCGAGCGGTCCCGGTGGCAGCGGAATGGACTTGAGCAGCGTGAGGTCAGAGAGACGCCAGAGCTGCACCCAGTTCATGGGTGCAGAATCGGCGGGGTTCATGTCGGTGGTGGTTGACACCGCGCGATCGATGGCTGGCACCGTCTGCACGGCATACGGATAGATCTTCCGGTCGGCGATGGTGGTGTCGCGGGCCGACGCGCTCCGAATCATGTTGCCGCGCTCGTCCATCTCGACCAGCCCGCCGGTGGAGCGATCATCGGGCATCGCCATGCCGTCATGTCCCGTGCCCGGCATCGCCGAGCCGGCCGTCGTCGAGTCGGCGAGGTACTGAAAGGTGGTGAGCACATCGCCATTGGCGAGACGCAAAAAGGTGTGCGGATGACTGAAGCCGGCCACATCGCGGAAGGAGGTGAGAATTTTTGGCGCCCGCGGATTGGTCAGGTCGAAGAGCCACGTCGTGCCAGCCATGAAGCCGTTGGCAAGCAGGTGGCCATCAGCGGGCATCTCCGCTTCGGTGTGGTGCGGCATGGTGCCGGCCACTCCGGTGGGCAGCGACGTCACCACGGTGCCATAACCGGCTGAGGCGGGATCGGCGCCGAGCACGGCGAGGAAATCGCTCGCCTTGCCAGCGGAATCGCCAGCCCAGACGAAGAGATACTTGCCGGGGGCCGGTGCGGTGTGACAGGCGGCGAGAAGCGCCATGAGGGCGAGGCCGGTCAGTCGCTTCATTTGGGCGTTCCCTCATCTTCATCGGACGCGGACCCGGCGGCGTGGTAGGAGCGCAGTGAAGACGCCAGATATTGGGTGATGGTGGCGAGTGCCACGCGGCTCGCCTCCCCACCTCCGGCGGCACCCCCGACTCCATCCGCCACGAGCATGTAGGTCGCCAACCGTTCGCCGCGGAGCGGAAGCGCGTCCACGTCGGGCAGCGAGGTGCCGTGGACCACCACCTGCTGGTGGACCGTGCAGAGCATGAAGTGGTCCTGGTTGTCCTGCCGCACCTTGCCCGGATGGGTGAGGCCGAACATGTCGAGGTCGCTGTCGTGGGGGTGCACCCACTGCAGGTCATCGGGCATTGGGGATTCCTCCACAAATCGTGATCAGGGTTTCACCTTCGTGAAGATGGACCGACGTCCTTCGACTTCGCGACCCTTTGGGTCGCTTCGCTCACCATGACACGCTCCGCAATCGATCAACACCGGACTGTGCGGGATCGGCAAGGTGGCAGTGCTGGCTGACACGCGATGAACGGTCGCGTGTGCATCCAATTGCTTCAACTCCCGACGACGAACGTGGCGGTCATACCGTGCACGAAGTGCGGCTTGTGGTCGGCTTTGTCCGGCATGAGACAGAGCGCGAGATAGTTGCCGGGGGTGAGGTCGACGTGGATGTAATCGTGCTCGGCGGGCTCGATACCCGTCGTGGCCCCGGCAACCGAGAACGGCGGTGTGCCTTGCATCGAGTCGAGCCAGTTCATCGCATCCTGAGCAGTCTTGCCATCGTTCAGGCGCACGATCACCAGATCGTGATTGACCGCCGCAGAATCGTGATCCTCAACTCGGAAGAGGTGCATACCGCGGGTGGGCGGGGACTGAAACGCGATCGCGTAGCTGGTGAGTCCGACGGTGTCATCGCCGACCGGCTCTGGGATCGCTGCCGGACCACTTCCTGCCGCGGTGAACGCCGCAGCCATACCGTTGAGTACATGAGGTCGGCCGGCGGAGTCTGTGGCGTAGCAAAGTGTCAGGTAGTTGCCCGCAGGCAGGTTGATGGCCGACGTCATGCTATCACCCGGCATCACGGCGTTGACGCCGCCGACTTCGCGCAACCAGGGCATCGGTGTATTCGCCTTCGACCCGACGAGAAAGTCGTGGAAGGTCTTGCCGCTATCGAGCCGAGCGATCACTGCCATGTGTGGCTGCTTGCCCGCATTGACCACCGTGACCAGGTGCCACCCGGCTTGCACCGTGTCCGGCTCGCCGAGGAAGGCAAACTCGTTGGCCACGAGACGAATTGGCCCGGCATCCGATCGGCTCGGCGCAGAGGCACAGCCGTGACAGGCAACGACGATCAGGACCAGAGCGGCAAGACGGCGGAGCGTCATCGTTGGCCTCGTTTAAGGGATGGAGATGGGTGGTCGGCTGCTGTGCCTGCAGTGAGCTCGCACCCGATGCTGTAGCTACGGCTGAGTGCTGCCTTGAGGGCATGAATGCTCATGCCTCGCCATCCCAGGCGAAGTGAGTCGATGGGCCAGACGCGGACGCTCTGAGGTCAGTCAGGATTGATGCTCGCCGATGGAGTCTCTGACCCGCGCGAGCGCGGAGCAGTATCACTTGAAACACTGGAAGGGATCAGCCTAGAAGCTACTGCAATCGGGACGGATTGGCGCGGAACAGCACCGGCAGGACCTCGAGGCGACCCTGATCTGCCGCTCTCCCGAGGGCGGGCCGAACCCGATCGGGCAGCCAGCGTCCTTGGGGATCCCGATCTACGCGGTGTAGCGGGGGGGCCGGGTTCTCACGGCTTCGCCTTGCCCTTGAGTGCCTCGAACCAATTCTCCACCACCACCATCTGGCTTCCCGCCTCGTTCCCGGCGCGCTTGATCATCAGGAAGCGCTGACCGTCACCCGTGACATCGTAGTTTCGTCGCGACACCGACTGCATCACGAATCCAGCCGCGTCGAAGAGCGGCTGCTGACCCAGCAGCGCGAAGGTCGGCTCGGTTGTTACTTGCGCCGCGATGAGTTGGGACTGCAAGTCGAGGAAGAACACCTCGTTCCCACGCGGCGACCAGCGTGGTGATGAACCGCCCTGGGTGGAAATCTGATACTTGGTCGTGCCGGCATTTGGGAACGGCACGACATATACCTCCAACCGGCCACTCTCGTTGGAGGCATACGCCATCCATCGCGCATCCGGCGAAATGCTCGGTGAGTACTCGATGTGACTGGTGGCAACAATCGGTGCCGCGGCACCGCCGACAGCCGGCCTCACGCCCAGGATATCACCTGCGCCGGCCGACGGTGTGGTGGTGCGCACCAAGAGCCATTCGCCGGCTGGCGACCAGGTCTGCTCCGAGATGGGACGGTCCGTTTTCAGGATCAGCGTCGCACTCGCGCCGCCGATGATGGGGCGTATCCAGACATCGCCGATCGAACCGGCGCCGGCGATGAAACTCACCGACCTGCCATCCGACGTCCACGCCGGTTCGTCGCTGTTCTGCTTCCCAAGCGACAGCTTGACCGCGGCCCCGCCAGCCACCCGCTTGATCCAGACGTCGGACGTGCTCTCATGGTGCAGGGCAACGGCCAGAGTCGCCCCATCGGGCGACAGGACAGGACTGCCGAAGGCCGCATTCCAGCTGGTGTCGATTGGTTCGGATTGGCCGCTTCTCGCGACC
>JBBRBZ010000118.1:0-8836 GCA_038205305.1 Gemmatimonadales bacterium
AGAAATCGCCCGTGGCATACTGGACGGTTGCGGCGGCACGGTTCGGGACATCGAAATCGGAGCGACCCTCATCCCAGGCGCCATGCCCGGTCGTTCCGGGGAGTGGAGAGAGTTGGTCGGCGAGGTTGTTGCTCATCTGGCCGGGAAGATTGTCCCGGGTCTTCGACCAGGTGTATTCGAGATTCAGGCTGAGGCCGCGGGCCAGCTGGCGATCGAGGGCGATGCCCATCTCGGTGTAATCGGAGAATCCTGACGACGACAGCATGTAGGCCTTGTCGAAGTTGCGGAATCGGCGGTTGGAGCCCACCGCTGGTGTCAGCAGCCCGCCGTACTGTTCGAGTGCGCCATAGATCGGCTGCTCGAAAGAGCCTGTGCTGAGCGGTGCCTGGATCAGGTTCAGGTCGGCGCGCCGCAGCAGGTATTCCGTGTGATCGTAGCCGGCGTGGAGCGAGAGGCTGAGGTCTCGACCCAGTCGCTGGGTCAGCGAGGCGTCGCCCTTGAAAGTGCGAGGCGCCTTGACGTTGGCATTGAAGAAGGTGAGCGACGGGCCAACGACCGGCGGCAAGGAGGTGGCCGTTGCATTGGGCCAAGGCAGATTACCGGTCGCTCGGCGAACGGTGACGCCGCCCGAGTATTGCATCGCCTCGCCGATCGCGCCCAAGTCGAGGTGCACCGGCACGAGGCCCGCGTCCGCACGGAAGAGGGTGGTGCCTGAGGCGTCGGAGGACCACACCAGCCCCACTCGGGGGCCGAATCGTCCGCGCTTCGGGTCCCTCGGCTCCAATGAGGTGTTGACGCCAGCCGCAGCGCCCCAGGCGATGTTCTGCGGGATGAGGCCGGTGGACATCTTCTGCGACTCGAACCGACCGCCGACCAGGAGCTGGAGCCGTGGCGAGGCTTGCCAGATGTCCTGGATGCCGAGAGACGGATAGGTCGCCGCGACTGGCTGGACTGGCTTCGAGCGGATGGTCTGGACGAACGCCCCGCGGCCCGCTGCGAAGGAGGCCACGTCACCGAATTCAAAATGACCCGCCTCGTAGGGGACCCAGTCGTCGGTCACCCGGTGGCGGCGGAAATCGGCGACCGCCTTGAGGTTGTGGGCGCCGAGGTGGATGGAGTAGGCCTCGGAGAGCTCCAGCTGGGAATCCTTGAAGAGTCCAGGGACCGTGGAGGAGCCGCCGAGCGCGACGTTGTCACCGACCAGGCCAGTGTAGGGGGTCGAGGTGGTATTCGACCAGTCACGATTGCCGTAGCGGATGCCTACGCGCGTCTCGCTGGTCCACTCCTCACCGGCGGTGGTCACGGTGCCGGCGAAGGAGAAGTCCTTCCCCTCGAAGCGTCCCCCCGCACCGTTGACCAGTTCATTGCCGACCAACGGGTTGGTCTCGGTCCAGGACGCCATGCCAGTTCGCAGGGCAAGCGATGTCGAGCGATTGAATTGCCAGTCGAATCGGCCGAGCGCGCTGCCACCCTTCCAGGTGCGCACGGTCGGCGCGAGCCAGGCAGAGACATCGCCGTGCCCTAGGGTTTGGACCGCGGCATGAATGGCCGGTGTGGGATCGGTGCCGCCAACAACGGTCTCGAACGGACTCGCCGTTGGCTCGCGCGAGCTGCGATACTCGGCCCGGATGGTCCACGATCCGGTGTCGCCTTTGATGCCGCCGCCGGCGCGGAAGCCGCCCTCGAAGGACGAGCCACTCGAATCAGCGGGGTTGTCGATGGTTCGGCCGCCGAGTTTGGCGCCGCTGTAGGCAATCCAGGGAAGGAACTTCGTGCTGCCGCTGCCGGACCGGGTCGAGCCGGTGAGCAACGCGCCGCCTGTCCCAATGTATTCGACATCACGACCGAAGCTCACCACTCTCGCCTGCTCAAAAGCATCGCTGCCGAAGAGCGGTGTGGACGCTGGCTCATGCTTGAGCCCGCCGTGCCGCAGGAGCAGTTCCTCGATTCCGTCCACCACCAGGCTGCTGGAATTGGCCGGCAGGCCGTTGGCGCTGACCGCGAAGCCGTCGCGGCCATCGCGCGGCGCGTCCACGTCGGTGACCCTGCGGGAGAGATCGCTCAGGTCTCGGCGGCGATCCATGGTTCGCAACTCGCTGCCGGTCACCAGTCGATCGATGTCACCTCGAGTCTGGAAGATCACCGCCTCGCGCTCCTCTACCGCGTTCCCCGGTATGCCCTTGCTGAGCCGGACCGTGAGGTCGGCCATGCCACCACCGGAGAGCAGCAGGCCGGTGTTGCGGAGTGGCCGGTAGCCGAGCTGTTCGATCAGGAGGGAGTAGCGCCCTGGCGGGACGATTCGGAAGACCGCCGCGCCGCGGGAATCGGTGCTCTGGTTCAGGAATGGGCTGCCATTCCGCTCCAGGGTGACGCTCACCCCGTTGAGCGGTGTCCCGCGTTCGTCTAGGACCATGGCGGTAAGCCCACCCGTGGTGAGGCTCTGGGCAGGGAGGGCAACTCGGTTCGCGGCCAGGAGCGAGGCCGCGAGTCCCAAGGCTTTCCATGCTGTTCCGGGCCGAATAGAGGTCATCAGGCTGCAATCCCGGGTACGGGGGTCAGAATCGGTCGACCGAGGCTCCGGCCGCTGGAGGCTCCCGAAACTTGCACGAGCGGTGCCACGTTCCCGAGGGGGAGCGGCGGAACTGCCGCCGACCTCCCGGGCGTGTCGATATGCCACACCCACCCTTTCCGGTGCATATTCAACCCTGATCATGCCACGGCTCTCCTTCCGCGTCCGCCTCTTCCTTGCCCTCCTCCTGGTGAGCGCCATTCCGCTCTCCCTGGCGGTGGTGGCCGGTTTGTGGGGCTCCAACCTGATCGTGAACGTCCAGGCGGCAGGATATCTGGAGGGAGCGACCAGGACCTGGCGAACTGCCCGCGAGGAGCTGGCGCATACTTCGGGACTCTCGGCCGGCGCGACCTATGCCATTGCCCGGCACGACAGCGCGCTCAACGCCTTCGCCACCAACCAGAGCATCTCGGTGGCGATGGCGACCACCCTGAGGAACCAGTCGGGGCGCGTCTTCACCGTGCTCAGTATCGGCATGCTGCTGATCGTCGCGCTCACCGGCACACTGCTGTCGGGCGGGTTCTCCGGCCCGCTCGAGGAGGTGCTGGATTGGACCCGCCGGATCCGGCGCGGCGAGCCGTTGCCTGAGCAGGACAGCACCAAGGGCGCCGCAGAGTTCGCCACCCTGCGCGCCGGGCTTCGTGACATGCAGCATGGCCTCAACCAGGCGCGCGCGGCCGAGCTCGAGGCGGAGCGGCTGCGGGCCTTCAGTGAAGTGGCCCGTCGGGTGGCGCACGAGATGAAGAACCCGCTCACGCCGATCCGCCTCGCTGTGCTCCAACTCTCGCGCACGGCCACGCCGGATGCCAAGGAGATGCTCGACGTGATTGCGGTCGAGTCGGCGCGCCTGGAGGCGATGGCCCGGGAGTTCGCTGAGCTCGGTCGCCTGCCCGAAGGCGTCGCGGCGCCGGTGGAACTGCCGGAGTTGCTCGACGACCTGCTGAAGAGCACGGTACCGGACTCGATGGTGCGTCGACTTGAGGTGGGGGAAGGCGTCACCCCGATCAGCGGCTTCTACGATCCGCTGCGGCGCGCGTTCAGCAACCTGCTGCGCAATGCGGTGGAGGCGTGTCACGGTCAAGGTGAGATCGTGGTCAGTGTCGAGCGGATGGACGATACCATCCAGGTCCGCGTGAGCGACAACGGTCCCGGGATCACCCCGGATCGACGGGAAATGATCTTCCATCCCTACTACACCGAGAAGGGCGATGGGACCGGCCTGGGCTTGACGATCGTCCGCCAGACGTTCGAACAGCACCATGGCAGCGTGTCCGTCACGGAGACCCCGGGTGGCGGCGCAACCTTTCTCACCCGGATCCCGGCATGAGCACTCGCATCCTGATCGTGGACGACGAGACCAACATCCGCCGGATGGTGGGTGCGCTGCTCAAATCCGAGGGTTTCGAGGTGAGCGACGCGCCCAACGGCAACGCGGGGTTGCTCGCGATCCCCGAGGTGCATCCCGACATCATCCTGCTCGACCTGATGATGCCGCCCGGTCCCGATGGCCTCGCCACGCTGGAACAGATCCGCAAGGGTGATCGCGACATTCCCGTGATCATGATGAGCGGCAAGGCGCAGCTGGCCGACGCAGTGCGCGCCGTGCAGATGGGGGCGTTCCAGTTCCTCGAGAAGCCGCTCGCGCCAGAGTCGCTGCTCGTCGCGCTTCGCTCGGCCGAGACACTGGTCCGCACCCAGGCGGAGAATCGCTCGCTGCGCGCGGCGCTCGGTCCGCAGCCGACGCTGGTGGGGACGAGTGCCCCGATGGAGCGCCTGCGTGAGCTGATCAACCAGGTGGCGCAGACCGAGGCGCGCGTGCTGATCCTCGGCGAATCGGGCAGCGGCAAGGAGCTGGTGGCGAATGCGATTCACCGCCATTCCAGCCGCGCCCGGAAACCGTTCATCTCGGTGAACTGTGCCGCCATCCCGCGCGACCTGGTGGAGAGCGAGATGTTCGGCCACGAACGCGGCAGCTTCACCGGCGCGACCGACCGACGGATCGGGCGCTTCGAACTCGCCGATAGCGGCACGCTCTTTCTCGACGAAATCGGCGATCTCCGCCTCGACGCCCAGGCCAAGCTGCTGCGCGTGCTGGAGAGCGGCGAGATTCAGCGGATCGGCGCCGAACGGATGCAGCGGGTGGACATCCGAGTGGTGGCCGCGACCAACCGTCGACTCGAGAGCGCAGTGGATCGTGGCGAGTTCCGCGAAGATCTCTATTTCCGGTTGAACGTCTTTCCGATCGATGTTCCGCCGCTGCGCGAGCGGCTGAGCGACCTGCCGGAACTGGTGGAGCACCTCGCCGCCCGCCTGCGCCCGCGACATCCACCACACTTCTCGCCCGAGGCGCTGGCGGCGCTGCAGCGCTATAGCTGGCCCGGGAATGTGCGGGAACTGGCGAACATCGTGGAGCGTCTGGCGATCATTGGCGGTGATGAGGTCACGGCGGAACTGGTGCCGCGCGTGCTGGCCCGATCGGGGAAACCAGCAACCACGTCGCCGACGGTGTCACCGAGCGAGCCGTCCGCGTCAACATTCGTGGACAGTGGCCGCGGCCTCACCGACCGACTTGACGACTTCGAGCGCGACCTGATCTCGGGAGCGATGGTCACCGCAGCGAACAACATCGCCGAGGCAGCACGACTGCTGAAGACCGATCGCGGCAACCTCTATCGACGGATGCGCCGGCTCGGCATCCGGGGAGGCAGCGAATGAGGCTGCACCACCGCACCATTTTCGCCGTCCTGCTTGTGCTGGGGCTGCCATTGGCTGCTCACGCCCAGGGTGACAGCAACGGGGTGCGACGGATCCACTTCGGTACGTCGCGCGCCAACGCCGACAGTGTCCCGACCATTCCCGACAGCGTGCTTCGCGCGGCGGTCAGCCGATTCAACCTCGGCGGGGGAACCAAGCTCTGGAGCGGGAGCGCCACCATCTCCCCGCTGGATCACTACGAGGCATTGCTGGTCTACGGCGGCACCATCCGTCTGGAAGGCACCGTTGACGGTGATGTGCTCGTCATCAACGGCGACCTGCTGGTGGCCCCCAGCGCCCGCATTGGCGGCCGGCTCACCGTGCTTGGTGGGCGACTGATCGTGCAGCAGGGTTCCCAGATCGCCGGCAAGCAGACCTCGTACATCGAGGTCGCCCCGATTGCGCGGACGGCGGACTACCTGTTGGTCATCCGTCCCCGGAGCCGCTCACTGGCCGAGCTCGCGGCAAGCAGCATGTCGGCGCAACTCGGTCCAGTGGCGTTGCAGCTCGACGCGGGCATCACGACCTACAACCGGACCGAGGGACTGGTCCCTCGCCTGTCGCCACGCTTCCAGTGGCAGCGCAGCGAGCACGACCGGGTCCGGCTCGACCTCACCGGGCTGTTGCGCACGGCGAGTGACCCGGCGGGGATTCGCCCCAGCCTGGGGTGGAGCGCCAGACTCAGCAGCACCCGCACCGGGTCGTCGCGGCCGCTCACGGTCGCGCTGAGTGCCCGCCAGCTCGTGGCACCGATGGCGGATCGTTCGTTCACGCCGGTGGAAGCCGACCTGGCCACGCTGTTGTTCCACGAGGACTACCGCGACTGGTACACCCAACGTGGCTGGGGGATCTCTGCCGAGTGGCAGCTCGCCTCGCACGCCGCGCTGCATGGCTCCTTCGATGATGATCGCGAGCAAACGGCACGCTCCGCCGACCCCTTCTCCCTGCTCCGCAACGCCGAGACGTGGCGGGCGAATCCGCTGGCGGACGATGGCAACTTCCGCCGACTCGCGGTGGGCATCGACATCGACACGCGCGACAATCCGGCGCACACCAGTTCCGGCTGGTGGCTGCGCGCGACACTGCGCCGGGTGACCAGCAGCGAGCTGAGTCCGCTCTCGCTCCCCACCTCGATTCGGGCGCCGCTGCCGTTCGGGGGCTACGCCTCCAACGCCGCGGAATTCGACCTGCGCCGCTACCTGCAGCTCGGTCCGACGGCCTCGCTCCATTTCCGGGTGCTCGCGCGGGGCTGGCTCGGCGGCGATCCGCTGCTGGCCCAGGACCGTCTCTCGTTCGGTGGCGGCGACATCCTGCCGGGATATGCGTTCCGGGACGGCAATTGCGATTCCCGACGCAGCCCCGATCCCGCGAAACCGGCACTCTGCGATCGCCAGGTGGCCCTCCAAGCGGAGTATCACCGCGAACTCGGCCTGAAGTTCGCGACGCGACTCGGTCGCTACTCCCTTGGCCTCGATCATCCCACGCTGGTGATCATGGCCAACACCGGGTCCGCCTGGCTGAGTGGGAACAGCCCGGGACATGTACCGACCAACCGGGTGCAGAGCATTGCCGAATGGCGGTCCGACATCGGGGTCGGCCTCGACAATCGGTGGCTGGGGATCTTCCTGGCCAAGTCGGTGGCAGACAACGACCCGCTCCGGCTGTTCGTCAGGATCCGGCCCAGGTTCTGACCGCCCTCGTGCGCCGTCTTCTCCTGCTTCTCCTCCTGGCGACCACCGTCGCCGCACGCGCCTCGGCCCAGAGCGAGTGGAACATCGGCGTGCGCCTGGCTCCCGATACGCTGGTCGGTCCGCACATCCGTGTGCGGGTGATGTCGCTGCTGGATGATCCGGATTGGCTCGAGGCGGTCACCAATTCCCTTCCCCTGCGCCTGGAATGGACGGTGCAGCTGTGGCAGAAGGGAATTTTCGGGAAGGCGGGGCCGAAGGTGGCATGGAAAGACGTGATCCAGCGGAAGTCGGTGATGAACATCTACGAGCTCACCACGCAATTCCCCGGTGAGCGCGCGAGCACCCAGCAGTTCAACAGCCTCGACATCCTCAAGCTGTATATCGGTCAACCCATCGAGCCCGATTTCGGGCCGCGCAATGCGGGGAACTGGTACTACCGGGTGACGCTGAAGCTGTCGACGTTGACAGCGGATGAACTCGACGAGCTGTCGGCATCCCAGCAGCGGAACGACCCGACCGGCCAGGTGCAGCGCCTCTTCAACAAGCTGATGCTCAAGGCGACGCTGCCAACCGGCGAGAAGAGCGTCGACAGCCCCGTCTTCCGCTGGCGCTAGGCGCCAACCTCGGCGCGACTGGTGCGCGGAATCAGGGCGGCGAGCGCCTGGTCGCCGTAGAAGAGGCGGATGTACTTGAACTGGGCTGCGGAGAGTCGGCGGATGGCCCAGGAGAGGTGCACGAAGTGGGGCTCGAGCGGCTGGTGGAGCGGATGCATCCCAATTTCATCGGGGAGATGATTTCCCTTGCGTGTGTTGCAGGCCGAGCAGGCGGTGACCACGTTGGTCCAGGCATTGCCGCCACCACGTGATTGCGGGATGACATGGTCGCGGGTGAGGCATTCGCGCTGCTTCAATTCCCCCTGCACCCGGGCGCAATACTGGCAGGTGTAGTGGTCGCGGGCGAAGAGGAAGGTGTTGGTGACTTGGCGACGGAAGCGGCGAGGGACGTGCACGAAGCGGACGAGCCGGATGATCGCGGGGCGCGGCATTTCGAAGCGCATACTTCGTATCGGCTCTTCGCCATCGGCCTCGACAATCTCGGCCTTTCCCTCGATGACAAGCCGCAGGGCCCGACGAGTCGGGACCATGGTCAGCGGTTCGAAGGACGCGTTCAAGGCGAGGCAGCGCACCGAGGGCTCCGGCAGGTGTCATGGATGAATACCCGCTTTCCGGCCCGCTATCAAGCGCGGTGGACTTCCCGCCCACCAAGCCAGGTCACCAGCACGTCACCCGCGCCGCTCCGGAGCAGCTGCTCGAGCGGTTCGGTGGTATCAGTAGCGGAGACCACCGCCAGATCACCCCAGCGCCCCACCGTGATCGCGCCAGAATCCCCCGCCAGCCCCAATGCCTCCGCCCCGCCGAGCGTCAGTGCCCGCACCGTGTCGGCCGCGGACCAGCCGGTGAGCTTTCGCGCCTCGCGTGCCTCGGCGATCAGGTCGAGTGGCGCCACGCTCACTTCGGAGTCGGTGCCGAGGCCGAGCGGAATGGCAAGGTCGACGTAGCGCCCCACCGGCGCATCGGCGTGATGATGGCGGCGATTGCTCCGTGGGCAATGCGCGATGGCCGAGCCACTCTGCTTGAGCAGATGGGCATCAGCGAGATCGGTATGAATGGCGTGGGCACAGATGGTCCGGCTCGAGAGCACGCCGTGCCGATCGAGCCAAGCCACCGGTGAAATCGGCTGATCGGAGAGTGGCTTCACGCCGCGCTCGCGCAGGAAGTCAGCGAAGGTGCCAGTGAAGTCGGCAAGGAGGCGAGTCTCGTCC
>JBBRBZ010000119.1:0-8728 GCA_038205305.1 Gemmatimonadales bacterium
GCGTAGATTCCGCCAACTGGAGAAACTCATGATGACTGCTGCAACTCGCCGGACCGCGCTGATCGCCCTCCTCGCCGCCATCGGCTTTCACGGGGTACCCCTCCCCGCCCAGGGAAGCGATCCCCTGTACACCCCGCGCGCCATCCGGATGACTTACCAGAAAGGGACCCGATCGCTCGACGGGCGCCCCGGCCCGAACTACTGGCAGAACCACGGACGCTACCGCATCACCCTCACGGCAACGCCTCCGGACCGCATGATTCGCGGTGCCGAGCAGATCACCTACATCAATCACAGCCCGGACACGCTGCGCACCCTCGCCATCAAGCTGCTGCTCAACGAGCACAAGCCGGGCGCCCCGCGTCACGGCGGCGCCAATCCGGCCTATCTCGGCCCCGGTATCATCATCGATCGCTTTGCGGTGAACGGGGCCGCGCAGCCGTGGAGCGAGGCGCCCACGACCTTCACCACCGCGACAGTACGACTCCCGGTGCCACTCAACCCGGCCGATTCTGTCCAGCTCACCTTCGACTGGCATTACCAGCTGGCGACGGTATCGAATCGGGAGGGCGCCACCGACTCCACCGCCTTCTTCCTGGCCTATTTCTACCCGCGCGTGGCCGTCTACGACGACTACAACGGCTGGGACATGATCAATTTCACCGGGTCGCAGGAGTTCTACAGCGACTTTAATGACTACGACGTGACCGTGCGCGTCCCACGCAATGTGACCGTGTGGGGCACCGGGACGCTGACCAATCCCGGCGAGGTGCTGCAGGAACCGGCGCTCGGCCGCTATCGCGCGTCGTTCACCGCCGACAGTACCGTGCACGTAGCCACGCCGGCCGAGATGGCGGCGCGACAGGTGACCCGGCAGGATTCGGTGTTGAGTTGGCACTTCACAGCGACCAATGTGCCCGATGTGACCTTCGCGCTCAGCGACCACTGGGCCTGGGATGCCGGCAGCACCGTGGTGGATGCGGTGACGGGCCGGCGCGCCAGCGTGCAGGCAGCGTATCCCGATTCGGCCTCGGACTACCACGTCATGGTGCGGCTGGCGGGAGAGGGACTCAGCTGGCTGTCGAGCCATTGGCCCGGGGTGCCCTATCCGTACGAGAAGACCACCATCGTGCTCGGCTTTGCCGACATGGAATACCCGATGATGGTGAACGATGGCAACTTCCGCGACACCACCTTCGCTCGCTTCGTGGCGGCGCACGAGCTGGCCCACACTTGGTTCCCGTTCTACATGGGGATCAACGAGAGCCGCTACGCCTTCATGGACGAGGGTTGGGCCACCACCTTCGAATACCTCATCAACCAGGCCGACATGGGACCGGCGCGCGCCGCCGAGCTCTTCAAGCAGTTCCGCGTGAACGGCTGGATCCATGACCCCTCCCCGCTGGAGGATCTGCCGATCATCACCCCCGAGGACATGCTGGCCGGATCGGCCTATGGCAACAATGCCTACGGCAAACCCGCTCTCGGCTACCTCGCCCTGAAGGACTACCTCGGCGACAGCATGTTCCGGCGCGTCCTGCACGGCTTCATCGACCGGTGGCACGGCAAGCACCCAATTCCCTGGGACTTCTTCTACACCGTGAACAACCTCTCGGGACGCAACCTCAACTGGTTCTGGAAGAGTTGGTTCTTCGACAACAGCTATATCGATCTCGGCGTCACCGGGGTGACGCGCACCGCCAGGGGCCAGACGATCCAGCTGGTGAATGTGGGCGGCATGCCGGCACCGTTCGACCTGCAGCTCACCTTCACCGATGGCACGACACGCACATTGCACCAGACCGCAGGCGTCTGGGCAGCGAACCTCAGCCGGGCGACCGTGACGGTTCCGGGTGGGAAGACGATCCGGTCGGTGCGCATCGACGGCGGCATCTGGGTCGATGCCGACATGACGAACAACAGCTGGAAGGCGAGGTAGGGCGCGAACGGCACGCGATTCCGGTTCGCGGTCGGCCCAGGGCGCAGGAAGCGTGATATGTTGAGGATATGATCTCCATCGGCCCGGGCACCCCCGAGGTCACCTCCCTGCCCGCCCGCCGGTGGGCCGTGGTCGCGTCCCTGGTTATCCACATCGGGGTGGCGCTCGTCCTGATCGGCCTCTCCTCCCGCCTCAAGCTCTCTGCCGGATTCACCCATCCCGGGGCCACCATCTCTCGCGAGCGGGCCGTGGGATACGACCCAGCCGATGCCCCTTCTGCGGTGCCCTGCCACCTCATTGTTCAGGAGATCCCAGCAGCACTGGTGGAGGCGGCCCGCCCTATCAATGAGTTGGTCTCTCCCGGCGCGACCCTCCCGGCGGGACCAATCCGAGTCCTCTGCCGGTAGACCGCAGGAAAGAGCAACCTTGCCGCCTACCGACGCATTGTGGACAACTTCGTGTGGACAACCTACCTACTTATCAACACCATCGCGGATAGCGTCCTGGGCCGTCCGAAGCTGGCCCCGCTAAAGAATGCCCCATGCGCAGGTAGGTATTGTTGAAAACGTTATCCACAAAACACCATAGACATAAGGTGAGATCTGAAGTCCTAATAATATACCATGCCAAGAGATTAGTGATGAAACTTGGAGTGAGGTTGAACGCCGGGTTCATGGCGAAGCGTCCAGTTCCTGAGGCTGGGGTGGCATCGGCGGACTGGTCATACTCCGGCAGCCCCTGGGCGTTTGGGGTCACACCGTTCGTCAATCCGCTGCCGTAGATGTCGGCCGCAGTGACGACCGCACCGGCTGCTGAACAGGGCACTCCGGCAACCGAAGCATTGCGCTGATCGTGGTCCAAATAGAAGGGCTGGATCGGGGGATCCCCTCTGAGGACCCCACCTGACACGCTACCGCGTCCCAGGGCGTGGTTGAGGGAGAGGGTTCAGGATTCCCCAGATCGGGCCTCCTGGGCGAACCTCGAGGACTGCTTCGAGTCGGTGACGACCGGGGAAACTCCCGGCCGCCCCGCGCCCTCACACCTCCAACCGGTCCCCGACCTTGGCGGTCTGCGCGTACAGCACCGGCATCAGAAAGATCGAGATCAGCAGCCGCGAGAAAAGCCCGCCCACAATCACCAACGCGAATGGCTTCTGCGAGTCCGACCCCACGCCGGTGGAGAGCGCCGCCGGCAGGAGGCCGAGGGCAGCCACCAGGGCGGTCATCATGATCGGCCTCAGCCGGTCCATGGCTGCCTCGCGCACTGCCATGGTGATGTCATGGCCCGACTGTCGCAATTCATTGGCGTAGGAGATGTATACCACGGCCGTCTGCACCGACACGCCGAAGAGCGCCAGGAAGCCGATGCCCGAGGAGACCGAGAACGGCGTCCCCGTGAGCGCCAGGGCCACGATGCCACCGACCGGCGCCGAGAGCACCACCCCGATCACGGTGATGAGCGGGAAGACGAAGTTGCGATAGAGCGCAAAGAGCAGGATGAAGATCCCCACGATGGTCAATGGCAGGACGATCGCCAACTGGCTGCGCGAGGCGGTGTATTCCTCGTACTCACCGCCCCAGACAATCCGGTACCCCGCCGGCACCTTCACCTCGCGGGCCACCTGCCGTTGAGCGTCCTGCACTGCCCCGGCCAGATCCCGGCCCACGACGGCGTACTGCACCCCGATGAAGCGCGAATTGGATTCGCGGTAGATGTACGATGCGCCACTTGCCACCTGGATCGTGGAGAGTTCTCGCAGAGGCACCTGCTTGCCGGACGGCGTGGCCACCAGAATGTTGCCGATCTCCTCCGGGTTGTCGCGGAAACGCTGCTCGAGCCGCACCACCAGATCGAAGGACTTCTCGCCCTGCACGACTGACGTCGCCGAGACGCCCCCCACGGCGGCCTCGATCAGGGCATTGACGTCGGCGACGTTGACGCCGTAGCGAGCCAACTTGGCGCGATCGACCGCGATGGTGAGCGACGGCTGTCCCAGTTCATGGACCAGGGAAATGCGGCCAATGCCCCGCACGTGGTTGAGCACTTCCTCGACGGCCAGCCCCTTCTGCTCCAGCACCTGCAGGTCGGGACCGAAAATCTTCACGGCGAGTGAGCTCTTGAGTCCCGTCTCCGCCTCATCAACGGCATCCTCGGCCGGCTGGGAATAGCCGAAGGAGACTCCAGGGAACTGTTGCAGCTTCTCGTTGACCAGGGCAGTGAGTTCCGTCTTGGTGTGATAGGGCCCCTTCCATTCCTTGTATGGCTTGAGACCGACGAAGAATTCCATGTTGAAGAAGCCGGTCGGATCGGAGCCATCATCGGGGCGGCCATGCTCCGAGGCGACATCGGTGACCTCGGGAAAGCTCCGAAGGATCTTGCTGATTTCCGGGGCAAGCTTGGAGGATTCCTCGAAGGAGATGGTCGGCGGCAGTGTCGCGCGGACCCAGAGCGCCCCCTCATCGAGGTGGGGCATGAATTCGGCGCCGATGCGTCCAGTGAGCAGTAGCGCGGCGGCAAAGATCGCCACCGAGCCCACGATGGTGCTCCGGGGCATCCCAAGGGAGCGATCGAGCTGCCTGCCGTACAGCTCCTTGATCCACTCGAAGGCGGCGTTGCGACGCTCCTTCACTCCCCGTCGCAGCACCAACATGCACAGCACCGGCAACGTGGTCAGGGCCAGGATCAATGATCCGATCAGGGCATAGATCATGGTGTCAGCCATGGGGCGGAAGAGCGAACCCGACGGGCCGGAGAGCGCGTAGATCGGCAGGAAGCCGGCCACGATGATGGCCACCGCATAGACGATCGGTCGATCGACTTCCGCCGCCGACTTGGCAATCACCTGAGCGATGTCGTAGTCGGTCCCGTGCCGTCGGGCGAGGTTCTTGTGGATGTTTTCGACCATGACCACGGCCCCATCCACGAGGATACCGAAGTCGATGGCGCCGATCGAGAGCAGATTCGCCGGGATGTGCCTGGCGTCAAGGCAGATGAACGCAAAGAGCAGGGCCAGCGGGATGGTGACCGCGACGATCAGCCCTGATCGAATGTCGAACAGGAAAAAAATCAGGATCACGATCACCAGCAGGATGCCACGCACCAGATTGTCTTCCACCGTCGAGGTGGTCAAGCTGATAAGGTCGCTGCGATCGTAATACGGCTTGATCTGGACATCCTTGGGGAGCACCGACGCGTTCAGTTCGGCCGTCTTCGCTTCGACGCCCTTGAGCACGATCTGCGCCTGCTCACCGGTGCGCATCAGGATCACGCCCTCGACGGCATCGTCGAGCGTGTTGAAGCCGAAGTTGCCGGTACGAGGCGCGGAACCGATTTCGACCCGCCCGATGTCGTGCACCAGGATGGGTGTCCCGTTGCGGACGGCAAGCACCACATTGCCGATGTCTTCTGGTCGCTCGAGCCGCCCCAGGCCGCGGACGTAATAGAACTGGCCGCCCTCGGAGTAGAAACCGCCGCCCGAGTTGCCATTGTTGGCCCCGAGTGCCGTGACCACGTCCGAAATGGACAGCCCGGCCCCGGCCAGCTTGGCCGGATCGAGCAGGACGTGATACTGCATCGTCGGCCCGCCGAAGCCCGACATGTCGGCGACCCCGGGGACCGACTTGTAGGCCTTGGAGAGCAGCCAGTCGTTGATGGTCTTCAGCTCCATCGACGATCGGTCAGGACTCACCAGGGTATAGCGGTAAACCAGCCCCGAGGGCGAATAGAGCGGTTCCACCTCGGGAGCAACGCCGTCGGGCACCCCGACGCCGCTCAGCCGCTCGAAGACCTGCTGCCGGGCGAAGTAGTTGTCGGTGCCGTCCTTGAAGACGATGTCGACCGAGGAGAGCCCGAAAAACGAGACGGAGCGGATGACCGACACGTTGGGCAGCCCATTCATTTCGGTCTCGATCGGCACGGTGATCTGCCGTTCGACTTCCTCGGCGGCCTGTCCCGGCCACTGCGTCACGATGCCGACGCGAGGCGGCGAGATGTCAGGGTAGGCATCCACCGGCAATCGCATGAACGACCACACCCCCACGCCGGCCAGGACCAGCGATGCCGCCAGCACCAGCAGTGGCTGCGCCAGCGCAGTGATGACAATGCGATGGATGATCGAGTGTTTGGTGGTGGTGACCTCGGGAACGATCTCGATTTCACTCGTCATCCCGTCGTGCAGGTGGTCGCTCATTGCGACCCCGCGGCTTCGAGATAAAGCGAACCCTGAGTCACCACCACATCACCGGACATGAGTCCGTCCGCGACCGCGTAGAACTCGCCGGTACGATTGCCGAGCGAGATGCGTCGGCGGAGGAAGCGATTCGGGGTGCTGGTGGCGAGATAGACGAAAGGAAGGTTGTCGTCGTCACGCAGCACCGCCGACACGGGGACGAGCAGTCCCTCCCGCAGCGTGGTGCTCCGGAAGGAGACGTTCACCAGCATGTTCTGGCGCAGGATGCGGGCGCGGTTCGGCACCAGGATGCGCACCGGGGTGGCCTTGCTGTCCGGGTCGACCAGGGCACCGACGTAATCCACCGTACCCTGCAACGTGTCGGCGCTGACGTCGGTGGTGATGTGCACCACGGTTCCCTTTCGGATGGCGGCCATGTCACTGCCGAAGACATTGCCCATCACCCAGACCGACGAGAGATCGGCCACGGTGAAGGCGGGTGAGCCACCCGCCGCGAGCAGCTGGCCGGGCGTGATGAGCTTCTCGACCACGGTGCCGGCAATCGGCGAACGGATGGCGGCGACGGCGCCAGGAGCCGACTTGCCATCACGGAGGGCGACGATCGACGCACTGTCGACGCCGAGCGACTTCAGGTTCTGCACTGCAGCGTCCTGATCAGCCTCGGCCGACAGCAGGTCGCTGCGGGCCTGATCAAGTTCGGCGCGCGCGAGGGCGTCGTTGGCGAAGAGTTTCTCGTCGAGGGCGGCGATGCGCTGGGAGTTCTTGAGTGCCGTCTCCGCCTTGCGATATTCGGCGATGGCTCCCGCGAAATCGGGGGAGGCCACGAGAGCCAGCACCTGGCCAGGCGACACGCTGTCGCCGGGATTGACCATCACACGGGACACCGGCCCCGAGATCGGCGAGATGATCTGGGTCGACTTGTCACCGTTGAACGCCACCGTACCCGTGCTGAGAATCACCGGCGTGTAGCGCTGACTCTTGATGGTGTCGGTCTCGATCCGCGCACGCTGGGACTCGGCGAGGGTGATGCCGCTGTCGGCCGAGGCCGCGGCCTGTGGCTCACCGGCTTCCCCCTTCCCGCCGCACGCGGCGAGCAGGGTGACGGCAGTGGTCATCAAGAAGGCGGTCGAGCGAAAGTTCCGGCCGGTCATTGGGACACTCCAGTGCCGAACGACGCCAACGGAGAGGCGACGGCACGCTCAAGGTCGGCCCGCGCGCTGTTCGCAGCGGCGAGGGCATCGGTGTATTGGTCTTCGGCATCGATCAAGGTGCGACGCGCGTCGAGCACTTCCAATGCCGAGGACCCGCCCAGGGAGTAGCTCGCGGAGGCGATGCGGAAGGCTTCGCGCGCGGCGGGCAGCAGCTGATCGCGCAGGTGCGTGGCCTGACGGATTGATGTCATCGTCGTGGAGTAGAGCGACCGGACTTCCTCACTCACCGCTGCATTAAGGTCGCGTGCGGTGGCGTCGAGCTCGCGCTCGTGCGACTGCCGCTCGGCGATCTCTCCCTTGGCATGTTGCCAGTAGAAGAGCGGAATTGGGAGCGAGATGCCCGTGGTCAGCAGGCCGGGACCCTTCTCAGCAGCGAGGTCACGACCGATGCCCACCGTCAGGTCTGGCAGCCAGAACTCCTTGGCGAGACTGCTGGCAGCCCTGGCGCCCATCTGCTGACTCTGCAGCGAGCGGATCTCCGGTCGGTTGACCAGGGCGGACGCGAGCATCGGGGCCAGTGCGGGGAGACCGGCGGGGACGGTGAAGGAATCCGCCGTCGCGATTGGTGCTTCGAGGCGACGGCCCAGCAGCCGGTTGAGCGAGGCCCTCGCGTTCTCCATGTCGTGCTCAGAGGCGATCAGGTCGTTGTCTGCCTGCGAGGCATCCACCTGCGCCTTGATCACGTCCAGCTTGGCGGCCGTCCCCGCGTCGAAGCGCGCCTGCGTCTTCTTCACGAAATCATCGGCAAGTGCCTTTGACTCCAGCAGATCCTGCTGTCGGCGGATCGAGGCCAGCACCGCGTCGTATGTCTGCGAGGTGTAGAGCTGAATGGTCTGTCCGGTGAGCGTCGAGTCGGACTCGGCCGAATGCACATCAGCCATCCCCATCTTTCCCTGCAACCGGAACTTGTCGAAGAAGGGGATGGTCAGGGTCGCGCCCACCGCCTTGGTGGACGCGCCACCGGAGCCGAAGATGCCGCGCGACTCACCCCATTGGGCCGAGAAGTTCGGGTCGGGAATCGCCACCGCCTGTATCTTGCGGGCACGCGCCTGGGCATTGAGAGCCGCAGCCACCTGCAGCTGCGGGTTGGCCTGGAGCGCGCGAGCGATCGCGGCCTTCCGGGTGAGGCAGAGTGAATCACCCGATGTCGCACCACCGGCCACGCATTCGGGCGTGATGGCGCGCGGGGTGGTCGTGCCCGACGGAACGGCCTGCTGGCCGGAGGCTGCACGGGCGACGCACGCCAATGCCAGCACAAGATATGAATGTCGCATGCTTTCCCTGTCCAGGATGATGCGGAGCAGTAGCGCAGACGCGCCCCACCCCGAAGGACTCCGATCGGGTCAGCGTGCGGCGGGCGGTGCCCTGGATTGTTGACGGGTGGGATAG
>JBBRBZ010000120.1:0-8688 GCA_038205305.1 Gemmatimonadales bacterium
GCGCAGGCCGACAATGAGCGAGTGCAACATGAGATGATGCTGGGTGCTGAGAAGTTGCATCTCCGGCAGGAGTACGTGGCGAAGAAGACTCCCGTGGAGCAGCTGACGACGCGACTCGATTCGGTGCAGCGCCTACTCGACCTCAAGCAGGCCCTTGTTTCGCACGATGTCGCGGCAACCCGGCTGCAGCTGCTGCAGAAGCAGTACGCGGCGGGTACCGCAGCAGAGCTCGACCTGCTCCGGGCCCAGGTCGAACTCAAGGAGCGTGAACTCGAACTGACCAAGCTCCGTCAGCAGGCTCAGCGCCCTACACCGAAGGGAAGCGGCGGCGGTAGCTGAGCCGCACCACCACGATTTACGCCATCGCGCCCGAGTGGGCTAGCTTTCCAAGCTCTCCCCCCACCACTCCTCCGGCGTGGATGCTCATGGCTCCTTCCCGACGTGACTTCCTGCTCAGCGCGGCCGCGCTCTCCAGTGCGGCACTCGCTCGTGGCGGCATTCCCGACGCCATTGCCCGTGCGATGGCGATCGATCCGGAGCGGGGCAGCACCTTTCACGACGCCGAGCACATTGTGGTGCTGATGCAGGAGAATCGATCGTTCGATCACTGCTTCGGGGCGCTGCAGGGGGTGCGTGGCTTCCGTGATCCACGCGTGCATGCACAGCCCGACGGCCGGCCGGTCTGGTTCCAGACCGATGCCGCGGGTGCCACCTACGCGCCGTTCCGGCTCGACATTACCAAGAGCAACGCCACCTGGATCGGTGGACTGCCGCACGACTGGCCGGACCAAGTCGACGCCCGGAATGGCGGCAAGTACGACAAATGGCTGATCGCCAAGCCCAAGCGCGATCTGCCGTTCACGCTGGGGCATTACCAGCGCGATGATCTGCCGTTCTACTATGCCCTGGCCGATGCCTTCACCGTCTGTGACCAGGCCTTCTGCTCTTCGCTCACCGGCACCACCCCCAACCGGCTCTTTCTCTGGACCGGCAACATCCGGAGCAGTGCCGTCGACCCCGCACGGGTCACCAATGGCGACACTGACTACGAGCACGAGGCGTCGTGGCGCACCTTTCCGGAGCGACTTGAGGATGCCGGCGTCTCATGGCGGATCTACCAAAACGAGATCTCGCTCGACTCCGGCCTGACGGACGACGAGGATGCCTGGCTCGCCAACTTCACCGACGCACCGCTGGAGTGGTTCAGCCAGTACCAGGTGCGCTTCGGCAAGAGCCACCGCGTCTGGCTGCCAAAACTGATCGAGGCGTTGCCGGCGCGGATCGCGGCGGCAGAGGCGAAGGCGGCCGAGGCGGGGCTTGCGGCGGCGGAGGCGACCAAACGACGCAAGGAAGTGGTGTCGCTCAAGGCAGCACTCGACTCGGCCCGCGTGGAAATCACCCGCTACACCGATGTGTCCTGGGAGCAGCTCTCACCCCGCGAGCGCTCGCTCCACGAGAAGGCGTTCACCACCAATGCGGGCGACCCCAAGTATCGCGAACTCACCACGCTTCAGTACGACGACCAGGGTACCACGCGTGAAGTCCAGGTGCCGGCGGGTGATACGCTGCACCAGTTCCGGCAGGATGTCGCGAAGGGCGAGCTGCCAGCAATCTCGTGGCTGATCGCACCGGAGAACTTCTCCGATCATCCCGGCGCGCCGTGGTATGGCGCCTGGTACGTCTCCGAAGTGCTCGACATTCTTACCAAGAATCCGGACGTCTGGAAGAAGACCATCTTCGTGCTATGCTACGATGAGAATGACGGATACTTCGATCACGTGCCGCCCTTCACGGCGCCGCACCCCGATCGCCCGGAGACAGGGAAGACGTCGAGTGCCATCAACACGGCGATCGATTGGGCCAATGTGCATGGGCGCGACAATTCCATCGGGCTGGGTTACCGGGTGCCGATGGTGATCGCTTCGCCGTGGAGTCGCGGTGGCTGCGTCAACTCGCAGGTGGTCGATCATACTTCCGTGCTGCAACTGATGGAGACGTGGCTCGAGGGCAAGGGGAAGTCGGTGCGCGAGGAGAACATCTCGCCCTGGCGCCGTACCGTCTGCGGCGATCTCTCGTCGGTGTTCCGGCCGTGGAATGGCGAGCCGATTGTTTTCCCCACGCCAATTGATCGCGATGCCACGGTCGAGCGGATCTACTCCGCGCGCTTCCGTGACCCGGCGGTGGCGCCGGCGCCGTCACGCCCCGATGCTGACAGCGCGCAGGTCGCCTCGCAGCAGGAGCCGGGAGTCCGACCTTCCTGTCCATTGCCGTACGACTTGCATGTGAACGCCGTGCGCGAGGGAGACACTGTCACCCTCACGATGTCGGCCGGCAATGCGTTTGGCAAGAAATCACAGGGCGCACCGTTCAATGGCTACCGCTACGGCGTTGAAATGCAATGCCGAGCGTACGCGGTGTCGGCGGGTGACACGCTGCACGATAGCTGGCCGGCCGCTGGTGGCTATCAACTGCGCATTGATGGCCCCAACGGCTTCATGCGCGAGTTCAGCGACGGCGACGCGCCGAGCCCATTGCAGCTGCTGGTGGAATATCGCAACGGCAAGACATCGAATGGTGAGCTCACGCTACGACTCTCCAATCATGGCGCCTCACCGGAAGCGGTGGTGGTCGACGGTGTCGGGGCCGGCAGCCCATATCGCATCATTGTTCGCCCCGGCGGCAAGGCGTCGATGCGAGTACCGACCGCCGCCACGCATGGCTGGTATGACTTCACCGTGCGGGCGGGTGCGCTGCGGTACCGCTACGCCGGGCGGGTGGAACGCGGGGGGTGGAGCATCACGGATCCGGCGATGGGGTAGGAGAGGAGAACGGAGCACGGAGAACGGAGAACGGAGAACGGAGGAGCGAGGAGCGGGAGCGGGAGAGGTCGCGGCTTTCAGCCGCGAGCCCCCCCCCTGGCATTTGCCCGACCGATGAGCTGTTTCGACCATTTCCTGCGCCCTAAGGGGGGAACGCCTTACGTCCAGTGACCGGGTCACCCCCGTCACGCCACAGGAGTGTACCGATGCCACGAGCCTTCTCCCGCCATTCCGGCGCAGCCTTGCTGCTGGCCGCCGTCCTCGCAGGAACGGCAGGCTGTGGCTCCAGTAGCACGACCAGTGGCAACTCCGGATCGATCAAGCTCACCCTGAGCCCCACATCTGCCACGATCGCGCAGGGCGGATCCACTCAGGTCACCGGGAGCATCAGCCGAACCAACTTCACCGGCTCCGTCGTGATCACCGTCGACAACGTGCCGACCGGGGTGACCGGTTCGGCTACCCTGACTGGCGACGTCGCCACGGTCACTATCGCCACGACCAGCGCGGCGCTCCCGGGCAGCTACACGCTTACCGTCCACGCCAAAGGGAACGGGATCGACGACGCCCCCGCGACCTTCACGCTCACGGTGGCCGCTGCCACACCGGCATCGTTCACCTTTAGCCTCGGCGCCCCCGCACTCAGTGTCGCTCAGGGTCAGGGCGGTACCTCCAGTATCCGCTTGGTGCGCACCAACTTTACCGGTGGCGTTGCCTTGTCGGCGGAGAATCTGCCGCTCGGTGCCACGGCATCATTCAATGTGACGCCGGTGACGACCGACAGTTCCAATGTCGGCATTGCGGTGGGTGCCAGCGTTGTCCCGGGCATCTATAACCTGCTGATTCGTGGCACGGCCTCAGGGCTGACTGACGTCACCGCGCCGCTCACACTGACGGTCCTCGCCACCGGCAACTTCACCATCGCCGCGGGCAGCACAGCGGTCGGCGTGACACAAGCCGGCAGCAACACGACCAGTATCACCGCCACGCGCACCGGCGGATTCACCGGAACCATCAGTTACAGTGCTGCGAGTACCACCACGGGGCTGACTGCCAGCGTGGCAGCCACAGCGACTGCGGACGTGAACACTCTCACTGTGGCGGCGACAGGGGCCGTGACACCGGGGACGTATCCCGTTGTGGTGAGCGCGGCATCTCCGGGCGTGACGACGCAGCAGCTGACCATCAACGTGACCGTGGCCGTTCCCGGTGGATTCACCATCACGACCGGCGCGACCGCAGTGAGTGTGGCTCAGGGCACCGCTGCGCTGAGTTGGATCAAGGCGGTTCGCACCGGCGGTTTCGCCGGGGTGATTGTCTACGCCGTGACAGGAGCACCGACCGGCCTCACCGTGGTTGTTGCGCCGACCAGCGTCGCCGACAGCTCGACCATCACGCTGACCGCCACCGGTAACCTCCCGGTCGGCCCCTATGTGCTGGTGCTCAACGCCACGTCCGGGGCGCTCGCCGCCCCGCCGATCAATCTGAGCGTGACGGTGACCGCCAACGGTCTGTCGGGAATCGTGCAGCTCGGCGCAGGTGACACGCACATGTGCGGACTCGATGCCGCTGGTGTCGGCCACTGCTGGGGCAACAACAATCAGGGACAGTTGGGCGATCCGACGTTTGTTGGCCCGTCGAGCGCTACGCCGCGCGTGGTGCTTGCGAACGGTCAAAGCTGGGCCGAGATTCGCGGCGGGCTGGAGAGCAGCTGTGCCCGCACCACGGCCGGCGCAGCGTACTGTTGGGGCGAAGGGAGCGACGGCGGCGTCGGCAATGGGAGCGGTGCCAGCACCCGGACGCCGAGTGCCGTCACATCGTCGGGGCAGAACTATGCCCAGGTATCACCGGGAGCATTCTTTGCCTGCGGGCGCACGACCGCCAACGTGGTCTGGTGCTGGGGCGGTAATTTCGACGGACAGCTTGGTGATGGCACGTCCACGCAGCGCAACAGTCCCGTGCTGGCGCAAACGGGCGCGCTGAGCTTCGTGGACATCGTGTCGAGTCCCGACGGCTACTTCACCTGCGGCCGCGTGACCAGCGGAGCCGCCCATTGTTGGGGATATAACGGCAATGGGGAATTGGCCGACAACACCACGGTCAACCGAACCAGTCCCGTGGCGGTGATGGGTGGCAACACATTCGCTGGCTTGGTCGCGGGCACCGACAATGCCTGCGGTAACCTGATCAATGGCAATTGGGTGTGCTGGGGGGCCAATGCGTACGGGGAACTCGGCGACGGTAGCCAGACCGAACGTCACACGCCGGTCCCACTGCTTGCCAACGGCAACACCTTTGTCCAGCTGACAATGGGTACCTACCACACGTGCGGACGGACGGCAGCCGGTGCCGTCTTCTGTTGGGGGCGCAATTCCTCCGGGCAACTCGGCAACGGTGGCAGCCTGGGCAGCAATTCGCCGGTCGCCGTCTCTGGTGGTCACCTCTTCACGGACATTCGCGCGGGTGACAACTTCACCTGCGGTCTCTCGGATAACGGTACCGTCTTTTGCTGGGGCGACAACTCGCGGAACCAGCTGGGAAGCTCCGCGGTGGGCAGCAGCAATGTGCCGCTGAAGGTAGGTTCATCCTGAAGCTGGAAGTCGAGGGTTGGTGATGACCGGAATCCGGGTGAGGGGGCATTGGCTTCTCGCCCGGTATCGTCGGCGGAGGGCGGTTCTGCTGGCGGTGTTGGCGGCTCTCCTGGCAGCGGCGAGCTTGAACAGTTCAGGGCAAGCATCCAAGTGAGGGACCCACCATGCCCATCCTGCTCCTCGTCGGTGTCTGTTGCGCAACGTTGTTCTTTCGAGCAGCAGACCATGAACGGATGAATCCTTGGGCCTGGTCGCTCGCGAGCGTGGGCGTGACCGGAATCGGGGCGATGCGTGGTGCCAGCACGCTGACGCTCTTGCTGATGCAGGCGGCTCTCTTCGGGCTCCTCTGGTGGAACAACGTCCGGCGGCAGGAGCGGAGGACGAAATCCGGCTCAGGTGAATGAGTGTCCCTTGTGGGCGTGCCGCGCCCTGACTCGCTAGTCTTTGTGATCCTCCCTCAACCGGATGCCCAACGCCTTTTCAACGACTGCGTGCCGCATTCAAGATGTCCGTGCTCTGGATGGTGAGATCTCACGGCTTTAGCCGCGAGCCACGAGCTGGCCCATCGTCATGAGAGCTTTATCTTTGGGCAGTAACTTTAGGCCCGCCGCGAGACATGCTTCTTCAAGTACTGCGGCGAGCCAGCCTTGGAGGAGTCGTGTTGCATCGCAAGCTCAGAGCACTGTTGGTTGGGAGTCTCGGTGTCGTGTCCGGCTGCGGCGCCGGGCTCGATATTGTGACCAGTGACCCTGCCAACTACCTGCTGTCTACCGACCGCGCGTCATACACCGCAGTGGTCGCCGGGACCATTGGCAGCCAGCCGCAGTATGGATTCACCGTGATTACCGCTTTTACGAATCGTGCTAAACGCATGGTGTATCTGGCGCGCTGCGCTCCGAGTTCGCCAACTCCGATGTTCAGTGTCGAGATGGTCGGCAGCGCGGAACCACCGGGACCCGCCTACAATGGCGTGTGGGCCTGTACGGGGCATGATCAACAGATTCCAGTGGCAGCCGGCGCGACGCGCAGTGACACACTCTTCCTCGTCGGTCCGAACTCTTTTGATGGGGCCACTGGCCAGCCCATCGGAGCGCTCACGGGAGCAATGCGCCTTCGCTACACCGTGCAAACCTGTCAGGGCGACGGCGCGTGTGTGGTGCAAGACGCGGGGAACTCGAACAGCTTCGCGGTGGCGCTGCACCCTTAGGCGCAATCCGCTCGCCAGGCGATCAACAACAGGAGTTCGAATGGCCCCCCCTGATGCGAATGTGTGTATTTGGGATTCTGCTGGCATGCAGCGGCTGCGCGAGCAATCGCGTGGAACGCCCTGGGTCAAGTGCAGTCGACGTGGAGGTGGTGCCGCCCTCCCTGATTGCCGCACGGACATCTCCGCCACTGTATTTGCTTCCGCTCGCCCGCGCGGGAATCGATGGACGGGTTGTTCTGAATGCGGCCGTGCGAGCAGATGGGGGCAGGCCATCCGGTGAGCCAATCACTGACCGTGGTCCTCTCCTTTCGTAGCGAATCTTGTTACATCGCCGAGCCGTCGTCTCCGGCACGGGTGTTCGCGGACTCGATTCCTCCGCTGGTGGCGATCTACGGCCGCCAGATCCACCTGAACCACTTCAACCCGAAATACATCCGGACCCGGCACACCACGCTCTCCGGTGTCTACTCTCCTGGTTGTGAGGATGGCTTCTTTCACTTCTGCCGCGACGCCAAGATTCCCATCAAGGCTCCCGGCTTGAACAACCGAGTGGCCAGTGTGCGGTGGGATGGGGCGGATAGCGTCTCAGTTGCGGCGCAATTGCAGCGCTTGGCAGGACTCGGCGAGCCCCCCACGAGCGACAAACGCTCTTTCATGATATGGGAAGGGGATCTGACCGGCCCCCAACCATCCGGGCACATGGGGGTTGCGGCCTTCTGGTTTCGGCCCACGCGCATCGTTGTGGCCGAGTGGTGGGTGGGGCATGAGTGTCGGTTGTGAAACCAGTTGTGGCGGGGATGGCCCTGATGCTGGACCACGCTGTGTAGCACAGTATTCGAATCAACGACCAATACCGGGTCTGTTTCCGGTGGGAGGAAGGCTATGCCGACGATGTTGAAGTCACCGATTACCACTAAGGGCCCAGGCGGGCATGCGCTGGTTCAGCGTCGGCTCCCCACCCATCGGCCGCCGACCCATCCAGGTGAGATGTTGCTGGAGGAGTTTCTCACGCCGCTTGGCATCACGCAGTCGGCCTTTGCCGTGCGCCTTGGAGTATCGTTTCCCCGCTTGAACGAAGTCATCAACGTGCGTCGCGCGGTCACGCCGGATACGGCGCTCCGTTTGGCGCGCGTCACCGGTATGAGCGCGGATTTCTGGCTGGGCCTTCAGCAGGACTGGGATTTGTGGCATGCACTCCGCTCCAAGGAAGCTGCTCAGATTGCGCGCCTGAAGCCGCTGAAGCAGACCGGTTGACGGCAGGCTACCGTGCGCCCCCGTCAAACTCCTTCACCAGTGCCGCCGGCGCCTGGCAGCGCCACCCCTCGGTAAGGACTTCGCGAAGCTGCCGCACTCCGATCTTCGGCACCACCCTCTCCTTCCAGGACCAGACCAACCCCTTCGACTTCCCCTTGTGGAGCACACCGAAGGCGAAATCATTGTCGGCCTCTGCGGTGCCGGGGAGAGCGAGGGCGATGCGCCGGACATCGGCTTGGGTTGCCATATGGACCGCCGGGGTGAGGGAGTTGGACCTGAAGAGAATGGCCATGGAGTTGGTTCAGCGGAAGGGCTAGTGACCGGAGCCGTCTTTGGGCGCCGGATGCCTCGCAAATCACCGCGTACACCACGGCCGGCAAGCCCGTCCTGATCGTCCGTTTTGCCGATATTCCCGAGCGGATCACTGATGCGGACGCGCTGAAGCGAATCGGCTATGCGCTCCCTGGTGGCGGAGGGAAGCCAACAGAATCTCAGGTGGCCGAGGCCAAGGCTACGGCCATGGATCGCTGGAAGAGCAGGCCGCACGCGGAGTATTGGCCGACGCATAGGCAGATTCACGTTGATGATCAGGGCCGCCTCTGGGTCAATCAATACCGCAAGGATTCGAAGGCCCCCGATGTGTGGGTCGCATTTGCTCCAGATGGCCGAATACTCCGCAAGCTGGTGCTCCCGGACGGTCGCAAGGAAGTGATCGGATTCGGGCGAGATGGCGTTCTTGTCCGTGTCGCTGACAGCGATGGCGCGGCGCGGAGTATGTTTTATCCAAGGACTGCGCCGAGCCACCACTCGCCCGGCA
>JBBRBZ010000121.1:0-8612 GCA_038205305.1 Gemmatimonadales bacterium
CCCGACCCCCGCCCCGACTCCCCCCCCGCCTCGCCCCGACCCCCCCCACGCCTCGCCCCGACACCAACCACGCGTCGCCCCGACACCATCCACGCGTCGCCCCGCCGCCATCCCTGCGTCGCCCCGGTGATCGGGCGGATCGGCGCACCCACCACGACACACGTCCGCCCCATCATGGACGTACGCACCTCATTACGCACGTAGGGGCGACGCATGCGTCGCCCCTACGTGCTGCCACCGATCATCGATCATCCACCATCGACCATCATCCCCTACAGCGAAAATCCCAACCCAAACGACAAGATGCTCGGGCTGCCACCCTTTACCGAAACGCGATCATAGGCGCCGCGGAAGGTCAGGCCATTGAGCAGCGAAACGTCGATGCCGCCACTGATGCCGAAGTGGGAATCACTTTTGCCGGAGACGCGCGTCATGTCGAGGCGCGGCGCGATCCACGGCTTGATGGAGAACGCCGGGTTGGGAATCGTCGCCGAGAGGCCGATCGACACCGGGATGTGCGTCACACCGACTGAACCGGCAGTCCAGTGTGAGTAGCCGGCCAGCGCCATGATGCGGAACGGCACCAGTGGACCACCGAGCAGGCGCATCGAAGCACTGAAGCCCGGCGCGGTGATCGACTCGCCAACCTTGGGCGAGTAGCGCGCAATCTGCGCCCCGACGCCGAAGTAGCCGATGCCGATCCCGGCGCTCGCCCCGATGGTGGTGCCCTTGCCGTAATCCGCGTTTGCCATGCCAACGTCAGCCGCGATCCGGATGCCGAGCGGGACGCCGTTGTTCACGACGGGGAGGCCGATCACCTGCGCCGTGAGTGGCGCGGTAAGGGCAAGCGTGAGGGCCACTGCTGCAACCAGGTGACGACGGAACATCGGAACTCCTTCGGTATAGCGGGAAACGAAGCGCCGGAACGGCCATGGCCGCACCGGCGTATCGTACGGCATCAGCCGCGACAGGTCAATGCAGGAACGCCAGCCCGAAACCTACCCCATCAAGGTCACCGATCCCGCCACTGAAACGGAAATCGAGTCGGGAGTTGAGGCGAAGGTCAGCGCCGAAGCCGATGGTGAACGCCGTCCCGGAGCCATCGACGAAGAGCGGCGTGATCGTCGGCTGGACATAGGCCACCAGCGATGTGGCCGAGCCCTCGACCAGAAAGCGCCGTCCCATCGAGAAGCCGATCGGCAGGTAGCCGGTGGTGTGGCCGTCGTCCCGAAAGCCGAGCCCCAAGGTGAACGACCCATCGAGCGGGAACGACTCGCTGTGGTCAATCACCCGCATGCGGCTGTCGAAGCCAACCAGCAGCGAGGTCTTGTACCCCCGCCCGCCATCCTGGAGGCCGCCCCGTATTCCGCCGTCGATTCGTCCGCCCAGACTGGTGCGATAGGACGCCTCGAGGGAGTACCCCGGACCGGGATCAGTGAAGAAGACGGAGACTTCGTTGTTCTGGAAGGCGCGATAGGGCGCCTGGAAGACCGGCGTCCCGGTGGACTGGGCGGCGAGTGGAGCGGCGAGGAGGAGGAGGACGGGGGCAAGCGCCAGCACGGGCGCCGGCAGGGTCCTAGGCAGCATCAGGTGCTCCATGAACGTGTTCAGCAAGGATGCGGACACTGTTCTTGACGACCTGGAGGAACCCGCCTTGCACAACGAAGCGGTGGGTGACGCTGCCCGCCCGGACCTTGAGGATCCCCTTCCCCAGCGATGCCACCATCGGCGCGTGGTTGGCGAGGATGCCGACCTCGCCGTCGAACGCCGGGGCCGTGACCGAGTCGGCCTCGCCGTCGAAGACAGCCGACTCGGGAGAGATGACGGTGACGTGCATCATCCCTCGAGTTTCTTGGCGGCCGCGATCACGTCGTCAATGCCGCCCTGCATGTAGAAGGCCTGCTCTGGCAGTGTGTCGAACTCGCCGGCCAGCACCCGCTCGAACGAGGAGATCGTGTCCTCGAGCGTGACGTACTTCGGTGCGATACCGGTGAACTGCTCGGCTACGTGGAACGGCTGCGACAGGAACTTCTGCAGCCGGCGCGCCCGACCGACGAGGAGCTTGTCCTCTTCGGAGAGTTCGTCCATGCCGAGAATCGCGATGATGTCCTGGAGCGCCTTGTAGCGCTGCAGGGTGCGCTGCAGACCGATGGCGACGTTGTAGTGCCGCTCGCCGATGAACTGCGGCGCCAAGATGCGCGAGGTGGAATCGAGTGGATCGACGGCCGGGTAGATGCCCAGTTCCGAGATGGCGCGCGAGAGCACGACCGTCGCGTCAAGGTGGGCGAAGGCCGTGGCCGGCGCCGGATCGGTGAGATCGTCGGCCGGCACGTAGATGGCCTGCACCGAGGTGATCGAGCCGTCGCGTGTCGAAGTGATTCGTTCCTGCAGATCACCCATCTCGGTCGCCAGCGTCGGCTGGTAGCCCGCCGCGCTCGGCATCCGGCCCAGCAGCGCGGAAACTTCGGCACCGGCCTGGGTGAAGCGGAAGATGTTGTCGATGAAGAGGAGCACGTCCTGACCTTCGACATCGCGGAAATATTCGGCGACAGTGAGGCCCGACAGGCCGACGCGGAGACGTGCGCCCGGCGGCTCATTCATCTGGCCGTAGATGAGCGCACACGACGCGAGCACGCCCGACTCCTTCATTTCGCCGTAGAGATCGTTGCCCTCACGGGTGCGCTCGCCGACGCCGCAGAACACCGACTTGCCGCCGTGTCCCTTCTGGACGTTGTTGATCAGCTCCATGATGACGACCGTCTTGCCAACGCCCGCGCCACCGAAGAGGCCGATCTTGCCGCCCTTCACGAACGGGGCGACCAAGTCGATGACCTTGATGCCGGTCTCGAGAATTTCGGTCTTCGGCTCGAGCGCCGTGAAGGCAGGTGAGGGCCGGTGAATCGGCCACCGCTCGACCGAGGCCGGGATCGGCGGGCCACCATCGACCGGCTCGCCGAGGACGTTGAGAATCCGACCCAGCGCCGCGTCACCGACCGGCACCGAAATCGCCGCACCGGTGTCGACTGCGGTCATACCGCGACTGACGCCGTCGGTCGAGCTCATCGCGACGGCGCGCACCTGATTGCGCCCGATGTGCTGCTGCACCTCGGCGACCAAGTGCACCTTCATGGGGCCGCTGTTGTCATCCACCGTGAGCGCGTTGTACAGCTCGGGCAGGTGATCGGGCGGAAATTCGACGTCGAGCACCGGGCCGATGATCTGGACGATGGTGCCGGTGGTCTGCGTCTGCGTAGCTGTTGCGGTCATGGACAAACTCTCACAATAAAGATTCGTATCATTGCGATCAGGTGGATGGTGGATGGTGAATGGTGCACGGAGTCACCATCCACCAATCACTATCCACGATTCACTCCAAAGCCGCTGCGCCGCCTACGAGTTCCGCGATTTCCTGCGTAATCTGCGCCTGCCGCTGACGGTTGTACGTCCGCTTCAGGATGTCGATCAGGTCTCCGGCATTGTCGGTCGCGCTTTTCATGGCTGTCCGGCGTCCCGCCTGTTCGGCGGCGACCGTCTCCACCAGTCCGCGATACATCTGGTTCCGCACATAGAGCGGCAGCAACGTCGCGAGAAGCGAGGCCGGGTCGGGTGAGAAGATGTAGTCGGGGCGCGGTCCAACGGTGCTCGACTCGGGCGGCTCGATCGGCAGCAGCTGCACCGTGGTGGGCGGCGTCACCAACACGCTCTGGAAATGCGACTGCACCAGTTCGACCGCACCGAGCTTGCCTGCGACGAATTCATCGATCAGGTCGGCCACCAGCGAATCAGCATGGTCCGAGGTGGGGCGATCGCCGATATCGGGACGCTCGCTGCGGAACTTGCGACCGATGTAGCGGAAGAAGCCGACGCCCTTCTTGCCAACGCCGATCAACTCGACGGTGTAGCCTTGGGCCTCGAGCGCATCGATCCGCCGCTTCGCTTCCTTGATCAGGTTGGTGTTGAAGCCACCGGCGAGGCCGCGATTGGAGGTGATCAGGATCACCACCGCACGGGTCGGACCGCCGTGCGCCGGTAGTGCCGGCCGGGCAAGCAGCGGGAACTGGTCAGCCAGATCCGGTGTGGCGAGGTCGCCGATCACGTCGCGCAACGCCTTGGCGTAGGGACGCGAGGCGATCACCCGATCCTGTGCCTTCTTGAGCTTCGAGGTCGCGACCAGCTCCATCGTCCGCGTGATCTTGCGGGTATTGCCGATGGAGCGAATGCGCCCCTTGAGTGCGCGATTGGTCGCCATCTCAGGCGGTCTTGAACATCGGCTTGAAGGCCTCGATCGCCGCGTTGAGGCCGCTCTTCACGTCGTCGGTGAGCGCCTTCTTCTCGCGAATATCGGCGAGCGCCTGCGGACGCGACGTGCGCAGCCAGGCGAGGAAGTCCGCCTCCCACTTCCGGATGCTCTCCACCGCGATGTCATCGAGGAAGCCGTTGGTGACGGCATAGAGTGCCGCGACCTGCTCCTCGACCGGCACCGGCTGGTACTGCGGCTGCTTCAGCATCTCCACCAGACGCGCACCGCGGGCGAGCTGGCGCTGCGTGGCGGCATCAAGGTCGGAACCGAATTGGGCGAAGGCCTCGAGCTCGCGGTACTGCGCCAGCGAAAGCCGGAGCGGACCGGCGACCTGCTTCATCGCCTTGATCTGCGCGTTTCCACCGACGCGCGACACCGAAATGCCGACGTCGACGGCCGGACGGACGTTGGCGTAGAAGAGGTCGGTCTGCAGGAAGATCTGGCCGTCGGTGATCGAGATCACGTTGGTCGGGATGTAGGCCGACACGTCGCCGGCCTGCGTCTCGATGATCGGCAGCGCCGTGAGCGAACCGCCCGGCACCTTGATGCGCGGGTCATTCGCCGTCGCGGTCGGATCGGTGCTCAGCTTGGCGGCGCGTTCAAGCAGGCGCGAGTGGAGGTAGAAGATGTCGCCAGGATACGCTTCGCGGCCCGGCGGACGGCGGAGAATCAGCGACATCTGGCGGTACGCAGCGGCCTGCTTGGAGAGATCGTCGTAGACGCAGAGGGTCGGCTTCCCCTCTTCGTACATGAAGTATTCGGCGATGGCACAACCCGAGTACGGTGCGATGAACTGCAGCGGCGCCGGGTCGGACGCCGAGGCCACCACGACGACGGTGTAGTCCATGGCGCCGGCGGACTTGAGCCGCTCCACGACCGTCGCGACCGTCGAGCGCTTCTGCCCGATGGCAACGTAGACGCAGACAACGCCGGTGCCCTTCTGGTTGATGATGGTGTCGATGGCGATGGCTGTCTTGCCGGTGCCGCGATCGCCAATGATCAGCTCGCGCTGGCCACGGCCGATCGGGATCATCGAGTCGATCGCCTTCACACCGGTCTGCAGCGGCTCGGTGACGGGCTGACGGACGATGATGCCCGGCGCCATGAACTCGACCGGCCTGGACGACGTCGCAGCGATCGGACCGAGGCCGTCGATCGGGTTGCCGAGGGCATCGACGACGCGTCCCAGGATGCCGGGACCCGACTTGACCTCGAGCAGGCGTCCGGTGCAACGCACCTCGTCGCCTTCCTTGAGCTTGAGGTAGTCGCCCATGACCGCGGCACCCACCGAGTCCTGCTCAAGGTTGAGCACCAGGCCGATGATCGTCTCACCCGACTCGCGGGCGGTGAACTCGAGCATTTCGCCCGCGATCGCACGGCGCAGGCCGTAGACCAAGGCGACGCCGTCCTTCACTTCCAGCACCGTCCCGACGTCGTTGATGTCGAGGGAGCCGAGATCGGCGGAGGCAATCTCCTTGAGGAGGATCTCTTTCAGTTCGCCGGGTCGCAACATCGAATCGGTCGCCATGTGCTCGTTCGTCGGAAGTGGTCTGAACAGCCCAACCAGAGATTGTGAAAATAGTCACAAACCCCGGATCCGGACAAGCGGAACGGCTATGTCCAGCGGGGTTCCGGCCGGTCGCCACGGAGGCCCGCAATGAGCTTCGGGGCGTCCAGTGCAGCGGCCTCCCGGGCGGGGAGCCCGAAAATGCGTCGGGCGGTCCGATGCAGCAACGAAGGGGAGGAAAAACCGAGCAATCGGGCGACATCCTCGACCCGGTAGCCCGGGTTGCCGAGCAGCTCGCCGGCCGCCAGGACCCGGACACTGTCGATCGCCCGCTTGAGGGTCGGCGCCCCACCGGCCGCGAAGCGCCGGGAGAGGGTCTCTCGCCGCAGCTTGAGCCGCCGGGCGAGTCCGGCCGTGTCGAGCCCCTGGGGGGCCAGGGCCACGATCAGCTCCCACGCCTCCACCTGCAGCGGGTCGGTGAGCTCCAGCCTGCGGGCCAGCGGAAGGAGGTCGGCCTTCCGGCGGGCGGTCTGCCCGCTCCGGGCGACGATCCGGGCGAGCACCGGGTCGTCGACGCCCTCCACGGCAATCGCGGCGACCCTCTCGCGCCGGGCACGGAGGAGCAGGTCGGCGTCATCGGAGCGAAACGGGGCATAGAGCACGAGCGGGAGATGAGGGAACTGATGCCGGAGGCCGTCGAGGGCATGACCGCGGGCGGGCTCGGCGCCGAGGACGATCACGTCAATGAGTTGCCGGGAGAGCAGCAAGGCGAGATGGCCGGGGGAGCGGGCGGTGACCAAGCGGAGGCCGGTGGAGCGTGGCAGGGCTCGTCGAATCGCCAGCAGCGCCGGGCGTCGTTCGAGCAGCGCGGCAACCGCGAGCATCGGGCCCGCTCAACCGTCGGCGGGTTCGAGCGGCTTCGGCTTGGGATACGCTCGGCCGCGACCAACGGCGACCAGCGTCCGCGCCATCTCCGCGCCGCGACGCAACACCCCTCGCGCATTGTCGTAGCTGAGTACCTCGAGCGCGTGCTCCAGCAACTCCCACCGCACCGCCGTGATCCCCTCGTCCACCTGCGGCACCGCCTCGGCGGCCGGTGATTCGAACAGGAAGAAATGGCAGAACTTGTGGATGTAGTGGCCGCGAAAGCGGAAGTGCCAGTCGATGATCCGGATCGGTCCGTGCGGGATCAGATCACCGAGACCAGTTTCCTCGAACGTCTCACGCATCGCGGCGTCAGCCGGGCTCTCGCCGTCCTCGATGTGCCCCTTGGGAAAGCCCCAGTGCTGGTAGCTGTCCTTGATGAGGAGAAAGCGCGCGGTCCCCTCAGGGTCTCGTCGAAAGACGATCCCACCGGAGGAAACTTCGCGTTCGGCGCGCTTCTTGGCCATGAGAGGTGGTCGCCGGTCGTAGGTCAGTGAGGGAGAACGGAGAACGGAGAACGGAGAACAGAGAACGGAGAACAGGGTCGGAGGACGGAGGACGAATACCGTCGTCGGGGCCAATTACGGTTCATGCTTGAGCCTTCTCCGTTCTCCGTTCTCCAATCTCCGTTCTCTGTTGTCAGAACACCGAAAATCTAAAATACCTGCGCGGATTCGCCTGCACATCCGCCAGCAACGCTCGCAATTGCACCACCGTCTGCGTCATCTCATGGTACAGCGTCGAGTCCTGCGACAGCATGCCAAGCGTCCCCTGCCCCTTGTCGAGCCGGGTGAGGGCGGCATCGGTGGCGACCAGGATGTGCACCAGCTTGTCGCGCTGCTGGTTGACCGATCCACTCAGGCTCCGCAGGTCGCCGCTTGCCGCCTTCAGGTCGGCAGTCGCCGAGCGGGCATCCCGCACCAAGTCACTGAGCTGGCCTGACGCGGTGGACGAATCTACCCGGGAGAGTGTCGCCTGCAGATGTCGGCTGGCTGAGGCGATATCGCTTGAGCTGCTGGAGGCATTGGTGACGACGCTGTCGAGTGCGCCGGTCTGCGCCTGAGTGAAGGTCACCAATCGGTCCGCCATCTTGCGCAGGTCGCGCACGCTACTGCGGATGTCGGCAATCGACTGCGAATCGATCGCACCGGAGACGCGATTGGTCACCACCGCGATGTCGGAGGCGATGCGGGAGGCCTGGGCGGTGAGTTGTCCCACATCGGGCAGCGTCGCCCCCGGCAGCCGATCGCCGGCATCCACCCGCGCCTCCGCGAGCGCACGCCGCAGATCCGGATCGTCGGGAGCGCGGGAGGAATCCATGACCGCCACCTGCCACTCGCCGAAGAGTGAGGCGGAGACGGCAATAGCCACGGGGTGGGGCGGGATCTCATCGGGCGAGGTCATCCGCAGGTCGGTCTCGACCCAATCCTCGGCGGCCAGGCGAATCGCCTCGACGCGGCCAACCTTCACGCCGCGCAACACCACCGGGTCGCCGACCTTCACGCCACCGACCGTCCGGAAGCGCGCCACCTGGAGCGTCTTCGGGCCGCGCGGACCAATCTGGCCAAGCCAGAGCCCGGCGACGACGATGACCGCGGCAGCGATCACGACCACGAGGCCGACCGAGAACTCGTTGTTCCGCTTCACTCGGGCCGCCCTTCGATGAACTGTCGCACCAATGGATCAGAACTGTTGCGCATCGCCTCGACGGTATCGACCTGCCGCACTCGTCCCTCGTGCAGCATCGCGATGCGATCGCCGACAGTGAACGCCGATCGCATGTCGTGCGTGACGACGAGAGAGGTGGTGCCGAGTTCAGTGGCAGTGCGGCGCATGAGCTGGTCCATGCTGGCGGATGTCACGGGGTCGAGTCCTGCGGTC
>JBBRBZ010000122.1:0-8566 GCA_038205305.1 Gemmatimonadales bacterium
GGTTTGGCACCTCGATGTCGGCTTGTCACATCCTGGGGCTGGAGAAGGTCCCAAGGGTCCGGCTGTTCGCCGGTTAAAGTGGCACATGAGCTGGGTTCAGAACGTCGTGAGACAGTTCGGTCTGTATCCGTCGTGGGCGTGGGAGTGTTGAGGGACGTCGACCTTAGTACGAGAGGACCGGGTCGAAGCGACCGCTCGTGTACGGGCTATCCTGCCAAGGGTATCGCCCGGTAGCGATGTCGCGCGGAGATAACCGCTGAAAGCATCTAAGTGGGAAACTCTTCCCAAGATGAACACTCCTTGATCTTAAGATCACTAAAGGGCCCTGGGAGACTACCAGGTTGATAGGCGGCAGATGTAAGGCGTGTAAGCGCTTGAGTCGAGCCGTACTAATCGCCCGTGAAGTTTGATCTCTCCCAATTTGCAACATCGGTAGATTCCTTCCCAGGCACATCATTCCCTTTCGTTTGTCGACCAGTATGGCTGGCGACCAGCGCGCGGGGGCCACACCCGTTCCCATTCCGAACACGGTAGTTAAGCCCCGTAGCGTCGATGGTACTGCGATCGCGAGGTCGTGGGAGAGTAGACCGTCGTCAGCCACCCCTTTGAAGCCCGGGAATCCGCAAGGATTGCCGGGCTTCGTTGTTTCACCCAGCCACCAGTTCCCACCCCTCGCCAGCTGTCACGCCCCGCCACGGATTATCTTTCGCCATGCCTCACTTCGGTCGAATTGCCATCGCCGGCCTGCCCAACGTCGGCAAATCGTCGCTGCTCAATGCCATTCTCGGCACCTCGCTCTCCCTGGTCTCGCCCAAGGCACAGGCGACCCGGCTCCCCATCACGGGAATCTGGACCGAGGGGGACACCCAGCTGGAGTTCGTCGACCTCCCCGGCATCCTGGAGCCGAGCTACTTGCTGCAGCAGAGCATGCGAACCCTGGCGCTCGAAGCCTTGCCACGCGCGAATGTGATTCTCCACCTGCATCCGGCCACAGACGGCCCCGCTGCGGACTTTCCCTCGCTGGTCCCAGAGGCACCGCCGTTCACCGCTCCTGTCGTCACCGTGTATACCAAGGGCGACCTGCTCACGCCAACGCGTCGGGCGGAGTTGGGCCCCGATGCTCTGATCACCTCGACCGCCGACAAGGGCAGCATCGCGCAGCTGCTCACGCGGTTGAGCGGAATGGTGCCCGAGGCCGAGTTTGCCCACGATCCGGACTATATCGCCACCCAACCGGTCCGATTCTTCGTGGGGGAATACCTGCGCGAGGCTGCCTTCGCTGAACTGGGCGATGAGGTGCCCTATGCCTTCGCCGCCGAGGTCGATGAGTTCCGGGAGACGACGAAGCCAGTATACATTCGGGCCACGCTGTTCGTTGAGCGCGAGTCGCAGAAAGGGATCGTGATCGGGAAGGGGGGGATCACCCTCAAGAAGATCGGGACCCATGCCCGCGGACGCCTCGAGGCGCTGATCGGCGAGCCAGTCTATCTGGAGACCTGGGTGAAGGTGCTCCCGAAATGGCGGCGGAGTGCGGCGGCGCTGTTGCGATTCGGCTTTCCAGTCCCTGACGAAGGAACCCGGTGATGGCCCTGCCCGAAGAACTGCTCGAGATCCTGGTCTGCCCAAAGTGCAAGGGCGACTTGGAGCACCGCCCACCACCACAGGAAGCGCTCGTCTGCCATGCTTGTCGATTGGTCTTCCGGGTCGAGGATGACATCCCGATCATGCTCATCGACGAAGCTCATCCCCTCGACTGAACTCCATGCCACCACTTGATGATCTGCGCGCCGCGGCCGCCGCTGAGGCAGCCTCGCTCGGCACCGGCTTTGTCGGCACCGAGCACCTCTTCCTGGCCTGGCTCACGACCGCCACCGGTCCACTGGCCGAGTTCGTCAATTCGACCGGGCTCACAGCCGAGGCCTTCCGCGAAATCGTCGCCTCCGGAAAGGTCGGGGGGCGGGGCGCTCCGCCCGGTGCCGAGGGCGGTGTCTCCACCCGGGCGGGGAAGGTGCTCCTGCTCGCAGTGGAACGTGCGACGGCGGCCGGACGAGAAGAGCCCACCCCGGACGACCTGGTCCTCGCGCTCGTGGCCGAGCCGCATGGTGCGATCGCCAGGGCATTGACCAACCATCGCATCAAACCTTCGAAATTGAAGACACTCGGGCGGGAGCCCGGCGCGGACCGGTCCCGGCCGAACCCGCCCGCCCCGAAGTTGGAGCCAGAGGCGCGTGCCCGCCGGCAGGAACCAACACCGAGCGAGCCGACGCCGACGGCTCGTCCAGCGGCCCGCTCGCCGCGCCGCGATCCCGAGATCGACGACATCCCTGAACCCCGGGCGCCGGAGCGTCCCAAGCTGACGCCGGGGAAGCTCGAGCCGATCCGCCCGGCGCCCGAACCACCGCGTCGCTGGTCGCCGTGGATGCTCCTCTACCTCGCCGTGCCCGCATCGATCGTGCTTTCCCGCCAGGGTGGCTCCGAGTTGTGGATCTTTGCGTTGGCCTGTCTGGCCGTGTTGCCGCTCGCCGCCCTGATGGGCACCGCCACCGAACACCTGGCAGCGCACACCGGCCCGACCCTCGGTGGGCTGATGAACGCCACCTTCGGCAACGCCGCCGAGTTGATCATCGCGGTTGTGGCACTCCGAGCCGGCCTCGTCGATCTGGTCAAGGCGTCGATCACTGGCTCGATCCTCGGCAACTTGCTGCTCATTCTTGGCCTCGCTCTCGTGGCCGGTGGGCTGCGCCGGGAGTCGCTGAGCTTCAATCGCACGGCGGCCGGCATGGGCACGGTCATGCTGACGCTCGCGATTGCGGCGCTCCTGATGCCGGCGATCTTTCATTCGGCACATCCGATCAGCATCGGTGATGAGGTGACGCTCTCAGAGGTGGTGGCGGTGATCCTCGCCGTGACCTACAGCCTTTCCTTGCTCTTTGCCCTCCGTACCCATCGACCGCTCTTCATGCGGGACGCCTCGGATCGACGCGCCGCAACAACTGGAGGGTGGAGCATCGGGAAGTCATTTCTCATCCTGGCGGTAGCGACCGTCGGGGTGGCGATTGAATCGGAGATTCTGGTCGGGGTCATCGAACCGGCCACCCGCGCCCTGGGCGTCTCGGAGGTCTTTCTCGGGCTGATCCTCATCCCGATCATCGGCAATGCGGCCGAGCATTCCACGGCGATCGTCGCGGCGTTCAAGGGCGACACTGACCTGGCCCTCCAGATCGCGGTGGGGTCCAGCACGCAGGTCGCCCTGTTCGTCGCACCGGTGCTGGTGTTGGTGGCTCCCTGGCTGACCCATACCCCGATGTCGCTGGTGTTCACCCCCCTGGAGGTCGCTGGCCTGGCAGTTGCCGTGGTGGCGTCCGGGTTCATCACGCTGGATGGTGAGTCCAATTGGTTTGAAGGGGCCCAGTTGGTGGCGTTGTACGCCATCTTGGGCGCTGCGGCCTGGTTCATTTGACGCCCATCCCCCGGGCGCCTACGTTGCTGAACTGACCTTCGGAGCGGGGAGTCGGCGTGCCGATGCTGCGTGGGTGCGTGCTGTATTGCGGAGGGAAGGACCACCCGCCACTGGAGCTGATCCGGGGATGGGCCGCCTCGCGCGACCTTGCCCTCGAGGAGCACGACTCCCCCGAGGAGCTGGAGGCGATGGTCCTCCGCGGGAGGGGGGTGGCGGTCTTCATCGACGACGCGCCGGACCACCCCGAACGGCTGGCCCTCCTCCAGCGGCTCAAGGCCGATCCCTTCACGGCGATCGTCCCCGTGACGATCCTGACAAGGACGCATGACGCCCGGGCGCTGGTGCGCTGGTTCCAGGCGGGGGCGGACGAGGTCCTCTCACCGCTCGCCGAACCCGACGAACAGCGGGCACGACTGGACTCGATGGTGTCGCGGACCGAGCGGGATGTCTCGGTACACCCCTCGACGCGGCTCCCGGGGACGAACGAGATCGAACGGGAATTTCGCCGGCGGGTCGATTCCGGGCAACAATTCGCCGTCTGCTACGCCGACCTCGATCACTTCAAGGAGTTCAACGATCGCTACAGTTATTACGATGGGGATCGGGTCATTTTCATCCTGTCGCGGATCCTTCACGATGTCGTGCGTGGGCTCCTCGGCGCGGAAGGCTTCATCGGCCACATTGGCGGGGATGATTTCATCTTCGTGACGTCGTTCGAGGACTACGCGGAGGCATGTACCGAGATTCTCGCCGTGTTCGATGAATTGATCCCGCTGCAGTACAACGAGCAGGATCGACGGGCAGGATATTTCTTCGGCAAGGATCGCCGGGGACAGTTGCATCGGGTGCCGCTCATGACGTTGTCGATCGGCGTCGTGACGAACCAGCACCGGGTCTTCACCCACCCGGCCCAGGTGAGCGAACTTGCCACCGAGATGAAGAGTTACGCGAAGACCTTGCCGGGGTCTGTGTTCGTGGTGGATCGGCGGCGAGGCGAGCAGGAACTTCGCAGCGGTCCAGGCGGACGCGACGCCAGAAATCCTTGAGGGACTCATGAATGTGACTTGCCCGCAGTGCGCCACCGTCTTCCGCGTCGATCCCGCCAAGGTGCCGGAGCGGGGCGTCCGTGCCCGTTGTTCCGTCTGCGCCGGCCTGATCGCCGTTCGCCGGCCACCGGTTGCCGCTCCGGCGAGCCCGCGGCAGGCCATGCCAGCCATGGCGCCGGTCGAAGCGCCCGTGATGCGATCGATGCCGACGCCGCCCGTTGCGGTCGCCCCGCCTCCCCCACCCTCACCGCCGATGGTCGCGTCGGTCGTCGCCGCGGTGGAACCGCCGCCGCCCGTGCCGCCACCGGTGGTCGAGACCCCGGTCGTCGTGGTGCCGACACCCGAGCCCGAGCGGGTGGCAATGCCGGCGTCGCCACCAGCAGTTCCGATCGCGGCGTTGCCACAGAACCCGCCGCATGCGCCCGAACCGACGGCAGCGGCCGCACCGCAGGGCGCCTTTACCAACCCCTTCCTGCAGCAGGATCCCGGGACGAGGGCCCGCAGGCTGGCGCGGGCGCTCATTTCTGACCTCGTGGTCTACCATCCCGAGAAGCGGCAGCGCGGACTGGCCGATGGCAACCTGAAGGAGCTCTTTGCCGAAGAGATCCGGAAGAGTTGGGAGGAATACACCGAGCAGGTGGGTGAAGAGATCGCCTCGAGTACGGCGTTCTTCACCGACGCGCTGAACGAAATCCTCTCCGAGGGGCGGCAGCTCTTCGGGTGAGCAGTGCCGGTCGCCTAAGGGGGCATCGGCCGCTATCTTTCGTACAGGACAACGGGGCCGTCCGCCGCCGCCGCAGGGCGGTGGTGGGCGGCCCTCCTCATGGAAGGACAGCGAGCAGATGGCAGATCTTGGAGAGCGCGTCGCCAGCGTGAAGCAGCGAGTCACTGAACTACGAGACTTTCTTTGACGTCCGGGCCAAGGCATCGCGACTGAATGAACTGGAATCCCGGCAGGCCGATCCGGCCTTCTGGGCAGACAGCGAGCGCGCCCGCGAGCAGGTCAAGGAGATCAAGACGCTGAAAGGCTGGGTGCTGCCGTTCACCGACCTCGAGTCGCGGGTGGACACGGCGGGCGGCCTGCTCGAGTTGCTCGAGATCGATCCCGATCCCGTGATGCACGACGAACTCGAACAGGAGCTCGACTCACTCGAAGTGGACTTCGGCAAGTTCGAACTCCAGATGATGCTGCGCGGGCCCGACGACGGCCGCGATGCGATCCTCACGATCCATCCCGGTGCCGGCGGCACCGAATCCCAGGACTGGGCCGAAATGCTGATGCGGATGTATGTCCGCTGGGCCGAGCGGAAGGGATTCTCCGTCTCGATCCTCGACCTGATGCCGGGGGAGGAGGCGGGCATCAAGTCGGTGTCGATTGAGATCAAGGGCCTCTACGCCTACGGCTTCCTTCGGGCCGAGAAGGGGGTCCACCGTCTGGTGCGCATTTCACCCTACGATTCGCAGGCGCGTCGCCATACGTCGTTCGCCTCGGTCTTCGTCTACCCGGACATCGACGACACCATTCAGGTGGACCTCCGTGTCGAGGATATCAAGATGGATGTCTACCGGGCGTCGGGTGCCGGTGGCCAGCATGTCAACAAGACCTCATCGGCGGTGCGGCTCACCCATGAACCCACCGGCCTCGTGGTCACCTGTCAGCAGGAGCGGAGCCAGTTCAAGAACCGCGATACGGCGATGAAGATGCTGCGGGCCGCGATCTACCAGCGCAAGCTTGAGGAACAGGAAGCGGCACGGGCCCTGGTGGAAGCCACGAAGACCGACAACTCCTTTGGCAACCAGATCCGCAGCTACGTCTTCCAACCCTACACCATGGTGAACGACCACCGCAGCGAGCTGAAGCTGACCGATGTCCAGGCGGTGATGAACGGCGACATTGACCCGTTCATCGAGGCGTACTTGAAGAAGTTCGGGGAGAAGGCGGCGTGAACGAGCATCTGCTGGAACGAGGCTATGCCGAGGAGGCCCGTCGCGAAAAGCGGGCGCAGCTTGAGGCGCTCGGCGTCCCGGCCCATGCCTACCGATTCGATCGCAGTCACTCCACCGCCGAGGCGCTGGCATGCTACGACGACGCCATGGGCGAGGACGGTCCGGTGGTGCGTGTTGCGGGGCGACTCGTCGCCCTTCGTGGACAGGGGAAGACGCTCTTCGCCCACCTCGAGGACGCTGCCGGCCGAGTTCAGCTCTACCTCCGCCGTGATGCTCTCGAGGCGGCGTGGCCGATGATCGAGCTGCTCGACCTCGATGATTACGTTGGCGTCGAGGGCAAGCTCTTCCGCACCCGCGCCGGAGAGGTCTCGATCTGGGTCGCGAATGTGACCCTGCTCTCCAAGGCGCTGCGGGCACTTCCGCGCGGCAAGGTGGAGCGTCTCCAGGATGGCTCCCAGGTGGTGCATGGCGGGTTGGTGGATCCGGAAGTCCGCTACCGTCAGCGGTATGCCGATTTCGCCGTGCACCCCGAGTTGCGCGGGACGTTCGTTCTGCGGGCCAGAACCATCGCCTTCATCCGGCGTTTTCTTGATGAACGCGGCTTTCTCGAGGTCGAGACGCCGGTGCTCCAACCGCTCTATGGCGGTGCCTCAGCCCGACCGTTCCTGACGCATCACAATGCGCTCGACATGCCGCTCTACCTGCGCATTGCCGATGAGCTCTACCTCAAGCGGTTGATCGTCGGGGGATTCGAGCGCGTCTACGAGATCGGGCACGACTTCCGCAATGAGGGAATGGACCGCACCCACAACCCCGAGTTCACGATGCTCGAGTGGTACATGGCGTATGCGGACTATCTCGACGTGCTGGAGATGTTCGAGGCCCTGCTTGGCGGCATCGTGCGCGAGGTGCTCGGCACGCCGACCATCGAACGGAATGGGGTGACGATCAACCTGGCCACGCCATACGCCAGAGTCTCGTTTGTCGAGGGCATCAAGGCCAGTTGCGGACTCGACGTGCTGAACGACTCGCCGGAAATGCTTCGCGCCTACCTCGTCTCCAAGGGCGAGGATCGCGAGCTCGTGGCGACGCTGGGCGGCGGTCGACTGCTCGACGAGGTCTTCCGACATGCGCTCGAACCCACGCTCGTCCAGCCCACCTTCGTCCTCGACTATCCTGTGGCGCTCTCCCCACTCGCCCGCCGCCACCGCACTGACCCGCGCCTCACCGAGCGGTTCGAGTTCTTCGTGCTCGGCAAGGAGGTGGCGAATGCCTTCAGCGAGCTCAATGACGCGGACGACCAGCGGATGCGCTTCGAGGAACAGGTCAGACAGCAGGCCGCCGGCGACGACGAGGCGCAGCAGTTCGACGCCGACTACATCCGCGCCCTGGAGTACGGCATGCCCCCCACCGGGGGCATCGGCATGGGCATCGACCGGCTGGTGATGCTCCTGGCCGACGAGGCCTCGATTCGCGACGTGATTCTCTTTCCCGCCATGCGGCCGGAAAGCGACGGATCGCGCCCCGAGCAGGGCTGAGCCATGGCACGCTGGTGGCCGAACGCGCTAGAGCGACGCATCGCGCTCCGCTACCTGCGGGGCATCCGCGGCACCCGAAGCGCCTCGCTGCAGACCACCATCGCCATCGGCGGCATTGCCGTCGGGGTCGCCGCCCTGATCGTGGTGCTCGGCGTCATGAACGGACTGCGCGATGACCTGCGGGATCGCATCCTCATTGCCTCGCCACACCTGACCGTGATCAACTTCGGTCCGAATCTGGAGATGCAAGACTGGCAGCGCGAACTCGCCATCATCCGGAAGGACCCCGATGTCGTGGCCGCGGCCCCGGCGGTGTCGAGTCGCACCCTGATCCTGAACTCTTCGCGCTACCCCGAAGGCGCCTTTGTCGCCGGCATCGAACCTGGGCTGGGGACGCATGACATCACCCAGCTCGACTCAGCAATGCAGATGGGAGATGCCTCCTTTCACACCACCAGCCCGGATGCCGAGGCGGCGGTGCTGATCGGTGATCGCCTGGCGGCAACCCTTTCCGTGACCGAAATCGGCACGCGACTCCGGATGATCGCGCCGACGTCGCTCCGGGGCAACAGCAC
>JBBRBZ010000123.1:0-8563 GCA_038205305.1 Gemmatimonadales bacterium
CCGCTCTCGGTGAGTAGTTGTTCGAATTCGTTGATCTGATTGTATCGCTGAGTCGCCACATCGGCGGTGATCCACTCGTGCACGCGGGTGATAAGCACGTCCTCGTAGTGCGAGCGGTTGAAGATGCCAATTTCCCCCTTCGCCGGCACCTTCTGGTGAACTCGCCACAGAAAGTCATGACGCAACTCCTCGGCACTCGGCGCCTTGAACGACACCACGCGACAGCCCTGCGGATTCACCCCCGACATGACGCTCTTGATGGTGCCGTCCTTGCCGCTGGTGTCCATCCCCTGCAGCACGATCAAGAGCGAGCGCGAGCCGTTGGCATAGAGCCGCTCCTGCAACTGATCGAGCTTGCCGATCAATTTGGCAGCGGCCGCCTTCGCGGACTCCTTCCCTTGGTCGTTGGTGGGGTAGTCCCCGGTGTCATCGGGATCGTAGCTGGCGAGGGAGAGCTTGCCGCCTGACTTGACGCGGTACTGCTTCATCGAGCCTCCGGAAGAATCTCGTCGCTGGCTGGAGATGGTGGCTGCTCGCGTATCGATCTGGCAGCGGTGGTGACACCGACACGCCTAAGGCACGCGCAGCTCCGGTGTCACCACCAAGATCAGGGTGCCGTTGGCGGTCCCGGACCTCGACCCCGAGCGACTGGTCTGCGCCGAGCCGAGGACGAAGGTGTGGCCGAAAGCGGCGGTGACGGTGGTGCCGAGCAGCGTGGTGCGCCTCATATTTCCGTCAGGGGGCCGCCGGTTGTCAGCTGAGCTGTTCGGCAGCCGGATCCAGCCATTCAAGGTCACATGCATTTGCACACCCTGGCCGCTCACGCTGTCGATGATCACCGAAAGCTCATACTGCTCTCCGTCGGCCTCGAGTGCCTGAACGCTCTGCAGCGGCACGCGCCCGGGAAGGTCGGAGGCAACCACCGCTTGGGTCAGCAACCGGTATCCCTTCCAGCGGAAGCGACCGCGCAACGCCTCGTCAATGCCACCAAGTGCCCGATCTGACGTTGGGGCATCGGTCGGCTGGAGCAGCTGAAAGCGGAAGACCAGCCCGCTGCCTGGTGGTGGTGGCGGAAGCGCCACCAAGGTGAAATCGAGGGTCATCTTCTGCCCGGGTGCCAGACGGAGTTCGGAGTATTCCAGGGACTCGTATCCACCGCAATCAGCGCGGAGCGTGATCAGTCCCATCGGGACATCCCGCATCGAATAGAATCCTTCGGAATTTGTCCGAGTGGTGAAACCGGTTCCCATCACCCGGATGATGACGTCGGCCACCGCACGGTGCTGCGCGTCGGTGACATGCCCTTCGACCGTCGCCGTGCCCTGCGCGAGCACGGACGAGCGCGTGGCCACCAGCAAGAGACCGAGCAGAAACGCAGTGCGAACCGGACGCATGGCCACTCCCCCTGATCGCGTCAGCCGATATCCAGCATAGGACCAACTCACTCAGTACCGCCAGCTCTTCAGATCCGCGCCCGCCGGTGCGTTCCGTTCCATCGCCGTCGTCATCTTGCCGATCAAGTCCTGCATCGGCGGTCCCCAGCAATGGGGGGCCATCGGCTGGAAGACGATCTCACCGCTCCACTTGGGTGCGGTGGTCTTGCTGAGAAATTCATTGAGCTTGTGGACGCCCATGTTGAGGAAATATGAGTCGGCGTCGCCCACGTAGACATTGATCTTGTCGGCCACCTTGGGGCCGAGCACCGACCAGCTGGTCTCAAGGATGTTGCGCAGGTCGTAGTGCGTCTTCCAGTAGTCGGCCACCTTGTGGTCGATCACGCCGGTGCGCTTGTCCCAGATGCGCTGTGGGTAGCCGTCGGCTCCGACGGGTGAGTAGGTCGCCTCCCAGATGTCCCACTGCCCGCCCGAACGCGAATGGTCACCTTGCGATAGTTCCGACCAATTTTCGTCCTTCATCATCGCGACGATGTTGCCGTCGGGGCGGCGCTGGGTGGGGCGATCGACCTTCATCCAGTCGTGCAGCAGCCAGTAGGCGTTGCTGTCGCTATAGACGTTGACGATCTGGTGATAGCGGAAGTCGACGCCATCGGGACAGAGCGACCAGGTGCCGCCGTAGAAATCGGGGTACATCACCTGCTTGGCGAGCGAGATCCAGCCGCCGGTCGAACCACCGGTGAGCAGGCGCGCCCACGGCTGCCCGATCACGCGGAAGCTCTTCTCGACCGCAGGAATCAGTTCCTGCATGATGGCATCGCCGTAAGGGCCGTTGTTGGCGGAGTTCACGCCGTAGGAATCGTCGTAGTAGGGCGACGGATGCTGCAAGGTGACGAGGATCACCCGCGGGGTGCCGTCGGCATTCCAGTAGTCGGTGAAGCCACCCGGACGACCGTAACCGCCGGGCGCGCCCAAGGAGAAGTGCCCCTCGGAGTAGACCACCGGGTACTTCACGTCGGGATGTTTGTCGTAGTCCTTTGGCAGCAGCACCGTGGCGCCGAAGTAGATCGGTTGGCCCCACCACTTGGTGAGAATCGTGCTCTGTATCCTGATGCGCTTGACGCGATCGTTGTCGGCGGGAACGGTGACCGACGGGATCACCTTGTTGGCGACGAGCCTCACCGGCACCGACGACTTCGGATTCCAACTGATGGTGATCGGGTCGCCGTAAATGTTGCCCGGTGAGCGCTTCCAGTTCTGCCCCTCCCACTGATCCATGTGCAGCCAGACGGTGTGGCCGTCCGCGCGGGGGAAGCGCGTGTAGACGTTGACGAAGGGCTGCACCGAGTACTGCCCCGCGGGGAGATCGCGCAGGCTCGCCAGCGGGAAGCCGAAGGTGCTGGCATCGATCACGGCCGACGCACCCGGTGCGAGCTCCGAAACATTCACCCCGAAGAGGGGGACGCCGGTTTCACTGGTCTGGTCGATGGGGGTGCCGCCGCCACGACCACCGCCGCTGCTGGCACCAACCTTGGCGATGGCGACGTAGACGCGACCAGTGATCGGCCCGGCGTGCACCGCCTTGTCAAATGAGACGGTGAAGCGTGGGCCGGCCACGGCGCGCTGCTGGGCGGGCAGAGCAACGGCAGTGGCGAACAACCCGACGAGAGTGCCGGCGAGTCGCAGGCGGGACGGCATCATGAGCATGGCTGATCCGGCTGGAGTTGGCGAAAGGTAACGTCCGCGGTCAACTCAGCGCGAGGCGCTTCCCCACCGCCGCCGGGTGTGTCACTACCGGCTGTATACCCTCGCATTCGAATCGAAGCTCCCGCTGCCGGCCTGACTCCCCTCGAATACCTCGATCTTGAGGTGGGTCGCATCGGTCATCTGCACCAACATCAGTCCGGACTGCACTGTGGTGGACTCGGTGTAGAGGAGGCGATAGGCCACCACGCCAGATGCCGGGTTCACATCAGCGGGACGCGGCGCATCGGCAGCGATGGTCCAGATGCCTGGCGTGGCGATGGTACCGCCAATCGAAATGCGAATCAGTGACGGATCGTAGTAGTCGGTGACGAAGGCGACCGTGCGCGGCCAACCGTTGGGGCCTTCGGTGCTGTCCATCGGCACGCCCTGCTCGAACCAGTTGCCGGCGAGATGACCAACGACATCAAGATCGATGTGGCCGTCCTTGTCGGGCGCCGCGGCGACACGACGTAGGCGGGCGTAATGCAGCGATTTGAGAGGCTCGGCAAAGTACGCCCAAGGCGACACGCAGTAGAGCGTCTCGGGGCCGTAACGCGACGGATTGGCGAAGCCCGCCAGCGGCTTTGAGGTGTCGTAGGCACCGAGATCGATGGCACCACCAGGGTGCGACGTGCCGACTTGATCGCCGGCATGCACGATATCTCCCACCTTGAGTGGTGTCGTGAGGACGACGTGGTCGAGGTAATAGTAGAAGGTATTGGTGACGCGAAACGCGATCTTCCAGTCGGTGCCACCCGGCTGGAGCATGTAGGCGACGGTCCCGGTGGCCGGGGCGTACACCGGCCGCACCGTCTGGTCAGGGACCTGGGGCGGATGGTCGAACTGGATGCCGTAGAAGTAGACGTGATTGGTGGGCAGCACGTGGCCCGGGGGGCCGAGGTTGCCGAGGGGGGTCAGAGTGCCCCCGGTGGCCATCGGCTCAACGGTGAAGAGGGCGACCCCACCGGGGGGTGGCTGGATGGGGTCTTGGTGTGGCCCGCCAGTGGCGGTGGTCGGGCCGCCCGCGCAGGCCGAGGCGAGGGTCAGGAGCAGGGCGAGGTCTGGTCTGGTGCGCATGGCGGAGATCATCCGCACAAGGTGGGCCAGCGGGCCGCCGGTGGGGGAGCCTGCTGTCACCGCCGGGGTGCAGAGCGGCCCAGGATGAGGTACCGTTCCGGTATGACCCATCCCATGCTGAAGCACTGCGCCTCCCTGGCCTGTCTCGCGCTCCTCGCCGGCTGCGGTCGGAGCCCGACCGATACCGCGATCGTCCCCCCAGCCGATACCTCATGCACAGTGCGCAGCCACACCGTTGCGACCACGCTGGTCGATTGCATCCGGCAAGACGCCCTCTGGAACCAGATGATCGCGTTTCAGCACATTGCCGATGCGAACCCGGGGCCGGATGGACACGCTTCCCGGAACTCGGGAGAACCGGGCTACCTCGCCTCGGTCAACTACACGGCGAACCTGTTGCGAACGGCCGGCTACCGGGTCACCATCCAGAGTTACACCTTCCCGTACTACGTCTATTCCTCCCTGCCCGGCCTCAGCGAGGTGTCCCCGACCGCGAACACCTTCGTGCGGGGCGTGGACTGGACCCTGTCGCGCGGCTCGGGCAGCGGCGACGTGACCGCAGCGGTCCAGCCGGTGGGTGGGATCATCATCCCGGGAATAGCGACCTCGACCAGTGGCTGCACGAGTGGCGACTTCACCGGATTCGTACCCGGACGCATTGCGCTGATCCAGCGCGGGACGTGCAGTTACGACTCCAAGATCGCCCTCGCCCAAACCGCCGGGGCCTCCGGCGTGATCATCTTCAACGACGGCAGCAGCGGCCATACCGGAATCGGAGGCTGCAGCCTCTCGGGCACCGCCACCTTCCCTGTCGTCTGCCTCGCGTCGTATGCGCTCGGCCTGAGTCTCTACAATCAGGCGGCCCAAGGGACCACGACTGCGCACCTGAAGATCACCATCCAGAGCGATCCCAATCGGCTCGACTACAACCTCATCGCCGACTCGCCCTACGGCGACACAAATCATGTGGTGGTGGTGGATGCGCACCTCGACGCGATCTACGGCGCCGGCATGCTCGACAACGCCTCGGGCTCGGCCACCATCCTCGAGATCGCCCTGAAACTGGCGAAGACCCATACTCGCAACCAGCTGCGCTACATCTGGTTCGGCGGCGAGGAGCTGGGACTGCTTGGCTCGTACTACTACACTCGGAATCTTGCGCCCGCCGAGCTCGCCAAGATCGTCTTCGATGTCGACGCCGACGTCACCGCGACACCCAATTATGTCATCGCGATTGCCGACCCAGCCAATTCGTCCGGCCTGGCCACCTTCCCATCCAGCGTGGTGCCCGCGTCGCAACTGGGCAACAACTACTTCGCCAGCTACTTCACCGCCGCCGGCCTGCCCTATCAGCGCCGCAGCAACGACGGTACCGACTCTTATGAGTTCGCCCAGGTGGGCGTGCCCAACACCGGCATTCTGACCGGGCAGGACTGTTGCAAGTCGCAAGCAGATGTGAACCTCTTCGGCGGCTTCACCGGCAATTACGAGGGCAATCTCCACAGCACTGATGGTGGCTTCGTCGACCGGCCCTTCCTCTGGGGAGACAACCTGGGGAACAACGACCCGGTCATCCTCACCACCGTGTCGAAGGCGTTCGCCTCGGTGGTCTTCAACCTGGCAAACGACGCGTCGCTCGGCGGGGCCGGAGTGCGTACCGCGCCTGCGCCATTGAGCCGGGTGACACAACCGACCAGCAAGGCTCTTCCCGGCATGGACCGCTGAGCTCACCCCCCACCTATCGCAGGTTGGGAAAATGGCTACACTCTAGGCTCACCCATCCGCAGAGGCCCCATGCCACGCCTGTCACGCTGGTTCCTCGTCTCCGCGCTCGCCGCCATGCTCTCGGCACCGCTCCACACTGCCGATGCCCAACTGGTCTCGGTCTCGCCAGGACTGATGGTTGGGGGCAGTCTCTCGACCTTCACCGGCAACTTCGCGGGGGATGTCAAGAACTACGCCGGATTCATCGGCGGGGCCTTTGTGCGTGTCAGTGTGCTGGGCTTTGCCATCCAGCCCGGCGTGTACTACACCATGAAGGGTGCCAAGACGAGCGACTTCAGTGAAACCACGGGCGCGAAGCGCTCACTCGATTTCATCCAGATCCCGATCGTGCTCCGCCTGCACATGGGCCCGCTCTACGTGGGCGGCGGGCCAGCGGTCGGCTTCAAGCTCGGTTGCAAGTTGACCTTCCAGGCGAGCACGACGAGTAGCGAGGATTGTGGCAGCGGATCGGATGCCGGGTTCAACGCCAAATCATTGGAATACACCGGGATCCTCGAAGCCGGCCTCGAATTCGGCAAGTTCTCGCTCGGTGCGCGCGGAGACTTCGGCCTCTCGAACGTCAACGAGGCGATCAACAGCGGCAGTGCGTCAGGGATCGACTACAAGACGCAGACCGTGTCACTCGTCGCCGCCATTCGGTTCTAGTCGCTTGCCTTTGAGGCGCATGCGGCCGTGACTGACGTGGAGATCGTGCAGGAGTGGGGGGGAGCTGACGTCGAATCTCGCTCCAGGCGTGCTTCCTCGACCCAGTGGCGCGTCCACAACTCGGGAACACAATACTCCGAGCGAGGTGGGCGACGATGAACGACGACAAGCTGGCGATGGATGAGGCGCGCCGTGGCGTGCAGCATGAAGCGGTGAAGGCAGAGGTTGAGCGGGACGTCAATGCTGGCATCGCGGCCCACGCCGCCTCGGGGACGGCGGACGGATCTGCGCGGGTGGCCAAGGCGGCCGCCGAGATCCACAAGCACGCGGTCGATGAGGTGGTCGATACGGAGCGCGAGGTCCTGCGCAGTCGCGGCACGGCGCGCGTGGCCCAAGTGGTCGACTACATCTTTGGATTGATCTACGCCCTCCTCGCGGTGCGGTTTGTCCTCGGCATGATTGCCGCCAGGTCGAGCGCGGGATTCGTCCAGTTCATCCGGACCATCTCTGCCCCGTTGTTCGCCCCATTCCATGGCATCGTCGCGAGCCCCGAGGCCCCGGGTGGTTATACCTTTGAATGGTCGCTGCTGATCGCCATCGTGGTCTATGCGTTGATCCATCTCGGCATCCGGGGGCTGTTGCGGATGTTCGCGACGAGGCGGACGGAGATCTGAGTCGTAGATGCCTTGGCAACACACTTCCCGCGGCCGACCCTCGACGGATTCCCACTGGTGGGCATTCTGGCACTGGCCGTGGTTCAGGCGGACTACGACCACGACCCGAGTCCACACACCCCCGGACGAGACGGGCGAGGTGCATCGTCGCCGAGGTTCGATCCCGCTCTTCCCGCTGTCGACTTTGCCCAAGCCGGCGGATGGGTTGCGGCAGCGCCATGAGAAGCGGTTGTAGTTCCCTCGAACACTCCGCTCGCCTCGGAAGCGGTTCAATCACCTCGGCGCCCACATCGGGCGCGCGATCCCATGGAAGCGGCCAATATTAACGAGCCGCAGTCAGAAAGAGGTCCCATGTCTACTGCTCGCGAGCCCCACCCGAAGTCCCATCAGAGCCTTGCCGAGACCAGCCGTCCCGACACCCCGGAACTCGAAGGAGGCATTCCGTTGCCCGAGGAGCTGACTGGTCGGGCCAGCGGTACCAGCGAGGGTGTCGACACCTTGTTCAAGAGCGACACCGGCCAGCATTTCGCGGACGGCTTCCGTGGTGGCAGCAACAACGACGCTGGCTCGGATCTGTTGAAGGAGGAGGACACGGATCCGGACGCCGACGAGGACGTCACGGCGGTGTAGCGCGCCCTAGCCGTGGAGTGTGCATCGGAGACCCGATCGCCCGCCTGCCCGCGCCCACTTGGCCGTAGACGTTCCAGAAGAGGGCGCCCTGCACGATGCCATCCCGCAGATAGTGCACGCTCCCCTCCTCGTTCGGGACCTGCCACTCTTCCACCATCTCCAGTCGAGCATCCACCTCGCCGACAGCTTCGTAGCCCAACTCCCAAAGGTCGGAGTAGAAGAAAGGCAGATACTCGTAGGAGACCTTGCGGCCGGCCATCGCCACACCAGCATACCCTCCCGAGTTGTTGGCGTTGTCGGCGTGCTCCACTCGGCGATGCCGGCCGAAGGCTGCGCTGTAAATCGAAGCCACATCGCCGGCCGCGTAGATGTCGGGATGGCAGGTGCGCAAGGAGGCATCCACGATAATTCCGTCATCCACCTTCAGTCCGGCGGCACGCGCCAGCTCGACGTTGGGATCGGCGCCAATCCCTGCGATCACCCCGTCGACGTTCAGCAGGCGCTCCCCTCCCCCATCCACATCCGCGATCGTGAGGATCGACCCTCCACCGTTCGCTTCGCAACCGACCACATTCGCCCGCGAGATGATGTCAACGCCTCTTGAGCGGAAGA
>JBBRBZ010000124.1:0-8535 GCA_038205305.1 Gemmatimonadales bacterium
GCCCGGCATGCCACGCCGTGGTGCATATTGGACTGAACTTGAAGCATGGTGCCATCGCCATCTGGGAGACTGAGGTCCCACAAGTCGAGATTGTGCGGCGAACGCGCGGTGGGATCGCTGCTGGGCGAACGCTCGAGGAGATCAATGGCGACTTCGGCTTGCGAGCGGGCCGGCTCGCGCCCGATGTGACACGCTGGGCCAGCGAACTGGTCCATCTGATGGGGGATCAGCCCACGGCCAGCTTGCCGGAGCCGTTGTGTGCGGTGTTCGTGAAGTTCAGCAAGTGGCAGGTCTAAGGACCTGACTCGCTCTCGTAGCTCGTCAGTGGCGTGTGGCGAGTCAATTCATTCACTCTCTTTGGTGAGGTAGTGGCATGAAAGTCGTCTTCACGGCATCACTGCTGGCGGTCATCTCGCTTGGCTTCTCGGTGGTTGGATGCGATACGGCTCCGTGGGAAGCGTTCGTCTATCCGGATGCGAATGACCTGACCTCATTTGTTGGGCTGGGTCATTTCAAGTCGCGCAAGGACTGTACCTCGACAGCAAGTCTGCAAGCTCGTCGGGTCACTCAGCAGGCCGAAGAACTCGCTGCTTCACGGGGTGCCGATGACTTTCCCCGCGCAACCTGGGAATGCGGGTACAAGTGTCATGACTTCGCTTCCGAGTCACCGGCAGGTGTACCGCCGCTTCGAGTCTGCAAGGAGACCGTAGATACCCCGTGATGGCAGACGGCGCTCCATAGTCGGATCGAGGAAGTGACGGATGATTCCGACCTCGAGGAGATCTACAACACCGAGCGGCAAACTTACTGTACGTGGCGTGTACCCGAGCTCGTGATCGGCTGCTGGTGACGGCACCGGAGCCGGGGTCGGGGTTTCTTGGTGACTTAGGGGGATCTTGATGGTCACAGCTAGCATGTCTCTCCCCTTCCTCTCCCGATACGACCCAACGGGCAGCGGCGAGGGGAATCTCGACCCGATGGGTCTCTACCAGATCGCCGATCAGCTGGCTGTCGCACTGGTCCCGGCTGTCCGGGAACGGATGCAGCGAGTGCGGTTTCTGACGGCCATCACGGTTGGCACGGCGCTGTTGGAAGGCATCCAGGACTCGGGCGAGTATACCGACACCGCACCATTCCTTGTCTGGGAGTGGTTGGTTGTCGAGGCACTCGTCAAGAGTTTCGGCGGTGACGGAGAGCTACGAGGTGTGGCGGGAAGTCAGGTCACACAGCGCGCGCTGCGCGCACAGGGATACCTGGATGCGGCATCATATCTGAAGACCCCGCGCATCTTCGGCTTCCATGGGATTTACAAACGCCTCGCGATTCAGCTGCAGCTGGTCGACGTCAATCTGGGGTCGGGTCCGCAGGCAGGGAAGTTGTTGGCTGCTTGGGCCAAGGATCAAGGATTCGAGAGTTTCTCAGTGGCCAAGGAGCGCACCCGGCCATGGGTAGACGCCATCGGACGCTCCGTAAAGGCAACGCCGCCTCGGACCAACGCCAAATGGACGCTGGAGAATTGGAGGACGCTCGCGGATGCCTTCCATCCAGACAGGGCAGGTCGCCACGAGAGGAAGGTGCTCCGTGAGCTCCTGCTCAATCACGGCGACCGTCACCTCGGTGCATTGGCAGACCTCTGGACACTGCTACCCGACCTCGACCTGGACGATGGCGTCGAGCCGGTCTTGGGGACCCTCGCCGAACGCGCACCACAGTGGAACCCACTTGTCTCCGCGATCGAGTCCTACGAGGCATTCGCACGAAGACTCCAGGATGGCTTCGATGCCCTCCGCATGGAGGCGGGCAATGCATCATCCTACGGCTATACCTTATCTGCGGTCAGCGGCTCCGCAGTTTTCCTCGCGGCGGTTGCTGGCCTGTCTGGTTCCTTCACCAAAGCGGTCTCGGCTTTGGCAAGCGCCGGCGGGGCCGCGGGCAGCAGTCCCATCATTTTCGAGGATCGGTTCGGAAAATTCGGAATCGAAACGGACCCGGTCTCACTGGCAACGCTCATGCTCGACCATCACGACGGGATTCAGCGTGCCAAGTCTGCCGAAGGAAAGCGGAGTTGGGTTGACCGACAGGCACCCGGAGTGATTCATCTGCGCCTCCCTTACCGACTCAGTGGCTGGGAACCGCGCCCCAGAGAGTTCGTCCATCCGTACCGCGTCGCTCCGATCGCGCGATTCCGCGGCGACCTGACATGAGCAAGAAATCCCCAAAATCAACCGAAGAAACGCTCTTGGATTTGTGGAAGGCCCCGCTGGGTGCAGGCGGGGCAGTCGGCTGCTTGGCCTCGACCTACACCTTTCACGCAGAGCTCTTCGACCAGTACTGTCTGCAGCGTTTCCTCGGGATCGACACGGACCCCGACCGCGAAGACCTCGCCTATCTCCTCGAACGGGAGTCCCTCCTCGCGCAGACGTACGCAGGCGTTCTGGTGGATCGGGGTCACGCCGGGGTTGAGCACTCGTTGCGGTGGGATGTACTTCCGGTATCCGTCCCCAGGGGGATCCAACACGCCAAAGTTTCCGTGCTCTCGTGGGCCAATCATGTCCGGGCAATCGTCGGATCTGCGAACCTCACCGACCCGGGGTATCGCACCAATCGAGAAGTCATGGCCGTGGTGGACTTCACTCCGGAAGATTGTGACCAAGTACTTCTCATCGACCTCATCGCGTTTCTCACGGACGTGGTGGGTTATGTCAGTGGTGCCGAAGCAGACCCGCCGCACGTCCTGAGGGCGACGGCTTTCCTTGTGAATTTGACAAGGCGCACGGCTACTTGGGTGGACACGAGCAAGCGCAGCTCGCCGAGCAGGGTTCTGGTGACCACCATGCCAGACCGCGAGAACGATGCGAATGCACTGGGACAGTGCATCGCCCTTGCCAAGCGGAGTCGGCGTGCGCTTCGCAGCGCGAGTATGGCCTCGCCATTCTTTGACAAGAGTGATGCCCGACCCGTGATCTCAACCCTTCTCAACTCGCTCACGCGCGGTGGTGAGCGCTCGGTATTCGTCGCCGTACCGGCCCTCGTGATGGAGGATGGTAAGACGGCGGCCCGCCTGGCTGCCCCAAAGGCAATTTTTGACTTGGCAACCGAGGCAGACGTGGACTTGACGGTCGCCGTGCTGCCTCAGGTAGACGGTACTGGGAATGCACGGGCATGGCACGCCAAGATGTTGCAGTTGGAGAGCGATGACGAAGTCGGACTTTTGGCCGGATCGTCGAACTTCACCGCCGCGGGGATGGGAGTGGGGCACAGAACAAATATTGAGGCGAACCTCTTCTTCCTAGTCCCGGAATCAGACCGGGCAGGGGGTCGCAGTATTGAGGGCCTCTGGGACGGATGCGAGATCCTGTCTCGCCCTGAGGATGCTGAGTGGCTCGGCAGCAACACCGATGAAGAGGAAGTCGGAGCACCCGGGATTCTCCTTCCAAAGGGATTCTTGGTCGCACTCTTCGTTGGCGGCACGCCCGCCACACTCATGTTGAGGATCGACCCAAGTCGTCTGCCCGCACAATGGACGGTAGCTGCAGTTGCAACGACAGGTACGGAGCGAATCGCAGGGCCGGAGCTGCTCAATGCCAGCGGGTCGGAACAGAAGATCACGTTCCTCTGGACTCACGCGAATCCACCTGTACGCCTGTTGGTCCAACTTGAATCGGGCGAAGCGATTGACTGGCCGATCAATGTCAGCGACCCGTCACTCCTCCCGCCCCCCGCGGAGTTCGCGACGCTCACCGCGGAAGAGATGCTTCGCTTGCTGGCAGCGTCTGATCCCGGAGCGGCGCTTCGGAGCTTCGCGCGCCGCAGGGGCAAAGTCGATGGGTTTGACTCCGAGCTCGATGATGCAGTACCAATTGAACTCGACCCCCTGCGGCGCTACGACCTGGGCCAGACTTTTTTGCACACCATCCGCCGTCGTGCCAGACTCTTCGCACGTTACCGGACGAATCTCCAGGGACCGGTGCTGAGTCAGCAGGCGCTCACATCGCGACTCGAAGGGTTGCTCAGCGCGCAGGCCTTGGTTTCGCGTTTTGTCTCAGAAATGTCGCTTGGGACTCAGGATCCTGACCGCAACCTCTTGGTGATTGCGGATCTCTTGCTCGTTTTGGCAGACGTGGATTATCAGGAGACACCCAACGCGCTTTCGCGTAAGGAATTCATGGCGGTGTACCGCCCCTTCCTCAAACAGCTAGCCACGGATCTCAACACCACCCTGCTCAGCGAGGAGACGGCGCACTCCTCGGAAGTGCGTTCATTCTTTGAAGCCGCGACCGCTCGGTGTGCCCGGTGAACGGCCCGGATCGCCTCCCCGACGAGGTGACTCTTGGTCTTGAGGAGTCGGCACGCATCCCGGCCGAAGATCAGAAGCGGCAGCGTCGGGAAGCGAATGAGATCCTGCAGCGCCTCCAAGCACAGCCGGGGGTGATCCTCGCAGATGAAGTGGGGATGGGGAAGACGTTTGTGGCGCTCGCTGCCGCCTATGCCTATTCGAGGCAAGTCCGTTCCGGGCCTGTCGTTATTATGGCCCCGGCCAACTTGGTGGAGAAGTGGGCTCAGGACCTTCAGACTTTCTGTGATCTTTACGTCAAGGACATGGTTGCGGTACGCAAAACACCAGAGAGGGCCAGTCCGGTGCGCCAGCCGGGCCAGCTGATCTTCGGTGTGGCGCGGCGCAGTGTCGACTTCATGCGGTTACTGGATGATCCGATCAAAGAACGTTGCCATATCGTGATCATGTCACAGACTGCGATGGCTCGCCGGCAGTCGGATAAGTGGGTCCGGCTGGCGTTTATTGCCGAAGCACTCCGCCGCCACGGTCGCAGCGCCGCGCTATCGAAGGTCAAGAAGGCTGCTCCCCGTTTCCTCGGCGCCCTCCTCGAGGCAAAAGGAGAACAGAAGGCATTCAAGGGAGATACTGCACTATGGACGACCCTTCTGCGCAAACCATTCGAAGATTGGCGTGAGGCATACAACAACGGACTCAGGAGTGGCTCCGGCGAAATGCTGGACGACCCCATCCCGAAGTCACTGATCCGTGTGCTCAGGGATCTTGACCTCAAGCCGGTAGCGACCGCGCTGGAAATGCTTCCGCTGCGATCGGTGGGGGGCCCAGAACGCGACAAGGTGCGTATACAAGAAGCCCGGGACGCCATCCGCAAAGCAGAGGCGACACTGTGGCCGGAGGCGATTGCGAAGGCAAGGTGGAGGGCTCCCCTACTTGTCCTCGATGAAGCGCACCACCTGAAGAACTCAAAAACGAGCCTGGCCCAGATGTTCCAGGAATCAGGCGACCAAGCAAGTGCGATCGGTATGGGGGCATTGTCGAGTGCCTTCGAGCGGATGCTTTTCCTCACTGCGACGCCATTCCAGCTTGGTCACACGGAGCTTCAGAGCGTGCTGGAGCGCTTTGGGAACGTGCGATGGACCGCCGAGGAGTTGGGTGAGAAAGGAGGCTTCAAACAGGCTATCAATTTGATCGGGCATGAGCTGGATGACTCGCAGCGCTCTGCCATCGCCTTCCAACGGGCGTGGGCCCGTGTCCGGGAGTCCGACTTCGAGGGTCATGCTGGTTGGGAAGTCCACGCAGCACCGAGGGAAGCACTCTCGGGTACAATGCGCGCTGCGTTGGATGCCTATGACCGAGCGGCACTGGCCCGAGAGCGCGCGCAGGTGGCGTTGCAGCCATGGATTATCCGGCACAACAAGGGAGTGCACTGGGATGGTGGATCGATCGTCCGGCGCTCGCGCATGGAAGGTAGCTGGATTCGGGAACACGGTTCACGCGAAGGGTTAACGATTCCCCCCGACCAAATCGTGCCGTTCTTTCTCGCTGCGCGCAGCGCCGTGGATTCGCACAAGGATCTCCTTGGCGAGGCATTGGCATCGTCGTATGAAGCGTTCCGGCGGACACGCCGTGATCGAAAGGCGGATCGGGACGAACAGGATGATGATGAGCTGGGCCCGACCGCCATCGAGCCGACGACTGCCTGGTATCTGTCGCGGTTTGACGAGGCCATCGTGCAGCGCGCTGGATCGGACCACCCAAAAATCCACGCGACGGTTCAGCGGGTAGCCGACCTCTGGGAGGCTGGAGAGAAGGTGCTGGTGTTCGCCTTCTACCGAGAGACCTGCCGGGCGTTACGACTCCACATCAGCCAAGAAATCAAGCGGCGCCTCTATGCAAGGGCTCAGGCACGGCTATCGGTTGGGGGTGAAGCAGATGTGGACATGGTACTTCGCAAGATTCATGATCGCTACTTCGACACCATAGATGCACCCGGGCGCAGGGCGATTGATGATGCCCTATCCACGCTTACTACCGGTCGAGCGGCCGACTTGAGCAAGTCGGGTGTAGGCGAGGACCAGCAACAAGACATTCTCGCGGTGATGCGGCGCTTCCTCCGCGTGGCGACCACGCTCCTGCGCTGTTTCCCCATCGCGGAGCTTGAAGAACTTCCGCATGCCACGGCGGTTGCACGGACCTTAGACTTCACTGATGGATCTGATCTTTCTTGGCGTCAGAAGCTGGACCACTTTGTTGGGTTTCTCTGTAACGATTGCGGAGAGGAGGAGCGTGCCGGGTACCTTGCCGCGTGTGGAAGGCTGCAAACCGGCGGCATCCGGGTGGAGGACATGTCTGCCCAGGAAAGACAGGACAATTCTGATGGCGCTGTGATCCTGCTACCAAATGTTCAAGTGGCAACCGGAGCTACCTCCACCGACTCAAGAGTACGGCTCATGCGGGGTTTCAACACACCATTCTTCCCAGACATTCTCGTCTGTAGTGAAGTCATGGGTGAGGGCGTCGACCTGCACCGCGCTTGCCGGCACATCATCCATCACGATCTCGCGTGGAACCCAAGTCGGCTCGAGCAGCGCACGGGTAGAGTTGACAGACTCGGGTGTAAGGCAGAAGGGAAACACCCGATCGATGTCTATCTGCCATTCTTGGCTGGGATGACGGATGAGCGACAATTCCGAGTGATGTCGGATCGTGAGCAATGGTTCCGGGTAGTAATGGGTCAGGAGCAGGTCGCTGACCTGGTGCGGCCGGATGGGCCGGACTTGGTGCCACTGCCAGAGGAAGCGCTTGCTGGGCTCAGTTTTCGTTTGGGGCTCAGATGATTCCTCCACCTGCCAGTCAGATCCGCGCGGTCATCCGCCGCCTCTATGCAGTAATCGCTGAGCTTAACGCGCTATACCCGGGCCGCCATTTCACGCCGGATGGCCACTTGGTGGGGAGCCTTGGCGAAGTCGTAGCTGCGGAACGCTATGGGTTGAAGCTCCACCCCGCTTCCCGCGAGGGCCATGACGCGATCGCGTCGGATGGACGGCAAGTGGAGGTCAAGGCAACGCAGCGTGCCAGAGTAGCGCTGCGATCAAGCTGCCAACACCTGCTCGTTCTGCAGATGACGGAAACCGGAGAGTTCAACGAAGTCTACAACGGCCCCGGCAGCCTGGTCTGGGAGTGTGTCGGCGCTCGCCAGAAGAACGGGCAACACTCGATTTCATTGAGTAAGCTGCGCCGGCTCATGCGTGAGGTAGGTGAAGTTGACAGGCTCCCACGCACTCCGGAGGCCTAGTGACTTCCCCAACACCTGACCGCTCAAGCTACTTGGGATCAGGTCACTTCCATTACAATCTTCGCCTCGCAAATCGGCGAGGAGTGGCTTGATGAGAAGGAGGCCGCCCGGATGTGTGAGACAGGGGCCCTACCCCACCCCCAACTCCACCCACATCGGCCGGTGGTCCGACAGATAATACCGCACGTACCCTTCGAACTTCTTCTCGTCGCCCATCGCCCACAGCTCCTTGAACACCACCGCGTCGAAATCGAACACGCCGATGTTCACCAGCCACGCCTTCGTCGTCTTCGGAAACATCGCCACCTGATCGTACTGATTGTCCGACGCGATGCTCGACCCGACCACGGTCGAATGCCCAGGCGTCACCAACCCGCGACTCGTCAGCGCATCGTACACCACGTTGCCGCCGTCACGCTTGTCCTTCGGCATATTGAAATCACCGAGCGCGATCAACTCGCGCGCACCCGAATACTGAGATTCGTTCCGGAGAGCTGCCCAACGCGCGACCGCCGTCACCTCCAGCGCACGCCGCGCGACATCATCCGGACTCGGTGACCCGAAGAACAGATGAACGTTGACTAGCTGCACGCTGAGTGGCGTGCCGGTCAGGTTGAAGCTCGCCAGGTACGGTGGTCGGTCGAACCCGACGAAGTGCTCGCTCTCTTCGTCCAGCTTCACCGACTTCGCGCGTGACGGCGCGATGCTCACCTCGCCGATCTCTTCGAGCAGCTTCAGCTTCCGCCGATCGTAGATGAACACCAGCCGTTCGTTGTTGCCGCCGGCATCGGACATCAGCACCTGATACTTGGTGCCCATGTAGAGGAGGACCCGGTACAGGTCGGCAAAGTTCTCGCGGCACTCCTGCACCGCGATCACATCGTACCAGCTCAACAGCTCGGCGATCAGCTGGAGGTCGGTCTCCCGCCGCTCCTGGAGTCCAAAG
>JBBRBZ010000125.1:0-8504 GCA_038205305.1 Gemmatimonadales bacterium
CGCTTCGCTTCCGCTTGGGCGACGAGGGCCGCGTTGGAGGCCTTGGTCTGCTCCAGCTCGCGCTGCTTGTCGGAGATCGCCCGCTCGGCCTCAAGCTGCGCCTCCTTGGCGCGGCGGGACTGGTTGGCTGCGACGATGTCGGCGTTGGCTTGGGCCTCCGCGGCCGACTGCCGCCGACGCGCATCCGCGACTTCCGACTGCACCACCTTGATGTTCAGCGAGTTGAAGATCAGGCCGAGGTCGGTGAGTTCGCGCGAACAGGCCTTCCGGATGATCACCGCGAGCGGATCGTCCTCGTCCTCCAGCACGGCTGACTCGGCGGCGGTCATCGCCCCCGTGGACGGCACGTGCACCACCGGCCGCGCCGGCGGCATGCCAGGCTCTCCGGCCATGAGTGACCGCGATGCGCTTGGTGTCGCCTTGGCGCTGAAGAGTTGGTCATGGGTAAGCAGGTTGATCGCGCGACGTCCTGAGCTCGACAGCAGGTCGGTGAGAGTGTTGAGCTGGTCGCCGTCACCCTTGGAGAAGAAGCGATTGGCGGCCGTGCGGATCAGGACATCGCTGTCGCCCACCGAGACGATCGCGCTCGCGAGAATACGCACCTTGATCGGGCGCGGTGTGCCGGTATCGTCGATGTCGGCGGTTTGATCGGTGATGTCGAGATCGACGTTGATGACCTTGCTGGAGATGGTGGTGCCGGTGGTGAGCAGCGGCACTTCCTTCGACTTGCCCGGCCCGCGGTAGATCACCGTCCCGCCCTGCATCCAGCTCACCATGCGGATGGTGCCCGCTTCGACGTTGCGGAGAAATCCCGCAACGATCACCGGAACCACGATCACGACGAAGACCGCAATGCCTGCCACCACCACCCAGTTCGACAAGACGAAACCCATGCGATGCTCCAGTGAAGGGGGGTACTACATCCGGGAAACGATGCAGCGGTTGCGTTCGGAGTCGATTTCCTCGACTCGCACGCTCTCCCCGCTGCGGACCCGCACACCACGCTCCCGATCAGCGACGGTGAGGGTCCCGAGCAATTGCACCACCTGACCATCGACCTCGAGAGCGACCAGCCCGTTGCCATTCACATCGAAGGAACTCACCGCTTTGGCCTCGCTGTCGAGGGCGCTCTCGAGCGTCAACGCAGGATTGGAGGCGAAGCGCAGCGTCAGCTTCCAGAGCGGCGATACCACCAATCGTTCGAAGACTACACCACCCACAGCCGCCGCCGCCGCGAGCAGCAGGCCATCGAGTACATCCCGCAGCAGAATCCCCACCAATCCCACGCCGATCAGCCAGGAGAAGAGGAGTCGCGGTGACATCAGCAGCATGCCGAGGGCGGACACCGAACTGCTCTGGTGAGTGGCGTGACCGTGCGAGCCATCATGCCCGTGCTGCCCGGCACCGTGACCGTTGCCGGCATGTCCGCCGCCATCACCGTGGCCGTGACCGCCGGGCGTCGCGCCACCGTGGTGGTCGAGACCACCAAGCGCCATCACGCTGAGCCCAATCACGCCGAGGATGAGGCTGCCAATGTAGGGATTCATGGACATATACAGTAGCGGTTTTCGGCTGGCGTGAGGCTCACGGCACCGAATTGACGACTGCCGTGATCGGTGTATCTTGGGTGAAGAGCCCGAACAAACACCGAAGTACGAGGCCTGCCATGATCATTCCAATCGCCACCGTCCAGCGCTTCGCCACCCAGCCCGCTCCGACCGCTCTGGCACCAGCCAACTCCGTGGCCGACAAGCGGTTGGCACGTTGTCCCGAATGCGGCAACCCGTTGGTGAAGGCCTCCGGTTGCACTTCGTGCCCCGCTTGTGGCTGGGGCAAGTGCGGCTGAGGTGCCTGGCACGAAAAAGGGGCGCCATCTCAGCGCCCCTCTCCGTTCACCGTTCTCCGTTCTCCGTCTACTTTCTCACGCACGGATGATCGAGCGGCGGCCGGGTCGCCCCGTCGGCCACATCCACCAACAGATCCCTGATGTAATTGGTGATCAGTGAGTAGTGCGGGTAGTCGATATACTGGGGCTCATCGGTGATCTGGTGATAGTCACCGTGAAGTCCCGTGAAGAAGAAGACGATCGGGACGCACTTGTTGGCATAGTTCGCATGGTCTGAACGGCCATAGATGTTGTTGTAGCCCGCCCACTGCGCCGGCTTGCCATCCACGGCCACGCCAAGCGTCGCATCATCAAAGCGATAGTCGATGTGCAGCGGCTTCGCTTCCTTGGCATTCACCGCCAGCATCTGCTTGTTCAGGTCGGTCGACATCCGCTTCGAGCCCACCGCTCCCAGATACGTCGGTCCACCACCAATCATGTCCTCGGCCCGACCGCGGCCGATCATGTCGATGTTGATCTGCGCCACCACCGAATCGATCGGGACGGTCGGGTTGGCGGTGAAGTAGGCCGAGCCAAGCAGGCCGCCCTCTTCACCGGTGTGCCAGACAAAGAGAATCGACCGCTTCGGCTTGACCGGCATCTTGGCGATCGCTTCAGCAATCTCGAGCACGCCCATCGAGCCCGAACCGTCATCATCGGCACCGTTCTGGATCGAGTCCATCCGCGCCACCGGGTGCAGCTTGCGGATCGAATCCATATTGACCTTCACCGTCGCGAGCTGCGCCGGTGCCAGCCCAATCAGGTTCTGCGCCATCTTGAGCTTGAGCACGGCGTCGTTGTAGGCCTTGAGCGAGTCGTGATCCCGCGCGCCGCCAATGCTGAAGCCGTTGTGGTCGTTGTGTCCACCGATGGCGACGTACTCACCCCGGAGCTTCGGATCGCTGCCCCGCACGATCCCCACCACGTTGCGCGCCCAATCCGACGGCGCCTCGACGAAGACCAGGTTGGCCGACGCCGTACCACCTGCGATACCCGCCGGCAGTCCGATGAGCGGAGTGCCCATCAGCTTTGTGGCTGCTGCCGAGGTGATGCGGAAGGAGGCCACCGGCGCAACATCGGCCGCGGCAGCACCACCACCACCACGGGCGCCGTTCCCGCCACGACCACCGGCACCGCGTCCGGCGAAGCCACCGCGACCCGCCGGTGCCGCTGGGCAACCCGCCGGGAGCTCAGAGGCAGCTGCGCCACCAAAACCACCACGACCTCCACCGGCCGGCGCACAGGCCAGCGTCACCACCTGGGCGCTGTCCATCGTCATCCGCTCACTACGGAATGACACCGTTCCCTTGTAGCCGCTGGCGAGGAACCGCTTCGCCGCCGCCACCAGGGTGTCGCGCCGCTCGGCCACCAACGCCACCGAGTCCTTCGCAAACGTCGCCATCGCATCGAGGCGCGCCTGCACGGTGGCGGGCGTCTGCCCCGCAGCAAGCGAACCGGCGATCAGCTGGCCGTCGCGAATGATGCCAATGCCACCCTTGCCGTTGGTCATCACGATGTCGCCAGCCGTGCCCTGGAATGCCGGATTGGGCACCGGGACATGCGCGGCATTGTCGGCCGTGAGCGGCGGACCGCCGCGTCCAGCGATGCTCGTCGCGGTCATCGGGACATTGAGCGCCACGCGTTCCGCCATCGACAATGCATCCAGATCGGCCACGGCAACCGCGACCGCTTCGGGGAAGCGCGCGACCGCACTGGCGCCGCCGAATCCGCCGCGGCCACCACCGACCGGTGCAGCACCGGCCGACAGGATCACGAACTTCCCTGCCGCCTGAGCGGGTGTGATCTGCGTGGCGGTATCACCCTCGACACCACCGTAGATCACCGGGGCATTCATGATCGCCTTCGGTACCCGGGCGCCGACGATTGGCACGAAATCGGCGTTGAACGCCAGCGCCGTCCCTCCGGCACTCAACGTCGAGTTGCTCGCGAAGTTGCGCGTCACATACGGCAGCCGCTGGAAGTAGCCGCCGTTGTCACCGGCGGGCTCGACGCCCAGACGCTTGAGCTCGGCAGCGATGTACGCCGTCCCCATCATGTTGCCGACGGTGGCCACCCTGCGACCCTGCATGCTGTCGTCGGCGAAGATATAGAGCCGGGTGCGCAACTCTTCCGCGGTGATGGCTGCGGTGGTTGGCTTGGCCGGATGCTTCTCGGGATTACCGTACTTGTTGACGGCGCCCTGCGCCTGCACCGTACCAATGCTGGCGACAGTCAGGCCCAGAAGCAGGATGGCGGGACGAGCAAGCGAAGTGCGCACTGAAACTCCCTGCGAGCGAAATGAGTGAGCGTTACGACACCGTCGAAACGGCGGACAGATCGGGGCGCGGCCACACGGGGATGGCGTCGGTGGCCCCGAATTCCTTGAGCGTCCGCAGGTGCGATCCCATCGCCTTGCGGAGCGTGACATGACTGTTGTACGGCAGACCGTGCTTGGCCGCGAGATCACGAGTGATCACGCTGAGCGCCGGATAGTGCACGCTGCAGATCTTGGGAAAGAGATGATGTTCCACCTGGAAGTTCAGACCGCCCACATACCAGGTGAGCAGACGATTGTTTGGTGCGAAATTGGCCGTCGTGGCCAGCTCATGCACCACCCAGCTCTGCGGCATCGCCCCGGCCTCGCTCGGCTCGGGATGGGTGGTCTCTTCCACCACATGCGCCAGCTGGAAGATTATCCCCAGCGCCACACCCGCCACCGCATGCACCACCAGCATGCCAATCACGATCTGCCACCAGGGCAGCGGGATCAGCAGAAAGGGCAGCACCACCGACCAGCCGTAGAAGACCGCCTTGCCGATCGCGACGCCAGTCAGGTCCTTGGCCGAATGCTTCTTGTCGGGATACGGCCCCAGATCCTTGGCCGCGAGATACTTGTAGTCCTTGACGAAGACCCAGAAGAGCGTGGTCATCGCGTAGAGTGGCAGGGCATACCAGTGCTGCGCCCGATGAAACCAGTGGCGCTCGGAGTGCGGCGACAGCCGCAGCAGCGGCGAGACCACCAGATCCTCGTCGGCACCGTGAATGTTGGTGTAGGTGTGGTGAATGACGTTGTGCGTGGTACGCCAGAGATAGCTGCTGCCGCCGATCAGGTCCATGCTGCAACCCATGACGCGATTCATCCACGGCTTCTCGAAGTACGCTCCGTGCAGCGCATCATGCGCCACCGCAAAGCCCACCCCGGCCATCCCGAGTCCCGTGAGCACCGCCAGCCCCAGCATCACCAACGGCGAGAACCAGCCTGTCAGTATCAATACATAAGGGACGAAGACCAGCGCGAGTAGGCAGATCGTCTTGATCACCATGCCGGTGGTTCCCTTTGACGACCGTCCACGCTCGGCGAAGTAGGCGTCCACCGTGCTCCGCAATTCCAACAAAAATGCATTCCCGTCCCGGACGGGAAACGTCGGGCAGCCTCGCACCATGTGATCTCCTGGAATCTGCCGGGCGAAGAGGGAGGGAGTCACCAATCCCAGCGAACCCGAAAGATCCCCTCGAAACCGGCCAGCAACAAGCACGATACGCGCGGTCGGACTTCGGGGTTGCACTCTTGGACGGGCCCTATTTTCGGTGTATGTTCGGTTTCCAGATGCGAACCGTCCTCTTTATCGACCCGCCGGCCTTCTGCACCACCCTCGCGGCGCTCGACGACCCGCGTCTCCGCTCGCGCCCGGTGGTCGTCTCACCGCCCGGGGCCGATCGCGCCGTCATCCTCGCGGTGAGTGCCGAAGCCCGCGCCGCCGGTCTCTCCCGGGGGATGGCCGTCGCCCTCGCCCGCCGGATCTGCCCCGACGTCATCGTCCTCCCCCCCAGCCCACGGCGCTACGCCGAGGCGCATCAGGCCCTCTACCAGATCTTTGCCCGCGTCGCCCCGATCATCGAGCCGCGGGGCTGGGGTCATGCCTATCTCGACATCAGCGGCACCGAGCGCCTCTTCGGGCCGGCGGTCGAGGTGGCCCGACAACTGGAACGCGAAGCGCTCCACCGGCTCGGCCTTCCCCTCGCCGTAGGTGTCGCGACCAGCAAGCTGGTGAGCGAGACGGCGGCGACGGTCGTCAAGCGCGAAGTGGGGGCGGAGGTGCAGTCGGTGCTGGAGGGACGGGAGGCCGCCTTCCTCGCCCCTGAGCTGGTGGCGCTCCTCCCCGAGGTCCCCGACCGGGTGCGGGAACGCCTCGACGACTATCACCTCGAGCGCATCGGCGAAATCGCCGCGGTGGGGGAGCAGTCGTTGCGTGTGGTCTTCGGCTTCGAGGGGCGTCGCTTGCATGCCCACGCCCGCGGCATCGACCTCCGTCCGGTGATCTCCCCCGAAGTGCGCGCCGAATGTCGCGTGGCGCACACCCTGGCCACCGACACCAACGATCGCCTGCTGCTCTATCCGCTGTTGCGCGCGCTCACCGAACGGCTCGGTCGCCGTCTCCGCACCCGCGCGCTCGCCGCCGGCCGCCTCATCCTCACCATCCGTCACGTCGATGACACCACCGTCCAGCGCGTCGTGCGCCTCTCCCCCTGTGCACTCGACGCCGATCTCTGGCGCACCGCCTGTCGCGCGCTCGATCAGGCCCTCTCACGCCGAGTCGCCGTGCGCAGCATCGCCATCACCGCCACCGACCTCAACGACGGCGGCGGACAGCTCGAACTGTGGCCAGATCCGATCGCCGAAGCGCGGCCGCAGGAAGCAGCGCTGCAGAAGGCATTGGATCGAGTGCGCAGGGTGATGACGGAAAAGAGAGAAGAGCCCGCAACACAGTGCAAAAGTGTACCGCAGAGCGTCGGGGCGGCGGCAGGAGCAGGTGGGAGTGCCGCCAGAGGAGCGCGTGCGCCCTGCGCACGTGGCGGCTAGATGTCCCGCGCTCGGGGGGGCGGCGGTCCCACCTCCGACGCCAGGGCCTGGGCCGTCTGCCGTGAACTCACCAAGCGCAAAAGCACCTGCGTATCCCGGCCGCAGGCACCGCCGCGCCTGCCCCTCGTCTCTCGTCTCTCGGCTTTCCTTCTACCAGCGGAGAACGATCTTTCCAAAGTTTGCGTTCGACGTCATCACCCGATGCGCCTCGAGAATCTCCGTGATCGGCATCACGCATTCCACCACCGGCACCAGCGCTTGAGCGTTGAAGTGCGGCAGTATTTCGGCGGTGAATCGCGCGACAAGTTCCTTGCGCTCCTCATGCGAGCGTGACCGCATCGCGGTTCCAATGATCTCCAGTCGCTTGCGCAGCACCAGCGAGAGATCGAGTCCGGGCGCCTGGCCACCGGTCATGGTGCCGAGGACAACCAGCCTGCCACGCGGAGCAAGCAGGGAGAGATTGAGCGATAGCGCCTGCGCCCCGAGCGTATCGATGATCACCTGCACCGGTTCGCCCACCTGCGCGGGCCAGTCGGCGTCGGTGGTGAGCACACCGTGCTGCATGCCGTAGGTGCTGCAACGGGTGAGCTTGCTCGCGGTGCGCGACGTGCCGATGATGACGAAGCCGAGCAACCGGCCCAGCTGTGCGGCGGCGGTACCCACCCCGCTGCCGATGGCGTGCATCAGCACACGGTCACCACGCTCGGCGCGGCCGCAAAGCACCATCGCATCCCAGGCGGTGAGAAATGCCTCCGGGATCGCGGCCGCATCGGTGAACGACATCTCCGGCGGAATCGCCATCGCCTCTGACTCATGCACCACCACCAGCTCGGCATGGGCCCCACCACCGACCAGCCCCATCACCCGGTCGCCCACTTGCCAGCGTGACACGCCCGCACCGAGAGCAAGGACCTCGCCCGCGTACTCGAGGCCAGGAATGTCGACTGGCCATCCCGGCGGTGCAGGGTACTTCCCTGCCGCCTGCAGCAGGTCAGCTCGATTCAACCCCGCAGCCTTCACGGACACAAGAATTTCTCCCGCACCCGCCACCGGATCGGGACGCGTCGAGATCTCGGTGAGGCCGGGAGCGGGATGGGTGATGCAGCGCATGAAGACAACCGAGGAGGGAGAAGCGAGAAGCGAGGACGAAGTCTAGCGCCACCGAGGAGCTGGACATGCATCGCGCTCCTCCCTCCTCGCTCCTCGCTCCTCGTGCTTCTATCGAATTCGCCACGTCCCCGAGTTCGACGCCTGGATCGCCGCATAACTTCCGGACTTCGTGACGATCAGCATCTGCTCCGGCCGCGTCGGGCTACGCAGGGCAATCAGTACGAGAATCGCGGTGCTGTAGGCCAGCAGCACCAGGATTGGGACGCCAGCGATCGTGTCGGGGTGTCGCTCGAGCAGCTTCGCCAACCAGACGCGCTTGAGCAACACATCCCACCCCAACGGCAGCAACAGGAAGGCCGCCATCAGCCGAAACCGATGACGGTGTGCCAGTACCCGCCACGCAGTCACCAGCGGAGACCAGAGCAAGAGCAGGGTGAGGAGGACCACAGGGATCCAGAGGACGTTGCCGGAAACCAGTGCGCGCGCCACCACCATTTCATCGCCGCCCCCCTTCAGCACCGTGACCAGTCGCGCCAGCGGCAGGTTGGCCAAGATCAGGGTGGTGCCGGCGAGTGATTCGCCGTGGAGGATCATCGCCCGGCCACCCCAGATCAGCAGCCACGTCAGCGCGGGACCGGCCACACTGGC
>JBBRBZ010000126.1:0-8468 GCA_038205305.1 Gemmatimonadales bacterium
GACGCATGCGTCGCCCTTACGTGCGTGATGGGCGGACGTGCGGACGTGCGGACGTGCGTGATGGGGCGTACGTGCGTCGTGGTGGGTGCGTCGATCCGCCCGATCATCGGGGCGACGCATGGATGGTGTCGGGGCGACGCATGGATGGTGTCGGGGCGACGCGTGGATGGTGTCGTGGCGGGTGTAGGGGCGGGTATAGGGGCGACGCATGCGTCGCCCTTACGTGTGGCCGGGTGCGTCGATCAGGCCCACCAGCATCTCGGCGTTGCGCCACGCCGCGCCCCTTTCCGCCGTGAGCGCACCGCGTGCCGCCTGACCCGCCTGCTGGCGCGCTGAGGGATCGGCGAGCCAGGCGAGCCATTGTGCGGTGAGTGCGGCGACGGCATCGCCCTTCGCGGGGAGTCGAACCAGGCCACCGTCCGTGGCCAGCAACTGCGCATCACGGCTGCCGCGATCGCGTGGCCCGATGATCACCGGCCGGCCCCATGCTGCGGGCTCCAGCACCGAGTGTATTCCCGCCTTGCCCCAGCCACCACCGACATACGCCATGCCCCCTGCCGAGTAGAGCCGTGCGAGGATGCCCATCTGGTCGACCAGCAGCAGGGATGGTTTGCTGTTGGGCGCCAGCGTGGAGAGTCGTTGTGGTACATCGAGTCCAACTGCGGTGGCGCCGGTTGTGATGGCATCGAGGTGCGCGGGCGTGGGATCGTGCGGCACCACAATCAGTCGCGCATCGGGGCGGGTGGCCCGCACCGCGGCAAAGGCGGCGAACAGGATTTGTTCATCTTGGGGCCAGGTGCTCCCCGCCACCATGGTGATGCCTGGGTCGGCGAGGAGGCGCAGCGGGTCGTCGGGCTGCATCGCGTCGACGATGCCGAGCACCGAGTCAACGCGTGGGTCGCCGGTGACCATCACGCGATCGGGCGCGCAGCCGAGCCGTGTGAGGCGGGTGGCATCGTCGGCGGAGATCGCACCTGCGCGGGTGAGTGCAGCATAGCCCGCTCGAGTGGCCGTGCGCGCGGGCCAGCGGAGACGACTGCTCTCGGGGCTCACGGTGGCGGCAACCATGGCGACTGGCACCTGGTGCGCTGCTGCCTGCAGCACCTGCTCGGGCCAGAGGTCGAGCTTGGTGAAGACCAGCAGGTCGGGCTTCAACGCGGAGATGACTCGCTCCATGTCGAGCAACCGATCATAGGGGAGATAGTCGCGGAAATCGGCGGAGACGGTGGCCGCGAAGGTGGTCGCTGATGGTGAGAAATGGGTGTACAGCAGTTGGATATCCGGGCGCTGGGCCCGGAACGCCTCGATGACGGCGCGAGCCTGCAGCCCTTCTCCCACCGATGGCGCGTGGAACCAGACCAGGGGCCGACCGCGGTCGCGCCCGCCCTCACCCCAGCGGACCAGCCGCTCGGTCGCGCCGAGCCTCGCCACGTGAGCCGCGCGCTGCCGCGGGTCACGAAGCAAGAGCGGGACAAGGGGGACGGCAGCCCTGACGGCGGCCCGGTACCAGGCGGGAGTCGTGTTCACGTGCTGGAACGATGCGGTAGGGGGGACCTGCCCGCAAGCGAGGGCGCATTACCTTTTGGCATGGCCCAAAGCCGGTACTATGCCGACAGCCGCTCGCCGCGGTACAGCATTCTCTTCGCCTTCCCACTGCTGATCGCCTATGAGGTGGTCGCCCGGCTCATGTCGCCGGACCAGGAAGGTGTCCGCAACGGCGCCGATGTTGTCTTCAAGTCGCTCTTCCTCTGGCTCGGCGGGCCGCGCGCCGTGTTGGGCTTCGAGGTCGCACTGGTCGGCATCGGCGGCTTTTTGGTGTACCGTGATTGGCGTCGTCATCCGGGTGGGCTGCGCGCGAGCGTCTTCGCCGGAATGGTGGCCGAGTCGACGGTGCTGGCGATGCTGGTGGGGGTGGTGCTCGGCCGGATGACCAGCGCGCTGGTCCACTACCTGATGGTCCCGAGCGGCACCGCGCTCGACACCCCCACCAAGCTGATGATCTCGCTCGGCGCCGGGATCTATGAGGAGCTGCTCTTCCGCGTGGTGGTGGTCGGCGCGCTGGTCCTGCTCTGCACGCGGGTGCTGCGCTGGTCGCCGCGCGTCTCGGGGGTGATCGCCTGCACCGTCGGGGCGCTGCTCTTCTCCGCCTTCCACTACGTTGGCCCCTACGGCGATCAGCTGCAGCTCGCGTCGTTCGTCTTCCGCTTTCTTGCCGGCCTCGCGTTCAGTGCGCTTTACCTGACACGAGGATTTGGAGTCACGGCGTGGACCCATGCGCTGTACGATATTTTCGTGACGCTCGGCGGGGGGTGATGGAGAACGGAGAACGGAGATTGGAGAACGGAGTGTCACTTTCTTTTCTCTGTTCTCTGTTCTCTGTTCTCTGTTCTCCGTTCTCCTCTACTTCTTGGTCTTCACCTTGATAATGCTATCCAGCACCTGCCGGAAGATGCCGATCGGGTAGGCTCCTGAGAGCATTCCCCCCTCGATGTAGAAGGTCGGCGTAGCGTTCGCACCGGAACGGGCGGCGCCATTGGCGTCGTTCTTCACGATCTCGCGCCCCACGCCCGATTGCAGGCAGGTCACCATCGCCTCGCGCTTGAGGCCGAGGGCGTTGCTCTGGGCCAGGAAGTATTGACCCGGGTCCTTGAGTGGTGCCCAGATCTCTTGGGTGTCGTAGAGTCGGTCGTGTGTGGGCCAGAACTTCCCCTGTTTCGAGGCGCACATCGCGAACTCCGCGGCGGCTTCGGCATTGGGATGGATCTGGCTGAGCGGGAAGTTCACGAAGATCCAGTGGACCTTGCCCGTCGCGATGTATTCCTTGTCGAGCGTCTTGAAGGTCTCGGTGAAGAAGCGCTTGCAGACTGGGCACTGGAAGTCGCCCATCTCGTAGACGGTGACCGGCGCGGTGACCAGCCCCTTGGCGCGAGGTGCGATCAGGGTATCGGTTGCCTGACCGGCGGCTCTTCCGGGCATTGCCGCGACGGCGAGGAGGAGCAGGGCAAAGGACCATTCTATCCGGCGTGCCAACGTCATTGAATCCTCACGTTTCACTCTGCGTAGGTATCTTTGATGAGCAAGGAAGTGTTGCTCGACTGAAACGTAGCGAGCATCGGGCCAATAGCCGCATGCGGCGAAGACACCGGAGCAAGCAGCCAGCGTGAGGAAAGTAATCGGCGCCATCATGGCGCTCCAACTGATGATCGTGCTTGCCCTGTCGGGTCAGACTGGCGGGGCGGCTTCGCTGTTCCCAGCCCAGCCCACCGGGATGGTCACCGATGCGGCGCACATTCTGGACCCGGCGGCGATCGACCGCATCGAGGCGCGGCTGGCGCACCTGCGCGACGCCACTGGCGGCGAGGTGGCAGTCGTCACCCTGCCGACCATCGGTGACCGGGCTCCGGTTGATGTGGCCGTCGCCATTGGTCGGGCGTGGGGAGTGGGAGCGAAGGCGGCGATCGGTGACAATCGGCGCAATGCCGGCGTGGTGCTCCTGCTGGTGCCGCGGACGGCCGACCACAAGGGCGAGGTCTTCATCGCCCCGGGGACCGGTGCCGAGGGCTTCATCACCGACGCGACATCGGGCGCCATTGCTGACCAGATGCTCCCGGCGCTCCGGACTGGCGATTACGCCACGGCCGTTGATGTCGGGACCACGGCGATCGCCGATCTCATGGCGCGCGAGCTGGGCACCCAGGATTCGTCGCTCATCAAGAAGAAGCAACCAACCGGCTCGGGTTTTCCGTTCCGATCACTTTATCCGATCTTCATCCTGCTCTTCTGGGTCTTCATCCTGAGCCGGAACCGTCGGGGCCCTGGTGGACCTGGCGGCAGTGGCGGTGGTGGTGGGAGTTGGCTGGTGCCCTTCCTGATCGGGCAGGCGCTCGGTGGCTCGGGTAATCGCGGTTTCGGGGGCGGCGGTTTCGGTGGCGGTGGTGGTGGAGGCTTCGGCGGATTTGGCGGAGGTGGTGGGTTCAGCGGCGGCGGCGGCGGGAGGAGTTTCTGATGGACAGGAAGAAGCTTGATACGGCGATCGATGCACTCGTGGCGAGTCTGGGTGGTGGCGCGACCCCGCCGAGTGTGGTGCTCTATGGGTCGGCGGCGCGGGGGGACTGGATTCCCTGGCGTTCGGATGTGAACCTGATGGTGGTGGTCGACAATCCTGCGCCGGCGGAACTCGCAAAGCTTACCCCGGCGGTGACGGCATGGAGCGAGGCCGGCTTCACGCCTCCGCTGCTCATTGGCCGGAGTGAATGGGACAGAGCAGCCGACGTCTTCCCGATCGAGATCACCGACATGCGCACGGCGTACCGTGTGCTGCTCGGCAGCGATCCGGTGGCGACGCTCGCGGTGGACGAGGCCGACCTCCGCCGCTCGGTGGAGGCGGAACTTCGCGGCACCTTGATTCGGCTCCGTCAGGCGTACGTCCGCTTCGGCGATTCGATGCCGACGCTCGGCGGCTTCGCGACCTCGTCGGTGTCGACACTGCTGGTGCTGTTGCGCTGCACGGCGACGCTGCTTCACCGCGAGCCGGGGAAAGATCCGGCGGAGACGGTGGCGGCGCTGGCTGCTGAACTGGGTAGTGATGGCAGTGTGGTGGTGGATATCGCGGCGCAGCGCCGCGAGAAGGAATGGAGTTGCCCGCCGGAGCTCTTTGCACGGTATCTCGAGGTCGTCCGGCGGGCGGTGGACCTCGTTGACCACATTGAACGCGGAGATCGCTGACATGCGTCGTTCCCGTTTTTCGCTCCTCCTTGCGCTGGCGCTGGTCGCTCCGTTGGCGGGGTGCAGCTACAACACGCTGCAGACGCTTGACGAGCAGGTGAACTCTGCGCAAGGGCAGATCAAGGTGCAGTTGCAGCGCCGGGCCGATTTGATCGGCAACCTGGTGGCCACGGTGAAGGGTATCACCAAGCAGGAAGACACGGTGTTCCTCGGCATTGCCAATGCCCGGGCCAAGTTGAGCGGCGCCGCCAGTGGCAACGATATCAAAGCGATGGGCGATGCGAATGCGGCGATGAACGCGCCGCTCGCTCGCCTGCTCGCGATCACCGAGAACTATCCGGACCTCAAGAGCAGCGAGAACTTCAAGCAGCTGCAAGATCAGCTCGAGGGCACCGAAAACCGCATCGCCACGGCGCGCACCGACTACAATGGTGCCGTGCAGACGTTCAACGCCAAGATCCGGCAGTTCCCGACCAACCTGACGGCGAAGATGTTCGGGCTCGGCAAGGCGCGGGAATACTTCCAGAATGATGCGGGCACGGATAAGGCACCGAAGGTGGATTTCGGGAAGCCGTAACTCCGAGCAGGGATGTATGAGAGAATTCAGGCACCCGGCCCCTGTCGCGAGATGGGGGTCGGGTGTTTGGCCACCCAACCCTCCGCCCACTGCCCTTGATTCAACCACCATGACCAATCAGATATACCCGGTCGTTTAATGGAGGTCGTCATGCCCGATCCCCTCGCGCCAATCCAGATCAGCGCCACGGAATTCAAAGCCCGCTGCCTCGAGTTGATGGACAACGTCGCCGAGCGCCGTATCTCATATGTGGTCACCAAGCGCGGCGTGCCGGTCGCCGAGCTCGTGCCGACTGGCGCCGGGAGTGCGAGCCCGATCGGTCATATGCGGGGGATGGTAGCCGAGACAGGGGACGTCATTGGTCCCGACCACGAGGCCTGGGCAGCATCCGACTCTGATCCGCTCGATCGGCAGTGACAACTCGTCAGAAGCGGTCGCAGCTCCGTGAGCACGCCGCGGTGGAGGAGGCGTTCCTCCTCAGCCCACGTCTGGCAATAGCGGCCGCAGCTACTCCCCCCGCGGAAACAAATTTTCCGGCTTCCGCACCTTCACCCCCGCCAGCCGTGGTTCCTCCGCCACGGTCCACGCCGCCTCGGGAGTGCCGTCTTGCCCGAGCGCGCTCCAGAGCTCGGCGGACTTCTCGGGCATGAACGGTGACGCCATCACAGCGAGTCGAGCCAGGCAGTGCGCCAGCGTGCCAAGTACTGCGTCGAGTCGCGCGTCATCACCGGCCTTGGCGAGTGCCCACGGCGCCGAGACGGTGATATAGCCGTTGGCCTCGGTGACGAGGTCGACGATCGCTCGCGCTGCTCCCTTGAGGTCGGTCGCCGTCATCGCGTGCTTGTAGGCCTGAACTGCGGCATGACCGGCTACATCGAGTGATTCTTCGCCCGAGAGCCCGGGCACCACGCCGTCGCGGTACTTCTCGATCATCGCCAAGGAGCGCGACGCCAGGTTGCCGAGTCCGTTGGCGAGCTCGCTGTCATAGACCGCGTCGAAGCGCTCGAAGGTGAAATCGCCGTCGTTCTCGAAGCCCACTTCGCGGAGCAGGAACCAGCGCAGCGCATCGGCGCCGTGGCGCGCGATGGCCTCGTCGAGCGAGACGGCGCTCCCCTCCGACTTGCTCATCTTGGCGCCACCCCACTGTACATAGCCGTGCGCCCAGACCATTCCCGGGAGTGGCAACCCAGCAGCCATGAGGATCGCGGGCCAGATGCAGCAGTGGAAGCGGGTGATCCCCTTGCCCACCACATGCACGTCGGCCGGCCAGATGTCGTCCCACTCGGCGTCGGGAAAGCCGGTGGCGGTGAGATAGTTCATCAGTGCCTCGAACCAGACATACACCGTCTGATCCTTGGCGCCGGGGAAGGGAATCCCCCACGGCAGTCGCGAGCGCGAGACGGAGATGTCCTGCAATCCTGCTTCGAGTACGCGCAGAATCTCGTTGCGCCTGATGGCCGGTTCCACCCGGAACTCCCCCGCCTGAATCACCGCCAGCACACTGTCGCGCCACGCGGAGAGACGGAAGAAGGTGTTCCGCTCCTTGGTGGGGACCAGGTCGCGCGACGGATGCTCAATGCACTTGCCGTTGACGATCTGGCTCTCCGACTTGAACTCTTCGCAGCCAATGCAGTAGAGCCCCTCGTACTCGCCCTCGTAGAAGGCGTCGGGATGCCGCTCGCGAATACGCTCGATGAGCGCCGTAACGCCCTTGGCGTGGCGCGGCTGGGTGGTCTGCATCCAATCATCATGCGAGCAGTGCAGCCGCTTCCAAGTGGAGTCGAAGCGCTCACTCATCTGGTCGACCCATGCCTGCGGCGAGAGACCAGACTCGTCCGCTGCCTGCAGCACCTTCTGCGCGTGCTCGTCCATGCCCATCAGGAAGCGTACCGGCATGCCGTTCAGTCGGTGCCAGCGAGCGATGCTGTCGGCGCCCACCTTCTCGAGTGCGTGGCCGATGTGCGGATCGCCATTGGAATAGTCGATGGCGGTGGTGATGTAGAACGGCTTCACGACGTCGTCCCTGGCGGTGGACCGCCGCGTGGTGGTCTGCCCCGGGGTCGCCGCCGGCGACTCCCGGGCTTCCTGCCTGGCGATCCCTCGGTCTCGGGCGCTGGTGGCGCATCCGTGGGCGCGGCGTCCGTGGCTGGCGCCGGTGGTGCCGGTTGCACGGGACGCGATGGTTGCGCTGGCCGCGATTGCTGTGGCGGCCGTGAGGATTGCTGCGGTCGTGGCGGTGCCGGCGGACGCTGCGGCGCCAAGCTCGTCGTCACTGGCGGTGTCGGAACACCGACCTCGCCGGCCTCTGCCCGCGCCATTTCATCGCGGAGGTCAAGCACCGGCACTGACCGCATGCCATGCTCATCACTGCGCAGCGACACTCGCTCGCGGAAGATGTCGACGGCAATCACCTTCTCCGCGCCGAGCAGGGTGCGGATGAGTTTCCCTTCCTTGGGATAGCGCTTGCGCGAGGCGACGTAGAAGTCGTGCTCATACTTGAGGCAGCAGAGCAGGCGACCACAGCCACCAGAAATTTGCGATGGATTGAGCGAGAGGTGCTGATCCTTGGCGAGTCCGAGATTCACTGGCCCCGGCTCGTTGAGCCAGGTGCTGCAGCAGAACTCGCGACCACACCGTCCAACGCCGCCCAGTCGCGCCGCCTCGTCACGGACGCCGATCTGCCTCAGCTCGATCCGGGTGCGGAAAAGTGTCGCCAACTCGCGCACCAGTTTCCGGAAATCGACCCGTCGCTCGGCGGTGAAATAGAGCGTCAGCCGACCGCGGTCCCACTGCCACTCCGCGTCGGAGATCCGCATGCCGAGCTCGTAGGACTTCACCTTCTCGATCACCTTGCGACGGACATCGTCCTCGTCGCGGCGCATGGTGCGATGCTGGTCGATCTCGGCCGCAGAAGCCCTGCGAGCCACCATCGAGCGGGTTGCCGCGGCAGGAGGCGCTTCGCTCTCCGAGGAGGGAGAAGCGAGGAGCGAGGGTTCGGGCTCATCTCGCTCCTCGCTCCTCGCTCCTCGCCCCTCGTCGAGCGTGTAAACAATCTCTCCCGCCGGGTCCGGCACCCCGCACGCATCACAGCCGCCGCACTTTGCTGCTGCAGCTTCTCCGGTGGTGTTCACATAGCCAAAGTCGAGCCCACGCTCGACGTCGACCA
>JBBRBZ010000127.1:0-8351 GCA_038205305.1 Gemmatimonadales bacterium
CACAAGGGACGTTGCGGCGACTGTCACAACGTCCACACCGACTCGCTGCCCTCCGACGCCAAGGGCCGGTGCACCACCTGCCACAAGAGCCTCGCCAGCAGCGCGTTCCATCAGGGCAAGAACCACAAGCGGGTGCTGCAGCAGTGCCTGACCTGCCACACGCCGCACGCCGCCTCCGTTGATGCCTCCGATTGCGTTGGCTGCCACGCCACTGTGCGCGCGAAGGGAAAGTTCCGCCCCCCGATGCCATTCGACACCTCGGCGGTCCTGAAGGGGAAGATCGGCGCGACGCGTCACGTTGACCCGTCGCCCGGACTTGGGCTCGGGCTCGGCCTGTCGCAAGGCGTCGTTGTGGACGAGGCCATTCCGGATCATCGCGGGAAAGGCGACGCCATGCCGGAGGAACTCCCGCCGATGCGGGATTCGCCGGTGGCCGCGGCGGCTGCCGCGACACCCGCTGCATTGCCCGACTCCTTCCCGCACGCCCGACACACCTCGCTCCCCTGTCTCACCTGCCATACCGTCAACGGCGCCAAGAACGGACTCGTCTTCGAGATTCCGCGCGGCTGCGATCTGTGCCATCACCAGTCGGTGCTCGCGGGTAAGGTCGAAGCCGCCGATTGCAACCGCTGCCATGCCCCCGAGAAACGTGCCGCTCCGCGGCCGACGGTGGTCACCGTGACGGTGGGCTCGCGCCCGCCGGCCCCGCGGACGGTGGGTTTTGAGCATGAACGCCACCAGCGTGTGGCGTGTGCGACCTGTCACCGCGCGCCCAACATCGTGCCGCCGGATAGCGTCCGCACCTGCCAGGCCTGTCACGATCAGCACCACACGGCCCAGCGCAACTGCAGCACCTGCCACAATCGCGCCGAGACGCCGGCGGCACACAGCCGCACCACCCACTCGGCTTGCGATGTGTGCCACACGCCGTCGCGCATCGCGCCACTGATGCCGTCCAGGAACTTCTGCATCACCTGCCACGCCGCGCAGCGGGATCATCAACCGGGTGGCGAGTGCACTACCTGTCACTTCCTGCAGACGCCGGCAGAGTACCGCCCACACCTGATGCGCGGGAGTCTCAAGTGAAGCGGGCGGTGACTGGATTTGTCGTGACGATCGGGTGGCTGGTGTTCGCTGCTCCCGTGACGGCCCAGTCGTGGCGGTTGCGTTTCGACGCCAACGCACAGCGGGTCGAGTTCCGCGGGGTCACTGCCGACAGCACCCTCGAGAGTGCCACGGTCACCAACGCGAACGGTGGTCGGGAGACCGTCGACGGGTACGCGGTGACCTGCGGCTTTGATGCCTTCTGTCGTTACTACCGCGCAGGGGCCATTCGGGAAGGACTGCCGGCCAGTGCCGGCGTCGACATGGCGATGTGGGGATTCGGGGTGCGCGGATTGAGCATGCGACTCAGCGCGCGCAGTCTGGGCGACCTGACCGGCGACCGGCTCTGGCCAGGCACGTCTCCCACGATGCGCCTGATCGAGGGCTACGCCGAGTTCCTGCACGACGGCCTCACGGCACGCGCGGGTCGGATGCTCGAACAGGGGCGACTCGCCTCGACCGGATCGAGCGGCCTCGACGGCCTTCGAGCGACGTGGCAGTCGCAGGCCAACCGCTTCGAGGTCGGCGGCTATGCTGGCTGGGGGCTGGCGCGCGGGACGATTCTCCCGGTCACCTCACCCGCGGTGAATCCGCTGGTGGACTATCAGCCGAGCGAGAGGCAGGTGGTGGTGGGCGCACTCGCCGGACTGCATCTTCGCGCCATGGATGCGCAGGCGGAGTACCGTCGCGAACTCGATCCGGTCACCGACTACATCGTGGCGGAGCGCGCCGCGCTCTCGTTGCAGGTGCGTCCGGCGTCGCGGCTGCGATTGGTATCCGGCGTCGACTATGACATTGCCCAGGGGCTGCTCGGCACCGCCGATGCCTCGCTCTCATATACTGGCGGTCATCTCTGGGCTACCGTTGGCGCGCGACACTACCGACCCTTCTTTGATCTCTGGACCGTCTGGGGCGTCTTCAGTCCGGTGGGCTACAACGGCGTCAACGCGTCGCTCGCCTTCAACCCGGTCACCAAGGTGCAACTCCGCGCGCGTGGCGAGTGGTTCAAGTACGACGATGCCGACGTCAGCACGCCCGCGGTCACGCTCGAGAACAAGGGTTACCGCTGGGGCGTCGATGCGTCATACAACCCCGCGCCCAAGTGGACGATCGATGCCGGGGGGCATGGCGAGTTCCTTCCCGGTGCGTCGTCAAAGGGGATCGACGGTCGAGTGACCTGGCGGATGAAGCCGCGCCTCGATCTTGCCGTCAACGGTGGCTCGCTGGAGCGACCGCTCGAGCTGCGCTTCCAGGATGCGGGTGTCAAGTACGCCGGCGGGTCGGCGGACTATCACATCGCCGATCGCTGGCGCTTCGGACTCTCTGTCGATCGCTACTGGGAGTCGCGGAAGCGGCCCGACGCACTTTCCTTCGACTGGAATCAGTGGCGGGTAAGTGCCCGGGTCTCCCTGACGCTCAAGTCGTCAGCCGATGATTGGGCGCTGCCGCCCGCACGGCGGACGCCATGATCCCGCGCGGCGTGCGTGCGGTGGCCGTGCTCTTGTCGGCACTCTCGATGATCGCCTGGGGCGTGCACCTGAAGCAGGCGCCCACCACGACCTTCGATCACGCCAAGCACGCCAAGCTCTTCGTCAGCTGCCAGCTCTGTCACGCCGGGATCACCACGCCGGGTGCCGCGGTCTTTCCGGCGGCGGCCACCTGTCAGTCGTGCCACAACGGCACCGTGGTCAAGGCCATCACCTGGCAGCCACGGGGCGGGCCGCGGGTTTCGAATCTGAAGTTCAATCACGCCCAACACACCGCGGCACGCACTGCCCGGGGCGACACCGCCAGCCGCTGCGCCGACTGCCATGCGCCGCAAGGTGCGGGGTGGATGCAGGTGCGTGCCCCGGTCGCGCCCCAGTGCGTCAGCTGCCATACCCAAGGGCGCGGTGATCACCTTGCCCTGCCCGACACCGCCTGCGCGACGTGCCACCTGACCCTCGCGAACGCCACGCTCCTGAGCCGCGAGCAGATCGCGAAGTTCCCCACGCCCGTGAGCCACTCGGCGGCCAACTTCATGAGTGCTGCCGGACATGGCGCGTTGGCAACGCGGAGTGCCAATGGCTCTCATGTGTCCCAGAGTTGCGCCACCTGCCATGCCCGCGAGTACTGCGCGTCATGTCACGTGAATGCGCCGGAAACGGCCAGCATCCAGGCGCTCGCGCCCGACGCCCGCTCGACGGTTCTGCCCCACGTCCTCAAGGCACCAGCGTCGCACGCGGCTGCGAATTTCGAGACCAAGCACGGCAGCCTGGCCGGTGCGGATGGCCGGAGCTGCCGGACCTGCCATACCCAGGAGAGCTGCCTCACCTGCCACCGCTCGGCCGCCCCTGCGGTGGTCCGCATGCTGGCGGCGGCAGGGCCCGGGCGTGCCACCGGTGCGGTGACCATCGCGCGCGAGCCGTCAAGCCACGGTCCCACCTGGAAGACGCAGCACGGACCGATCGCCGCGACGACCGTGCGCAGCTGTGCCTCCTGTCACCAGCGGCAGGAGTGTCTCACCTGTCACGTGCCCAACACGGCCAAGACGGGCAGCTACCACCCGGCGAGCTACCTCACGCGCCACCCGGCCGACGCCTACTCACGTGCCAGTTCCTGCGCCGACTGCCACAACACCGGCGAGTTCTGCCAGACCTGCCACACCATGTCCGGCTTGACCTCCAAGCGCACCCTCCTCGGCGCCGCCGGCTACCACGACAACAACCGGCAATTCTTCTTCGGACACGGTCAGGCCGCACGACAGGGGCTGGAGAGTTGTGTCTCCTGCCACGTCGAACGGGACTGCCTCACCTGCCACTCGGTGGTGAGGGGGCGTTCCTTCAATCCCCATGGTCCCGGCTTCGATCCGGAGCGGATGCTGAAGAAGAACCCACAATTGTGCATCGCCTGCCACGGCACAGCCATCCCGCGGACCAACACGATTCATTGAGCTACGCCGGGCCTTGGCCGCGCCGTGGTTTCGGTTGCGCGGCCCGGTCGGGCGACCTATGATCGAAGGCTGAAACTCCACCCGCTCCTTCCCCAACCCTCCCGGCCTCATGTCCCGTCAATTCTCCCGGCTCGCCTCGCCCGCTGTTGCACTGATCCTCGCGGCTTCGCCCCTCGCCGCCCAATCATCGAAGCCGCTCCCTCCCGATTCCATCTTGGCCAGAGCGGTCACCTTTCGCTCGATTGGCCCCGCCGTGATGGGCGGCCGGATCACCGACATCGCCGTGGCCGAGAATCCGCCGTCGGTGCGCGGTGGGCGATTGGGCAACGTGATCTATGTTGGTGCGGCGACCGGCGGCGTCTGGAAGTCGGTGAATGGCGGCGTGTCGTGGACGCCGATCTTTGATTCGGTAGGCACCGGCGGCGTGGGAGCGGTGGCAGTCGCGCCGTCCAACTCCGACATCGTCTGGGTCGGGACGGGCGAGCCACAGAACATGCGCAGCTCGTCGTGGGGCACCGGCGTCTACAAGTCGACTGATGGCGGCAAGACGTGGTCGAAGGCGATGCTGCCCACCTCGCAGCACATCGGCCGAATCGTGGTGGATCCGCGGGACCCCAACGTCGTCTACGTCGCCGCCGTGGGCCCGCTCTGGGCACCGGGCGGTGAGCGTGGCCTCTTCAAGACCACCGATGGCGGGAAGAGCTGGACCAACACCAAGCCAATCTCCCGCTTCACAGGCTTTACCGATGTGGTGCTCGATCCGTCCAATCCCGATGTGGTGTACGCGGCCTCGGAGGAGCGGGAGCGTCGCGAGTATGGCTTCCTCCCGGCCGGGCCTGAGAGCGGTCTCTACAAGAGCAGCGATGCCGGGAAGAACTGGACGCTCCTCACCGGCGGTCTCCCGACCGGCGATATCGGTCGGATTGGCGTCAGCGTCTGTCGCTCACGTCCGGCCACCCTGTACACCGTCTTCCACGCCCGCGGCCCGGCCAACGGCGTCTTTCGCTCTGATGATGCCGGGGTGAACTGGCGCCAGGTGAGCAGCAGCAACAGCACCGCGTGGTACTACGGTCAGGTGCGCTGCGACCCCACCGATCCGGAACATGTCATCAAGCTCAACGTCGGCTCGCAGGAGTCGTATGACGGTGGCAAGACCTGGGTCACCTTTGGCAGCAACGGGCCCCACAGCGATCACCACGCGCTCTGGATCAATCCCGAGATGCCGGACCAGGAAATTTTCGGCAACGACGGCGGACTCTACTTCACCTGGGACAAGGGCCGCACCTGGGATCATGTCGAGAACATGGTGGTGTCGCAGTTCTACGCCGTGACGGTTGACGATGCCAAGCCGTTCTACAACGTCTTCGGCGGACTGCAGGACAACCAGTCCTTCGGCGGTCCCTCGCGCACTCGCTACAACTACGGCCCGACCAACGCCGACTGGTTCCGCATGGCGGGGGGTGATGGGTTTTACTCGGCGCCAGACCACTTCGACCAGAACATCGTCTACACCGAGAGCCAGGAGGGTGGGCTCATCAAGTACGATGTCCGCACCGGCCAGAGCAAAGACATTCGCCCCGTCGCCGATTCTGGCGTGAAGCATCGCTACAACTGGAGCGCGCCCATCTTGCCGTCGCGACTCGAGCCGAAGGTGGTCTACTTCGCGGCGAACTATCTCTTTCGCAGCACCGATCGTGGCGACAACTGGAAGGTGATCTCTCCCGATCTCACCCGCGGCATCGACATGAAGACGTTGCCGATGCGCGGCGCGGCGCCAGATTCCACTGCCCTCGGCCGCAACGAAGGCACGGCACAGTTCGGCAACATCTCCTCGATCGATGAGTCGCCGCTCCGTGCGGGGTTGCTGGTGGTCGGCACCGACGATGGCTTGGTGCAGGTCTCGCGTGACTTCGGCAAGAGCTGGACGAAGACCGAGCATTTTCCGGACGTGCCTGACACGACCTACGTGAGCCGCGTGGTTTTCTCCAATGCCAGCGAGGGAACCGTCTACGCCACCTTCGATGGTCACCGCAGCAATGATTTCGCCCCGTATATCATCAAGAGCAGCGATTTCGGCCACAGCTGGACCGCCATCACCGGTGATCTTCCCGCCGGACATGCGGTGCAGGTCATTCGCGAGCACCCACGGCAGCCGAATCTGCTCTTTGTTGGCACCGAATTCGGCGCTTTCTTCTCGACCGAAGGCGGCAATCACTGGACCCAGTTCAAGAGTGGGCTGCCACCCGTGCCGGTCGATGACATCGCCATCCAGTCGCGCTTCAATGATCTGGTGCTCGGCACGCACGGTCGCGGCATCTGGATCCTCGATGACCTGACGCCGCTGGAATACCTTGCTCGCGCCAAGCAGACCGCGAACGTCTTCCTCTATCCCGTGCTCGACCAATTGGAGTACACGCCCAATAGCAGCAAGGGCTCAGGGATGGGTGCACATGGCTTCACCGGCCAGAATCCCCAAGTCGGCGCCCCCATCGCGTACCTCGTCAAGGAGATCGCGAGCGATGCCAAGGCCACGCTCGAGATTCTCGACGGTTCGGGCAAGGTCGTGCGAGTCCTGCCGGTCCACCGTGACCCAGGCCTCTACCGAGTCGTCTGGGACATGCGCGTCGGTGCGCCACTCACCGGGCCGATCGAAGTCGCCGACACCAGCGTGGCTGTGCCAGGTGCTGGCGGGCGGGGCGGGCGGGGTGGCGGTGGCGGCGGATTCGGCGGACGGGGCGGCGGGGGCAATGCTGCGGCCACCTTCATGGCGCTGCCGGGCAATTATCGGGCACGCCTGACGATCACGCCGTCGAGCGGCCCGGCAGTCGTGCAGGAACAGCGCTTCATGCTGGTGCGCGATGAACAGGTGCCGATGACCGTGGCCGAGCTCAAGACGCTCTACAGCTATCGCGTCGATCTCGCTGCATTCCAGCGCGCGGTGCGTGATGCTCAGGCGCAGGTGGACACCGCACAGCGCGCCGTCGCGCAGATCAAGCAGGCCACGGATACGAACAAGGTTAAGGTTCCTGATACCGCAAGACACGAACTCGAAGCGATCACCAAGGAGCTCGCCGAGGTGACGTTGGAGATCGGGGGCGGTGCGCGGGGTGGACGGGGCGGTGGTGGTGGCGCCGCCCGGGGGGCGCAGCCGCCGGTGAAGGTGGACTCGACGCCCCCCGAGCCGCCGGCCCCGCCGTCGCAGCGCACCATTCAGGCGCGGCTCGGCGGCATGACCGATATCATGAACGTCTACTTCGCGCCCAGCCCCGAGCAGCTCAAGACGCTCAAGGGTTTCCCGGCGGAGCTGAAGGTCCAGGCTGCTCGGGTCGCCAAGGTGCGAACCGATCGACTGCCTGCGTTGCTGAAGGTGCTGAAGGACGCCGGCATCGAGGTGACGCGGGAGCGGTGAGTCCGCTCACCCGTCCCCCGGCAGCCGCTTGGAATCGGCGATTTCGAGTGGCTGCAGCATTCGCCGCGGTGTCGCGGCCATCTCCCGGAGTCGCGCCTCCACCCACGCAGTGGTGATATCCGATCCGGGGACCACGCCGATCGGTGCGATCAATCGGGCGAGCTCCTCGAGTTGTTGCCGCTGATCCAGCCACGCAATGTCCGAGAGCTGACCATCCGCTTCGAGCTTCGCGAGCCGGAACTCGATGGCCTTGGTGAGGTACTTGGCCTTGGAGTGCAGCCGCCAGGCTGCCACGAGACCGGTGAGCCACGCCGCCGAGCCACCGAACCCGAACATGCGCTCCCAGGTGTAGTCCCCGCGCACATGGAAGTGTGGCAGCACGAGATAGAAGATCAGCGACGACATCGCCGCCACCACCCACGGGATGCTGATCCACTTTAGCCGCCACATCCGCCGGCCGCCGAGTTCCCACAGCGCGAAGGCGGTAAGTCCGACCACCGGCAGCCACCATTGATCCGTCATCACGCCACACGCCGAAGGCCGCGCCCGACGATCGTTGCGACGCCGAGGTCCGCAGTGACATTGAGCGCCGTCTTGATCATGTCGGGGATGGTGTCGATCGCAATCAGGATGCCGATTCCTTCCACCGGCAAGCCGATGGCCGCAAAGAGTGGTGCCTGGATCAGCAGGCCACCGCTCGGAATCCCGGGTGCGCCGGCATTCAGCAGCACCGATCCCGCCGCCACCATAGCGATCTGTGCTGGGCCGAGGGTGATCCCGTACAGATGCGCCACGAAAAGCGCGCCGACGGTCCAGTGCATCGCCGCCGTGAGCTTGAAGACCGAGACCGACAGCGGCAGGACGAAGCCGGTGATCTCCTCGGGCAGCTGGAGGGTATCGCGCGCA
>JBBRBZ010000128.1:0-8154 GCA_038205305.1 Gemmatimonadales bacterium
CGCCCATGCGTCGTCGAGGATCTTGTGTAGTGCCTTGGTCTCGTCGGTCCCGCGCGGGAAGTCCTGGTAGCCGTAAGCGATGGCCACCTTGTCCCAGGCACCAATGCCGTCGGCGTACACCTTGGAAATGTCGAGGGTGCCATCTGCCTTGAGCGTCACCAGCGGCGCGGGGTAGTCCATCACGCTGATCCGGCCCGAATCGCTGTCGTAGTAGTTGTGGTCGAAGCCCAGCGTGTGGCCGACCTCATGAGCCGCGAGCTGCCGCAGCCGCTGCAGCGCCCATCCCTGAATCTCTGGGACCGGCTCATCGCCGTTGACGTAAGGTTGCAGCAGTCCCTCGGCGATCATCCAGTCCTGCCGCACCCGCAGTGATCCGAGCGTCACCACGCCCTTCATGATCTCGCCGGTGCGCGGATCGACTACGCTGCCACCGTAACTCCAGCCGCGAGTGGAGCGGTGCACCCAGTTGATGATGTTGTAGCGGACATCGAGTGGTGACGCCCCGGCCGGGAGGAGCTCGACACGGAAGGCGTTGCGATAGCCAGCCGCAGTAAAGGCCTGGTTCCACCAGCGCGCGCCGTCCAGCAGCGCAGAGCGAATCGGTTCCGGTGTGCCGGCATCGAGATAGTAGACGATCGGCTTGACCGGGTCGCTCATCGCCGCCGCCGGGTCCACCTTGTTGAGCCGATGACGCGGAATGAAGCGCTGCTCCAGTGGGAGACCGAGGGGTGCTGAGTAGTCGCGATAGGTGAAGTCACCAAACCCTGAGCGTGGATCAAAGGCGCGCGGCGTGAAGCCCGGGCCGGGCAGCTCCACGAACGACTGGTGCACCCGCATCGAGGCCGCCTGTGCCGTCGCCGCGACGCTGCCAACTCCCTCGAAAAATCCGCCGCGCCCACCTCCCGCACCCGGTTGCTGCACGAAAGTCAGCTCCGCTTCCATCTCGGTGTTCTGGGGAAAGTTCTGCGTCATCGGCATGCTGATGACGCTCCGGCTCGCGTCGAACTTGTAGCTGCCGGGAGCGAGTCGAGTGGCCAGGTTGTCGGCGTCGCGCAGCAGGAAGTCGTTCAGCTCCACCAGCACTCGCCGACCGCTGTCGCTCACGGCGGCCACCGGAAATCCCCACAGCACCGAGCGCGCGAAGGCATCGCGCACGTCGGCAACCTCCGCGGAATCGCTGCTGGAGGAACGGTACTCGTAGTTCGGCTGCACCATCAGCACCTTCTGTCCCACCCGTTCGAAGCGCACGATGCGCGAGGCGGTCATCGACGCACGATCAAGGCCGATGTCATTCGACCCGAGACCTGTGGCGAGCCCCGCCATGTGGAGCACCTCGGTGTTGAGGTGGTCGATCTCCATGAAGAGGGTGCCGGCATCGGCATCCCAGTAGAGCGGGAAGAAGCCCGGAAGCTTCTGCATCCCCGCAGTCTTGGCTTCGATGGTCGGCGCGACCTTCTTCTTGGCCGCGACACTGTCCTGGGCGCTCGCGGTCCCGACGGTGAGAAGTGTGCCGACCAGCATGGCAGCGAGCGTGAAATGCCGATCGACGGCACGCGGGAAGCTTCGGAGCATGGCGTTCTCGTGGCAGGTGGTTGACGCCAAGTATCGTGACAACCCGCCCTTCGCGCTACCGCTTCTGGTGGTGGGAGAGCACGCGCGTCCAGTCCACCGCGAAGAGCAGCCCCACTCCGGCGACCGTCAGCAGCTGAAGTGCGATACCGAGCGGGGATCGGAACGACGTGAGCACTACATCGCCCAAGCTTTCCCTCGCCATCTTGGCGCCGTTGAGGTAGAGGGCGTAGGTGATCAGCCGTCCGCCGAAGAAGGCCAGCGACAGGGTGCGGATCGGCAGGTCGAGCACCCCGGCAGCCACGAAGAGCTGGCTTGAGGGCAGCGGTGAGATGAAGAAAAAGGCGACGGTGCCCCAGAGTCGCCCTCGGCTCTTGGCCACCGCGACCCGGGCGGCCTCAAGCGAAGCGAGTCGCTTGGCGGAAAACCAGCGACGCATCTTCCTGCTGGCCAGTGCCAAGACCACCCGTCCCGAGGTCGAGGCGATGGCCGCCACCGGCACCAGCGGCCCCGGTGCCAGCTCGAAGTTCAAGGAGAGGAAGACAACGACGGCCCAGGTGGGCGGGGAAAAAGCCGGCAGCAGGTTCAGCCCGAAGATGATGGCGCCGGCGAGGGCGTACGAACCGGGATCATTGGACACGGGCGGAAGGTAGCGGGTCGCTCCGCCATCCCCACGTGTCGGCCCAATCCGGTCGGAGGCTATCTTCCCAGCTCGCTTCTCGATCCTCGCTTCTCGATCCTCCACCCTCCACCCTCCCAGAACCGATGCCCTCTCCCATTCACGCTCCGCACGGCAACACCCGCACCGCCAAGGGCTGGATCCAGGAAGCCGCCAAGCGGATGCTGATGAACAACCTCGACCCCGACGTGGCCGAGAAGCCGGAGGAGCTGATTGTCTATGGCGGACGCGGCAAGGCGGCCCGCAACTGGGCGGCCTATCACCAGATCATCGCGACACTCGATCGGCTCGAGAACGACGAGACGCTGCTGATCCAGAGCGGCAAACCGGTCGGCGTGCTGCGGACGCACGACATGGCACCACGGGTGATCCTCGCCAATTCCAACCTGGTCCCCAAGTGGGCCACCTGGGAGGAATTCGACCGCCTCGACAAGCTCGGCCTGATGATGTATGGCCAGATGACCGCCGGCTCGTGGATCTACATCGGCACGCAGGGGATCCTGCAGGGGACCTACGAGACCTTCGCGAGTGCAGCAGAGAAGCATTTCGGCGGCTCCCTCGCCGGGACCATCACCGTCACCGCCGGCCTCGGTGGCATGGGTGGCGCACAGCCGCTCGCGGTGTCGCTGGCGGGCGGAGTCTCCATTTGCATTGAACTCGACATCGATCGCATCCAGCGCCGACTCGAGACCCGCTATCTCGACGAAGTGGCCACCTCCCTCGACATGGCGATGTCGCGGGCGCTCTCCGCCCAGGGATCGCGCCAGGCGCTCTCGATTGGCCTGATCGGCAATGCGGCCGAGATTCTCCCCGAGATGGTGCGCCGCAACTTCATTCCCAGCCTGGTCACCGACCAGACCTCGGCGCACGATCCGATGTGGGGCTACATCCCGCCGTCGCGTCCCGACGAGGACATCAACGAATTGCGCGCCAAACAGCCCGAGGAGTATCTCAAGCGAGCGCGGGCCGCCATGGTGGCGCACGTCGAGGCGATCATCGAAATGCAGCGTCGCGGCGCTGTTGCCTTCGACTACGGCAACAACCTTCGCGCACAGGCACAACTCGGCGGCCTCGCCAACGCCTTCGACTATCCGGGCTTCGTCCCCGCCTTCATCCGCGACTCCTTCTGCGAGGGACGCGGCCCCTTCCGCTGGGTCGCGCTCTCGGGAGATCCGGCCGACATCGCCGCCACCGACGCCGCCATGAAGAAGCTCTTCCCCCACGACAAGCGCCTGCAGCAGTGGCTTGGCTGGGCCGGTGATCGCATCGCCTTCCAGGGACTCCCCGCACGAATCTGCTGGCTGGGCTACAAGGAGCGCGACCAAGCGGGGCTGATGTTCAACGAGATGGTGAAGAGCGGCAAGCTCAAGGCGCCGATCGTCATCGGCCGCGATCATCTCGATGCCGGATCAGTGGCGTCACCCTATCGAGAAACCGAGGCGATGAAGGACGGCTCCGACGCCGTCAGCGACTGGGCGCTGCTCAACTTTGCGGTGGGAGCATCAAGCGGCGCGGGCTGGGTCTCCTTCCATCACGGCGGCGGCGTGGGCATGGGATACTCGCAGCACGCCGGCCTGGTCGCCGTTGCCGATGGCAGCGACAACGCCGAATTCCGTCTCTCGCGCTGTCTGGTGAACGATCCGGCGATGGGGGTCATCCGTCATGCCGACGCCGGCTACGAGATTGCAGAGCGGGTGGCGCGGGAGCGGGGGCTGGACCGGGCGGATCGCTAGCCCCAGTGTCATCCCCGGCGCAGCCGGGGATCTCCAGTATCGATGCATGAACTGATTCTGGAGTTCCCCGACCTTCGGCCGGGGACGACAGCACGGGGGAGTAGATTCCACCCTATGCCCTCCGATCTCCTCGTCACCGGGATCTCCCAGCTCGTCACCCCGCCTGCCAGCATCGGCGCGGTGCACGGTGTCCGGATGCGCGAACTCGACATCATTGCCGATGCCGCGATCGCCATCAGCCACGGTCGGATCGACTGGGTCGGCGCCCGGACCTCGTGGAACGGCGAAGCGCGCGAGCAGATCGACCTCGGCGGTCGTGCCGTGGTCCCCGGCCTCGTCGATCCGCATACCCACGCGCTCTGGGGCGGTGATCGACTCCAAGATTTCGAAGCGCGCAGCAGCGGTCTCGGCTATGAAGAGATCCTGGCCGCCGGTGGTGGCATCCGTTCCACCATCCAGCAGACCACGCGCCGCAGCAGTGAGGAATTGATTGCGCTGACGCTGCCACGAGTGCAGGCACTCTTGCGGAGTGGCGCCACCACCATCGAAATCAAGACCGGATACGGCGCAAGCCCGCAGGTCGAGCTCACCATGCTCGAGACGATCCACGCACTCGATCAGCTCACGCCGGCCGCCATCATGGCCACCCTGCTGGTGCATCTCCCTCCGCCGAGCGATCGTGAGGAGTATCTGCAACAGATGACCGGCTTCGTGATGTTCGAGGCGGGTCGACTCGGCTACGTGCGCGCGGTGGATGTCTTCATCGAGCGCGAGGCGTGGAGCCCCGAAGAAGCACGGCGCATCTTCACCGCCGCTGGCAACCAACGCATTCCCGCCCGAGCGCATGTCGATCAATTCCATGCCATCGGCGGCGTCGAGATGGCGGTGGAGTTCGGCGCTCGCTCGGTCGATCATCTCGAGGCATCGGGAGCCGCACAAATCGCCTCCATCGCCGCGAGCTCCACCGTGGCCGTCGTCCTTCCGGGTGTCACACTGCATTTGGGCATTCCCGCGGCGCCTGGTCGAACCCTCATCGATGCTGGTGCGGCGGTCGCGGTGGGCACCGACCTCAACCCCGGTTCCTCACCACTCTTCTCCACCCAGATGGCGATGGCATTGTCGGTGCGCATCAACGGCCTGACCCCAAGCGAGGCGCTCACCGCCGCCACCGTGAATGCGGCCGACGTGCTCGGGCTCACCGATCGCGGCCGGCTGCACCGGATGCAGCGAGCGGATTTCCTGGTGCTCGACTCTTCTGATTGGCGCGACGTGGTCTATACCATGGGCGCGTCTCCGGTGGCGCGCATCTTCATCGCAGGACGTGAGGTAGTGGCATGATCAGACATGGAGCAATCCAGGTTGGCAATCGCCTCTCCCTGGCCGACGTCATCAGAGTGGCCCGAGATGGCATGTCCGTTGAGCTCGACCCCGGTGCACGCATCCGTGTCATCGAGAGTCGAGAATACATCGAGCGCATCGTCGCCGATGGGCGCACGGTCTATGGCGTCACCACCGGCTTCGGCAAGCTCGCCAATGTGCGCATCGCCCCGGCGGACATGCAGCAGCTGCAGCGCAATCTCATCGTCTCGCACGCCATGGGCGTGGGCGAGCCGCTGTCGCGCGAAGTGGTGCGAGCCATGCTGCTGCTCCGCGCCCAATCACTCGCCATGGGACACAGTGGCGTCCGCCCCGTCGTGATCGAACTGCTCCTCGGCATGCTCAATCAGGGCGTGCACCCGGTAATTCCCTCACAAGGGTCGGTCGGTGCCAGTGGCGACTTGGCACCGCTGGCACATATGGCACTCACCCTGATCGGCGAGGGAGAGGCGGAGTACCATGGCACCGTGATGCCATCCGCCGAGGCACTCGCCGCCGCGGGACTCGCCGCCATCACGCTCCAGGCAAAAGAAGGACTGGCCCTCATCAACGGCACCCAGGCGATGACCGCCATCGGTGCGCTGGTGATTCACGACGCCATCGGGCTCGCTGCCAATGCCGACATTGCCGCCGCGATGTCGCTGGAGGCGCTCTTTGGCTCACGGGCACCGTTCGACCCGAGAGTCACCCTGGTACGTGCCCACCCAGGGGCCATCGAGGCCGCGGCGAACGTCCTCACCATCTCGGCCGATTCACCCATCCACGCCTCCCATGCCGACTGCGATAAAGTGCAGGACGCCTATTCCCTGCGATGCGTGCCGCAAGTGCACGGCGCCTCGCGCGACGCCCTGCGACACGTCGCCGAAGTGCTCACGCGCGAGATCAACGCCGTCACCGACAACCCGCTCGTCTTTGCCCAGGGTGACTTCGTCGTCTCAGCCGGCAACTTCCACGGCCAGCCGGTCGCGGTGGCGATGGATTATGCCAAGATCGCCATCGCCGAACTCGCCAACATCAGCGAGCGCCGTGTCGAACACATGCTCGACCCCGCCGTCTCCGGACTGCCTGCCTTCCTCGCCACACAGGGCGGACTCCACTCTGGCCTGATGATTTCGCAATACACCGCGGCGTCACTTGTCAGTGAGAACAAGGTGCTCGCCCACCCGGCCAGCGTCGATTCCATTCCGACCAGCGCCAACCAGGAAGATCATGTCTCGATGGGCACCACCAGTGCCCGGCAGTGCGCCATGATCCTGGAGAATGCCCGCTGGGTGGTCGCCATCGAAATTCTCAACGCCACCCAGGCACTCGATTTCCATGCGCCACTCAAGCCGGGACCCGGCGTCGGTGCAGCCGCGCGACTCGTTCGCAGCGTGGTGCCACCACTCGATGCCGACCGGATCATGACCGGAGATCTCAAGGCCGCACGCGAACTGATCGTCAGCGGCAACTTGCGACGCGCGGTGGAAGAGGTCGTGGGGACGCTGCGGTAGAACGGAGAACGGAGAACGGAGAACGGAGAACGGAGAACGGAGAACGGAGAACGGAGAACGGAGAACGGAGAACGGAGAACGGAGAACGGAGAACCCGAAGGTACCAACCCCAAGCGCGGGACGGCGTGGCTGGCCGGAGCGCGCGTGCAGGAGCGCTCACCGTGAACTCGACTTCCGATGCAACCTGTCCTGCGCTCATGCCGAGCGCGCGGAGCGCCAGTCACGTCGTCCCGACGCTCTTCATCGGGACCATGATGCTCCTGGCTGGCTGCAACACGAAACCCGCGCCGAACAATCTCGCCACCAAAGAAGTCGGCGACACGAGCTTTGTCAGTTCCCCAGCCGCCGGACTCGACGGCCCGGTCACACTCGCTCAGACTTTCTCCCGCACCGCCGACCAGCTCGACCTCGGCATGATCCAGTCCGCCGCCTTCGGCCAAAACGGCACGCTCTGGGTCTACGACCAACGCGGCAAGAACGGCGAGGCACTGCTCGTCTTCGATTCCCTGGGGAAGCGCATCGCCCAAGCTGGTCGCAATGGCGAAGGACCCGGCGAGTATCACGGTCCCGCCAAACTCTTCCGGCTGAGCGACAGCACCATGCTGCTGCGGGTGATGAACACCGCGCGCGTCGTCCGCTTCGGACCGCACGGCGAAGTGCTCGCCGCCCTCGAACTGCCACCGGCCATCATCAACGGCTGGCTGGTGACGCCCGACACCAGCGGTGGCTGGTATCTGGCATCGTCGTTCGAGGAGAACACCCCCAAGCGCGTCGGCCGCTTCGGCTGGATCCACTTTGCCTCCGACGGCACTGTGCGCGACACCGCGTTGCCTCCCGCCCGCTTCTTCGAGGAACCCACGCCGCTCGGCATCGCGCCCGGCCGGGTCCGCACGGTCACTCGCCAGGGCGAGGTGCTCACCGCTCTCCCCGCCACCAACCGCATCGATCGGATCGCGCGCGACGGCCATGTCACCGCCATGACCTGGCCGGGTGAGGCACCGACCTACCTCGACCAGGAGCGGAAGGACATCCAGCACGTCAGCGACCGGATGAACGATCTCTTGGGCCTGGTGCACGTTCCGCTGCCGCAACATCGCGCCGCCGTGCATCTGCTGATGACGTCATCGAGTGGCGGCGTCTGGGCCATGCTTGGGGCCGAGGGCGTGCGCATCCCCGACGAGGAGCTATCGAAGGACACGGTGTCGCTGCCGCCGATGAAATGGACTGAACGCGAGCGCTGGGGCAGCTTCGATCGCGAGGGACAGTTGCGTTACATCATCGACATGCCGGTGGGCGCCCACGT
>JBBRBZ010000129.1:0-8012 GCA_038205305.1 Gemmatimonadales bacterium
CACCACCGATGCCGACCTCGCCTGCGCCGCGGCGTTCGGTGGCGGGCCGGGGATCCTGCTGATCGCGGGAACCGGGAGCATCGCCATCGCGCGAAGTGACGACGGCACGACACGCCGATTCGGCGGCCTCGGCTGGCGGATGGGCGACCTGGGATCAGGCTATTGGATCGGGAGGCGGGCACTCGAGGCCGTCGGAGCGATGCACGACGGACTCGGCCCCGTGACGCACCTCGCCGAGGCACTCTGTACCGCGGCGAAGGTGCCCGGCATTGCCGGACTCGTTCGCTGGTCCGTGAAGGCAACGGTGCCCGACGTTGCGGCGCTCACACCGCCTGCGCTCGACTGCGCCGAGGCGGGAGATGCTGTCGCGCTTGGTATTCTCAACGCTGCCGCAGAGCATCTCGCAGAACTCGCCCTGGCGGCGGGTGCGCATCGCGCACCGGTCGCACTCTCCGGCGGCCTGCTGGTCGGCAACCATTCCCTGCGCGAACGACTGATTGCCGTGCTCGAGAAGGCTCCGGGAGTGGCGGTGGTGCGTCGCTCGATCGATCCCTGTCGTGGCGCCCCGGTCATCGCGGAGGAATCGGCGGAATCATCCCACGGCGAGCTGAGCTAATGGTCAGTTTGTTGATATCCTATACCGCACGATGGATTCGAGTCCGTCCGCGTCGCTGGAGGTCGCCCAGAACGCATCGAGTTGCCCTTGCTCCACTCGCACCCCGTGCGGCACGATAATCCGGCAGTATGCTCTGCCTTCGGGGTCGAGGATGAGCCAAGAGTTGCCCAGTCCCTGTTCGAGCAGCCAAATGGACTTGTCCCTGCCGAGGAGTACTCGCCTGATGGGTGGCAGAACCGGAGGGAGCGGCAGTGCGCGCAGAGCGTCCACGAGCGGTCCCGATTGCCCTGGTGAAGCGATCTTTGCCCGGATCGAATCTGCCCGCTGGCGGGTCATCGTAACTCCTCGGAACGGATAGCTGCGCACGAAGAGGGTGTCCCCGAATCCGTTCAGCCGCGTCACGGAATAGCTTCCCCCGGAGTCGCCGCTCAACAATGTCGTCACGAGCACTGCACCGCTTCCGTCGCTCGCATGCGCTTCAAGCGGTTTCGAACAGGCTGGCAGGCCCACCTGCATCCCCAGAATGATCGGGAGGCAACGGCGCACCAATGGCACCCCGACGACCACCTTCTCCAGTGCGCCGTCCGTCCGAAAGCGACCGAGGATGGTGGTCATTCCTTCCAAAACCTTCCATGCGGAGGGCTGGTGGGAGTTGAAAGGGATCCCGATGACCAGAAGTTCACCGGTCGGGTACCTGCCCTCAACCGTTGGGAATGAGCCGAGCGGGATGGTTTGGCCCGGCATGGCGTCAGGGCGAAGGCCGGTGAATCGCGAGATCCCCGCGAGATGCCCATCGGCCGAGACGAGGGTGAGGCGCGCCAAGCCAGCATCCCAGACCCAAATCGTGTCCGAGACAATCCCCATGCGGATCACCCGCTGAAACTCCCCAGGGCCTTCGCCGGATCGCCCAAACGTCACGAGGGGTCGACCCGTCACATCGAAGAATCGGATCGAGTGGTCACTTGGCTGATCCACGACGATGTTTCCTGACCGTGTTACAACCAACGTCCCGATCGAGGCCAAGTCCTCCTTCGCATTGTCAATGCGGAGGTCCTCGACGATCGCATGTCGAGGTGCCGCTTGGGCAGCCAACCCAGGCAGGTAATGGAGTCCGAATACCCATCCGGACAGACACGTAACCACGCGCAACAGCCATGACCATCTCTGGAGCCCCCGCTGGTCGCGGTCCCCCCTAGCATTGGTTCTCTCGGACCCAGCCCCCTCCGGGACAGATGGCCCCTTCACCGGGAAGGCCGCATATTCATTCGGAGCCGCAGCTGGACACGTTCTCGCAATGCAGGACATATCCACCGTCGCCGCCAGTGTTCACACAACTGAACGTAGGACGGACGCAGCAGTTCCCACCAATCTCCGCATTGCACATCGCCTCCACGTTCGGATCGTATCCACACGAACCTGTGGCGTAGACGATCGTTTGTCCGATGCAGTTCTCACTCCGCCGGCGCGCACCAGACCCAGGATCGCCGAGGAGACTACTCGTTCCGACGAGGGAGATGGCCAAGGCGATGGCGGGGATCATTTGTGACGTCATTGATGTGACTCCATGGTTTATGGTCTTCTAGCAGAGCGTGCGGAGGCTGCCAATTGCGACGACTTAACGAGTGCTGAACGAACGAGTTGATCAAGCTCGGCACTGTCAGGAACATACCCGAGCAGTATGCCGTTGATAAAGATTGTCGGAGTACCGTTGACACCAGCGAGTTTTCCCACCGCCTTGATGTCCCTCTCCACTGCGGGAACCGGCAACGAACTGCTGATGCATTTCGCAAAACCGAGCGTGTCAGAAACCCCACTTTCCTTGGCAACGAGCACAAATGGCAGAAGCCCAAGCGAATCCTGCCTTGCGAAGAGCGCATCGTGAAACGGCATGAAGCGACCTTGTTCTTCCGCACACTCTGCCGCGCGCGCTGCTGGGTAAGCGAAGCGGTGATACGGGAGCGGCCAATGCCGGTAGACGAACCGCAGACTGTCCCTGTAAAGCGTGCGCACTCCACGCAGCGCCCCGCGATCAAACGTGGCACAGTACGGGCATTCGAAGTCACCGAACTCGAGGATCGTGACGGGAGCATTGGCCGGACCAAACGCATGCCCAACCGATTTCAATTCATCCCAGTTGTCCACTGCGACATCGGGGCGCCTTGCAGGATCGACGACGGTGGTCTGTGCCCCTCCGCCTGGAAGAAATTCCCGCCGGAGCAAGAGCGCAGTCACGATCACACAGCAGAGAACGGCACATGCATTCAGAACCTGGGTCAAGCGACCAAGCACGCGGGCCTCCAGGGAAGTTTGACGAGACGGCTTTCGTTCACCCTTGATCAGCGTTCAGCCCGAGCCGACGGAGCGCTCCATTGCGTCGGGCTTTGAGCGAGTCCGATTCCTCTCTGAACTCCTCGTATCAAGGTACCGTCCGTACCAGTCGATGCCAGCTACCTGTTCAGGTAGTACCTGTCCGCAGACGATTTGGCGATGCTATCGACAGGGTAATCCAATCGCCGATCCAACCATTCCGGCAACGCCAGTCTGAGTCCTCACGCCGAGTGCCCGGAACAGCCTCCGCGTTCGCTCATGCACTGCGCTGAATGTCGCTCCGATCCAAGCCGCGACTTCCTTTTGCGAGAGACCGCGATAGTACCCGTAGGCAACCTGAGCGAGACCGACACTGAGGCCGAAGTGTTCGTCAAGGCGCGCGAGCGCGTGCTGAACCTCCGGGGAATCCGGCGGCGGCGGGAAATGTGGTGCGGGAGAACGCGACATGCAGACCTCGGATCAGGATGACTGACGGACCGTTCCATCGCGACATGGGTTGTGCAGGGATGGCATAGGATATGCCCCCCCCTCCCGCGACTTGTCAAGCGAGGGCACGGTTCAGGTGAGCGATTGGGGTGGCGGAAGACGGGCCATCTTCGACTAGGCAAACAGCCGAATATTCAATGCGCTCTCGGAGGTGTTGCAATCGGGGGAAATGCGGTGGTGCAGATGTCCAGCGGGCGGGCTCGTCATAGAATGCCCGAGGCGACTTCGCCCCACAATCCAGATCGACCTCGGCATCACGGCATCACCCCCTCAGCGATCGGGGATGGCATACAACTGGAGTTCGAACGGCGCCTCAACCCTCCCGGGGGTTTCGCAGTCGAGCGCCAGCCAGCGCCCCTGCAGTGCGATTCGCCGAGCGGGATGCGCGCAGGGCAGCAACTGGCGTCCGAGAAACCGGCCGGCATCAAAGACATCAGCGAAGGTCTTCTCCCCGATCTCCCCGATCACCCACAAGCGCCCCTTCGCGTCGAAACCAAGGCCGGAGCGATCGAAGTGTGCGATGGCCTCCCGTTCGAGGGTGTCGAGTCTGGTTCGCAACTTCCTGGAGAGATCGGTGTTCCTCTTGTCTCCATCGAGCAGGCTCTGGAGTGACTTGCGGAGTTCGGACACTTCGGCCGGTGTCCTCCGCTTCGGGGCCAAATCTCGCCGCAGGTAATACAGCGCCTTTCCGTCCGCGGTGTAGATACCGACGCGATAGGCGATCGGATCTGCGACGGCCGTGAGGGACTTGGTGAATGCGAATGGGCGAAGTTGCTCGAAATTGCCGCCAGCTCCCCGTTGCACTTGCAGCCGCCTGAACATGGTATCCGACCCGGACAGGAGCGGGCGCCCCTCACGCCCACCAATCTTCCCGCGCATCGGCGGCGGGGCTGCCACAAGTTGCCGTGACGGTTTCAGTTCGAGATAGTCGATGGAGTCTCCGCGCATCGCCAGCGGGATCGTGCTGCCCGAGCCCTCGAGGCGTCTCTCGCCCAAATATCGTCCCGCATCGGAATACATGACAACGGTCAACCGTGCTGGAACATAGACATTGAAGGTGTCCCCGCTCGCAAAGGGGATGTCAGGGCCGCCCGACAGTTCTCCAGGGCCATTCCCTCGGCGCCCAACTGAGATCATGGTGTCAGCGGTGGGAGAGAGAATCTGCAGCAGCTTCCCCTCGTGCTTCCCCATCGCCACGTCGCTCACCATGGCGACACGGCCGTTGCTGGAGACAGCCAGCCCCAGTGGTTGATTGTACACGGCGGTAGCCAACCCCGCCCGCAATGGGACTCTTCGGAGCACGAGGGCGCGCTGCGCCGATACCGGAAAGGCCAGGAAGCCGACGAGTTGAAGACCGATTGTCAACGCACTTCGCAAGCATCCGAGACATGATAGCTGAGTTCTCATGGACACCCTATTCGGCTGATTCAGGGACCGATTGTCCCGCACCCAACGCGACGGCCGCGGCGATTCGTCAGAGATTGGCCACACTTCGCTGATCGAACGAGCGCTCGCGAATGAAACAACTCCAGACGCGAGCGCCCCCAATCACTAGTACTCAATGTTCGTGCAGAAGTACACCACGTACACCAGCGTCTGCCATCCGCTCAGAATTCGATGCGCTGTCGCGCAACCGGTGGTATAGCCGTAACCCGGGGTGGTGAGTCCGCGCACCCTCGCGATGCTGTCGGCGACGGCGCTGTGCAGTGCGGCATGGGCCCGGCATGCTGCCAGCCCGCCCAGAGCGCCAGCCACTTCGAAATGTCCGGGCGTGTCGATCACCGGGGCACAGTTAACAATGACTCACCGCCCCCGTCTACTCGCCGATCGCCCGACCGCCAACGATGTCGGACTGCCCATCGTACAATCGGTGAGGACCGACATTCACAGGAGCTGACCATGCGTGCCTTCATGACTGCGGTTGTCACCCTGACACTCGGCTCTATGCCGATGGCCGCCCAGGTTCCGGTTCGTCCCACCCCACCAACGCCGCCAGCACAACAGGGCGGTCAGCCGGCACCCCTCACCGCCGAGCAGCGTGACCAGCAGCAGGCGATCCGCGAGAAATACATCAAGGTACTGCGGGCGCAGCGCGATGCCATCCAGGCAACCAACGCGAAGCTGCGCGCCGAGATCGAGGGGGTGCTCACCCCCGAACAGCGTGCCAGGATGGCACGGGTCGGGGGTCTGGGAATGGCGACGGGTGACGAGAATGGCCTGATGGGACTGCCACCGCAAAATGACATCTACGCTCGCCCCGGCGGCATGATGCGCGGCCGCGCCGAAGCCATGATGCGGACACGCCCGAATTGGGCCGGCCAGCGGATCATCATCATGATGCCCCGCCGAGCGATGCGAGCCCGCCGTGGGATGAAGAATCAGCAAACGGGGCGAGGCCGGGCTACTCGAGTTCTTCGGTCACCACTTCACGACCCGTCCGGAGCACCGAGTGCTTGTAGCCGTAGATGACGTAGATCACCAAGCCGATGGCGAGCCAGATGGCGAACCGCTCCCACGCCGTGCGAGGGAGCCCCTTCATGACGAAGAGACAGGCCGCAGCGCCGAGCGGTGAGACGACCCAAATGAAGGGCACCCGGAACCCGCGCGGCCGATCAGGCTCACGGACGCGCAGAATCAGCACCCCAATGCACACCAGGAAGAATGCGGCAAGCGTCCCGATATTGGTGAGATCGTAGATCATGTTTTCTTCGAAATAGACCGCCCCAAGCGCCACGAAAACTCCGGTGACCATCGTGGTGATGTGCGGCACCCGGGTCTTCGGGTGCAGCTTGGCGGCCCAGCGCGGCAGCAGGCCGTCTCGGGCCATACTGAAGAAAATGCGGGGCTGACCGTACTGGAACACCAGGAGGACCGCGGTCAGCGAAATCACCGCGCCCGCTGAAACAATCCAGCTGGTCTTCTGCAAGCCGGCGAGCGACAGTGCCCGGGCGAGCGGATCGGAAGCGGCGAGTTCCTTGTAGGGCACGATGCCCGTCGCGACCGCGCCGACGACCACATAGATCAGCGTGCAGATCGCCAATCCGCCGAGGATGCCAATCGGGAGATTCCGTTGTGGATTCTTGGTCTCCTCCGCCGCGGTGGAGACGGCGTCGAAGCCGATGTAGGCAAAGAAGACAATCGCCGCGCCCTGATGAATGCCACGGAAGCCATTCGGTGCGAACGGATGGTAGTTCGCCATGTCGATGTGTTGGGCACCCACCACCACGAACAGCCCCAACACCAGCAGCTTGATCCCCACCATGATGTTGTTCGCCCGCACACTCTCACGGGCGCCCATCAGCAACAGCCCCGTGACCGCGGCCACGATGAAAAACGCCGGAAGGTTCAGGAGAATCGGGATGCTACCGATGTGTGGCGCCGAGTCGAGCAGCCCGTGCAGGGTAGGATCGGGAGAGCGGGCGGCCTGGAGATAGCCATGGGTGAGCCAAGGCGGAATGGTGATGCCGAAGCCGCTGAGCAGGGAGACCAAATAGCCGCTCCACGCCACCGCGACAGCAATATTCCCCACGGCATATTCGAGGATGAGGTCCCAGCCGATGATCCAGGCGAGGAACTCGCCCATGGTGGCGTAGGTGTAGGCGTACGCCGAGCCCGACTGCGGAATCATCGCTGCCAACTCGGCGTAGCAGAGTGCGGCCAGTCCGCACACCACGCCAAGGAGGAGGAACGAGAGGATGAGGGCGGGCCCGGCCCCGAGGCGGATGACGGTGCCATCGGGACCGATCTCCCCCGCCGCGGCCGTACCGAGGGAGGAGAAGATGCCGGCGCCAATGACCGCGCCGATCGCCATCATGATCAGGTCGCCAGCCCCGAGGGACCGCACCATTCCGCGATCGCGCTCAGCGGCGATCGGCTTGCGTGCAAAGAGTGATGTCATGTTGATGGCTAGAAAGTAATGGTGACGACGGTGGTTCCCGCAACCGCTTTGCCGGTCTCATCCTTTGCCGGGGTGAACCGGTAGGCCCGCATCCACTCCTCAAAGCCCTTGGCGTAATCACGATCCTGGATCGCCGGGTGCACCTGCAGATCGGTGACATGGCCATCCGCCGCCACGAAAAAGGTGATTTCCACCGAGGTCCCTCGGAGCTTCTTGGGGGCGTGATCAGTGTTGGGAACGATCAGCGTCTTGGGAATCGGCGGGAATCCCCCCCGACCGCCACCGTCTCCCCCGCCCGTTCCACTGCCACTCCCAGGACCGAGGCCGCTCCCGCGTCCGGTGCCTGTTCCGGTACCCTGGCCTCCGCCACTCCCTCCGCCACTCCCGGCGTTGCTCGGGGCATTGGAGACGGCATGGGTCGTGTCAGCCGCCTTGGCCGTAACTGGCGGCTCCACCACCGGGATCTTGTCGGGAACGGTCTCAACCTTGGGGATCACTACTGGCTGCGCTGGAGGGACCGCAGGCGGCGGGGGTGGCTTGGTCAGCGCGGTGAAGGCCACGCCTCCGTTGCCGCCCCCCCCCCCCCCCCCCCCCCAGAATTTGAATGTAGCCGTGGCGGCCGGGGGGTTTATTTACAACGCCACCCCGTTGGGGTGGGGGGTTGGCCGGGGGGTGACGAAAAAG
>JBBRBZ010000130.1:0-7998 GCA_038205305.1 Gemmatimonadales bacterium
ACCCCGCGATGCTCTATATCGCGATCGGCATCCTTGGCGCGACGGTGATGCCCCATAACCTCTACCTGCACTCGGCCATCGTGCAGACCCGGGCCATCGAGCCAACGCCGGCCGGCAAGCGCAGCGCCATCCGCTTCGCCATGCTCGACTCGACGGTGGCGTTGCTGCTCGCCTTCTTCATCAACGCGGCGATCCTCATTCTCTCGGCGGCCACCTTTCATGGCACCGGGCACCAGGATGTGGCGGAGATCGGCAGCGCGTATCAGCTGCTCGCTCCGCTCCTGGGTACGTCGGCCGCGGCAATTCTTTTCGCGGTCGCGCTGCTGGCTTCGGGACAGAACTCCACCATCACCGGCACGCTCGCTGGCCAGATCGTGATGGAGGGATTCCTCGACATCACGCTGCCGCCATGGATCCGCCGACTGATTACCCGGACCATCGCGATCATCCCGGCAGTGATCGTGACCGCCTTTTATGGTGAGCGTGGTGTGGGGTCGTTGTTGATCCTGAGTCAGGTGATCCTGTCGTTGCAGTTGTCGTTTGCCGTGATCCCGTTGGTGCTCTTCACCTCGTCGAAGCGGAAGATGGGGGAGTTCGCCAATCACCCTGCCACAGCGACGCTTGCCTGGAGCGTTGCGCTCGTGATCGCCGGCCTGAACGGTTACCTGTTGATGGAGGTTGCGCGCCAATGGCTCGCCTGAGCACTCTGCTGATGGTCGTTGCAGTCTTTCCTCTCGCGCATCTCGGCGCCCAGCGCGCCACGCTGCCACCGATCGACACCGATCGGCCCGACTATACCGATGGCACTGGCACCATCCCGCGAGGTCATGCGCAATTCGAGTTTGGCTACAGCCGCACCCATGGCCGCACTGATACCGATTCCCCTCGGTTGCTGCAGTCGCAGGAGGGTTTGCTGCGGGTGGGAGTCGGCACGCGGCTCGAATTGCGGCTATCACAGAACTTTCTCACCGTCACCCCCAACACCCTGGGCAGCAGCAACCTGAACGGTCTCGACGACCTCGGCCTCGGCGCCAAGATCGCTCTTGCCGAACAGGTCGGTGCGACGCCATCGCTCAGCATCGAAGCGGGGGCGCACCTTCCCACCGGCCGACGCGAGGTGGCGGCGCACAAGTTTCTCCCGGCGGCGTCACTGCTCCTGGGGTGGGCGGGGGCGGGGCCCTGGTCGCTTGGTGTGGCTCTCGGAGGCGAGCGCATCCCCGATGATCACCTGCAATTCGACCTCTCGTCCTCGCTCAAGTACGCCGCGACCGCACGCGCCCAGCTGTACGCCGAGTGGTACACCTTCCAGCCGATGCCGCCGAACGAGGGTCGCGGGGAGCACTACTTCAACAGTGGCCTGCAGTACCTACTGGGCAACAACACCCAGCTCGACGCGCGGGTCGGCTTCGGGCTGAACCATGCGGCCAGCAGGAACTTCTACGGCCTCGGGGTCAGCCTCCGGCGATAGCTCCGGTGTAGCTTGCAGCCGATGCGACACCCGATCCTTCCACTCCTTCTCATCTTCGTCGTTGCTGGCGTACGGCAGCTCCACGCCCAGGATGTTCCGCTCCCCATCGCGATCGAACGACGCCTGGCCGACGCGGCCCATCTCCACGTCGGCGACACGCTTCGGGTCGGGGCACCGGCACCATGCCCCCGGCGGCCGTGCGCCGATGAGACCCAACCGGTGCTGGCGCAGGTTGCGGCCATCATGGAGCCGCGAGCCGACCCCGCAACCATCATGCGCCGGGAATATCGGGTGCGTTTCCATCTCGCCGATCTCGCATCCCTCCTCGGTGCCCCCGATCGGGTGGATCGCTTCGGCATCGTGCTCGAGCCGGGCGTCGATCCCGACAGCGCGGCCGCCACCCTCAACCGCGCGGCGTTCGGCTACGACGTCTTCACCTCGAAGGCGATCGCCTCGGAATCGTCGACCACATTCGCCGTCGTCTCCCGCTTTCACCGCGCCATCGCGATCATCTCGGTGCTGGCCAGCGCCGTCTTCCTGCTCTGCCTGATGCTGCTCAAGGTGGATGAGCGACGCCTCGACGTGGCGGTGCTGCGGTTCACCGGCATCTCGCGTCGCACCGTGTTCATCGCGCTCGTCCTTGAAGCGACGGTGATCGCGCTCGTCGGCTCGCTGGTCGGCGCCGGGCTGGCAGGGCTCGCCAGTGTGGCCGTCAACTGGTACTACCAGCGTGCCTTCGAGACATCGCTCATCTTCTCGATGGTCACGCCCGGCGTCGTGGCCTTCTCGTTGGCGCTCTCCCTGGCGCTTGGTTTTGGTGCCGGTGCGCTCGCGGCGTGGCGACTGGTGCGGATCGCGCCAGTGGAACTCTGGCGGAGGCCCGGATGACCTGGCGCTGGGCGATCCGCGACCTGTTCCGCCATCCGGTGCGTGCCGCGCTCTCGCTGCTCGGTGTGGCGATCGCCACCGCGCTGCTGCTCGACATGGTGATGCTGAGTGGCGGCATCGAACGATCATTTCAGGAGCTGCTGCTCACCCGCGGATTCCAGCTGCGGATCAGTCCGCAAGGAACGATGCCGTTCGACACGGAGGCGAGCGTCGGTGACGCCGCGACACTGCTCGATTCGCTGCGCGCCGAACCAGGTGTGGCACAGGTTGCGCCCGTCCTCGGCACCTCGCTCTTCGGTGCGCGCGGGACCACGCGGGTGACGCTGGTGGGGTATGGCGTGGACCCCACCGCGCAGGGGATCTACACGGTGGAACAGGGGCGAGACCTCACTGCGGCGGATACCACCGGGATGCTGGTTGGTGCACCGGCCGCCGCGCGACTGCAGGTGCAGGTCGGCGATACCGTGACCCTGTCGGGTCGACTCGATCCCGGCCTCGCGCGGGAGGCGGTCGCCCGCACCATGATCGTGCGCGGGCTGGTGCGCTTCCTCTACGATGCCCGCGATCAGCCGTCGATCGCAGTGTGGCTTCCGGTCGCGCAGCAGCTGGCCGGGCCGCAGGCGACCGATCGAGTCTCCATGGTACAGCTCCGCGTGGCCGACAATGCCCGGGTCGATGCCATCACCGAGCGCCTTCGGCTGCGCTACCCTTCCATCGCGGTCAACAGTGTGGAACAGATGGTGGTGCAATTCCGCTCGCGCCTCTCCTATTTCCGTCAGCTGTCGCTCATCCTCGGATCGATTTCCTTGGTGATCACCGTGCTGCTGGTGGGCACCCTGCTTGCCATCGCCGTGAATGAACGGATCGGCGAAATCGCCGCGATGCGTGCCATCGGTGTTGCTCGGCGCACGATCCTTCGGCAGATCACCCTTCAGGGGATCGCGCTCACCCTTGCCGGCGGAAGTGTCGGCATGCTGCTCGGGTTGGTCACGGCACGGTGGCTCGACGCCATCCTCACCTCCTTTCCGGGACTGCCCGCGGCGATCTCCTTCTTCGTGGCGGAACCGCGGGCCCTCGCCGTGGCCGCGGCCACTCTGCTGGTGACGGGGCTGGTCGCCGGCATCCCGCCCGCGTGGCGCGCAGCGAGCGCCCCCATTGCCACCACCCTGCGGAGTGATGCCCCGTGAGCAGTCTTCTCGAAGCGACCGATCTGGCCAAGCGCTATCCGCTGCACGGACAGGAGGTCGCGGCGCTGCGCGGAGTGAGTCTGACGGTCTCGGCCGGCGACTATGTCGCCGTGGTGGGACCATCGGGGTGCGGCAAGTCCACGCTGCTCACCCTCTTGGGAGGACTCGATACGCCCACCGAAGGCTTCGTCACCATCGACGGCACCCGCCTTGGGTCGTTGAGCGATCGTGCGCTCACGCGTCTGCGCCTCGAGCGGATTGGCTTCGTCTTCCAGCGCTTCCACTTGCTGCCGGTGCTCACGGCGAGCGAGAACGTCGAGCTGCCGATGGCGGAGCTGGGGATGTCCACCGATGTGCGACGAGCCCGCGCCACGGAATTACTCCGCTATGTCGGCCTCGAGCAGCGAATGCGCCATCGAGTGACGGAGCTTTCCGGCGGTGAGATGCAGCGCGTGGCGATTGCTCGCGCACTCGCCAATCGGCCGCGGCTCATCCTCGCCGACGAGCCGACCGGCGAACTCGATGCCGCCACCGGCCGTGATATTCTCGCGTTGTTCGAGCGACTGCACGCCGACGGCACCACCATCGTGGTGGTGACGCACGACGATCGCCTCGCGGCGTCGGCCGGACGCGTGGTCCGCATGCTTGACGGACGGATCACCGACTGATGCGCTGGACCCTGGCCCTTCGGCACCTGCTGGTACGCCCGGGACGAGCGCTGGTGCTGCTGCTCGGCTACGGCATCGGGGTCGCGGTCATGATCGTGCTGCTGTCGGTGGGCGAGGCGATGCTGGAACAATCGCGCGACGCCTCGCTCGTTGGTGGCGGGGAGCTGACGGTGCTGCCGAGCGGCGTCGATGTTGAGGCGCTGCGCACCGGTGGGCTGACGGGACTCTTCTTCGGCATTGATCGCGCCCGCTTCCTCTCCCGCGAGATGCTCGGCGGGCCGCGCCATCGCGGCGTCGTGCGAGTGGTCTCGCCGCTGATCGAACAGAAGACGCTCGAGCTGCACCTGGCCGACTCGGTGTGGACCGTGCGCGCCGGTGCCGACATCCCGAGCGCGGCCCGCGCTGCCGGTTCGGCCTGGCCGGTCATCAGCGGTCGCTGGACGGACGGCGTCTCCGACCAGAGTTGGCAGGATCCCACGAGGCAGCAGTTCTACGATGAAATCGATCACTTCCACCTTCCCGCCGGACGCGACAGCAGCTGGGCGGAGTGGCACTACTTCAACCTGGTCGTGAGTGACGAGGAGTGGTGGTACCTCACCTGCCTGGTTGGTGGCGATGTGCGTGGGGAGCGGTGGGGTGGCGAAGTGCTGGTCTCACACCGACTGCCCAGCGGCCGCACTGAGCGCTTCGTCGACCGGATCCCTCGCGAACAGGTGCGCTACGACACCCTCGCCGCCGACCTGACACTTGGTGCCTCCCGCGTGATTCAGCGAGATGGTGTCTATCGCATCACGGGACGCGCCGGCAGCGCCACCTTTGATCTCACCTTGCGACCACGACCGCTCGCCTATTTCCCGCCGGTCGAGCTCTCCGGCGGCGCCACCCGTTCGGGGTACGTCGTGCCCGCGCTGGTGGGGAGTGCGTCGGGCAGGCTCTGCGCCGCAGGGAGCTGCCGCGAGGTGACCGACGTTCCGGCATACCACGATCACAACTGGGGAGTGTGGCGCGCCGTCACCTGGGAATGGGGTGCCGGTCGGGGGGTGTCGCACGCGCTGCTCTACGGCGGCGTGCTCCACGACGTGCCGGATGCGGGAGCGCGGGCGCCCTTCTTCATGGCCCTGGTCGATTCGCTTGGCATGCAACAGGTCTATCGCTTTGACGAAGTCGTCAGGCTGGGTGCCCAGCCGGTACCGGGGAGCCCCGGGCTCACGGCGCCGGATTCGCTGCGCCTCCTCGCCACCAGCGGCCACGACACCCTCCGGCTCGACATTCACTTGCTGGGCGGGGCGGCGTCGCCGGCAGCCACGCCGGGTGTCGATCGAGTCTTCCTGCAGCTCCGAGGACATTGGCGTCTCGCGGGGAGTGCCGCTGGACGAGTGGTGGCGGACACGGGAAGCGGCTTCTTCGAGACCTGGCTCACCCGCCCCTCCTCCCGCTCCGGCAGGCCTGAGAGGTAGATTCCGGCGCTCTCCTCCAGCCATCATGGTGCCATGTCAGAGATCATTGAGCGCCTCCGCGAGGCGCTGAAAGCGACGTACCGCATCGACCGGCAAGTGGGCCTCGGTGGGATGGCCACTGTCTTCCTTGCCGAGGACCTCAAGCATCATCGCCAGGTGGCGATCAAGGTGCTCCGGCCGGAACTCTCCGCGACGCTCGGCGCCGAACGATTCCTGCGCGAGATCGAACTCGCGGCCAAGCTCCAGCATCCGCACATCGTCCCGCTCTACGACTCCGGCACCGCCGACGGCTTCTTCTACTACGTCATGCCGTTCGTCGAAGGGGAGTCGCTGCGCGACCTGCTGCAGCGCGAGGGGCGGCTGCCGCTCGAGCGGGCCGCACAGATCGTCCGCGAGACGGCGAGCGGTCTGGCCTACGCCCACAAGCAGGGCATCGTCCATCGCGACATCAAGCCAGAGAACATCATGCTCTCCGGCGGGCACGCCGTGGTCGCCGACTTCGGCATCGCGCGCGCTGTCGATGCGTCGCGCGAGGAGAACAGCGGCCTGACCGGCGTGGGCATGGCGATTGGCACCCCGGCCTACATGAGCCCGGAACAGGCGACGGCCGACGAGGTCGATGCGCGCAGCGACCAGTACGCGCTCGCCTGTGTTTTCTACGAAATGGTGAGCGGCAAGCAGGCGTTCACCGCACCAACCATGCAGGCACTGCTGACCAAGGTGCTTACCGGTGCGCGGCCGAAGCTTTCCAGTGTGGTGCAGGACGCGCCGCCCGAAGTCGATGCCGCGGTGCAGCGCGCCCTCGCCCAGGATCCCAAGGCACGATTCCCCGACGTGATGGCCTTCGCCGATGCGCTGCTCAAGGAGAGCAGCGGCGTGGCGGCGGCCGGTCGGGAGAGCCGGCGGTGGAAACGGCTCGCCGTCGCGCTGCCCGTGGCGGTTGCCGTGCTGGCAATTGTCTGGGTGGCGGTGAGCGCGCCCAAGCGCACCGTGGTGTCGGGGGCCGAGACGATCGCGGTGCTGCCATTCAGTACGAGTGGCGCCGACGTCGCGACGCTGAGCGAGGGAATGGTCGACCTGGTCGGTGGGAACCTCGATGGCGTGGGGGGCATCCGCACCATCGAATCGCGCCAGGTCATCCGCGCCTGGCAGCATCGGGTGAAGGGTGGCGGCAGTGCCACTATCGACGATGCCATTGCGATCGGGCGCGGCGTGAAGGCAGCATCGGTACTGATGGGGAGCATCGTCTCGACCGGTGGGAATGCCCGGTTGACCGCGGAGCTCTATGACCTGTCCGGGAAACAGCTGGCCCGCGCCCAGGTCGACGGCAAGGCGGACTCCGTGCTCGTGCTCGCCGATCGCCTCGCGCTCGAGGTGCTGCGCGGCATCTGGAAGTCACGCGAACCACTCCCGTCCGCTCGCGCGTCCGCCATCAATTCCACCTCGGTCGAGGCGATCCGCGCCTATCTCGATGGTGAGCGCTGGTATCGCAGTGGCGTCTGGGACTCAGCCGCCATCGCCTACCAGCATGCGGTGCAGAGCGACTCGACCTTCGCGATCGCCTGGTACAAGCTGGCCTCTGCCCTGGGGTGGCAGGCGCAGATCACCACGCCGGAAGCGACCGGAGCGAGTGCCAACGCGGTGAAATACTCCGAGGGCCTCTCGCCACGGCTGCACACCATCATGGTGGCCTACCAGCTGTTCCAACATGGCAACCGTGATGCGGTCGATTCGATGCTCAGCTACACCGCGAAGTACCCCGATGATGCCGATGGCTGGGATCTGCTCGGCGAGGCCCAGTACCACACGCGCGGCATCGTGGCGCTCACGCCGGCGGAACTGGTGGCGCCCTTCGACCGGGTGATTGCGATCGACTCCTCGCTCACCGCTGCCGCCATCCACCCGATGGAAATTGCGCTCCAGGAGAGCGACACCGCACTCATCCGCCGCTACCTGCGCGTCTTCCAGTCCGCCAAGGCAACGACCGAGGCCCGGCATGCCGAGGCAGGACTGGCCATCCTCGCGGATCCGAAGGCTCCGGTCGATACCATTTTCCCGCGACTCGAGTTCAGCTCAGAGGCCCGTGCGACCCTCGTCGGCCTGATGCTCGGACCAACGCATGGCTCGGTTGAGCAGGTCGAGCGCGCCATTGAGGCGGCGATGGCCACCGCCGCGCCGGCGGACCGGATACAGCTGCTGGCGACGCTCGGGCTGGTGCGCGGTGGCACCGGACAGCAGGCAGGCGCCGTTGCGATCAGCGATTCGTTCAAGACCTCCTCGCTAGACTACTACCAATTCCTCCGAATGGTCCCGTTCTACGGCAACTTCAC
>JBBRBZ010000131.1:0-7996 GCA_038205305.1 Gemmatimonadales bacterium
TGGTCGCGGCGTCGGCGGCGGCGGCCACAGCGTTGACTGCCGGGGCTGGCGGGGTGGCGGCGTCGGCCGGCGCGGCGACCGTGGGCTGCTCGCCGCAGGCGGCGAGGGCGTGGGCAGTAGCAGCAGCGAGGTGGTAACGGCGAGAAATCGATGACAGATGATTCCTTACCGAGGGTGGTGTGTGACGTCCCTAAGGATGGGTGGGGGGTGGGGGGGACGGGAGGGGAGGGGGTAGCAGGAGCAGCGAAACGAGAGCCGAGAGAAGAGAGACGAGGACCTGGAGCGCTCACTGGGTCCGCCGTGCGCTGTGCTATTGGTGTCTGATCGGGGTAGGCCATTCCCTGCATTGGCTGCGCGACCGTACTGCCCGTAGGTTGTTCAGGTTGGTTCACCCCGAGACCAATCCGCCAGCACACCCCGAACCCGGAAGAGCATCGCCATGCGTTCACCTCTGTCGCGCTTCGCTGCCATCGCCGTCCTCGCAGTCACCGTTCCCTCGAGTCTCCGCGGGCAGCAGCCACCGCCGCCAGCCAGCGAGAAGGGCGCTTCGCTCCTTGCGCTGCCCAATCTCCCGGCGAGCGGCACGGTCAAGCTGACGGTGACATCACCGGCGTTTGCGGCGGGTGGTGACATTCCGTTCGAGAACACCCAATACAAGGGGAACATTTTCCCTGGTCTGGCGTGGAGCAAGGGGCCCGCAGGCACCAAGGCGTATGTGGTGATCATGCAGGATGGCGACGCGATGATGCGCGCCGCGCCGATTCTGCACTGGACGATGATGAACATTCCCGCGACGGTGACCACGCTCGATGCGGCGATGAGCGCGCCGCCGACCGGCGCACAATACGGTCCCAATGTTCGTGGTGCTGCACAGCCGTACACCGGGCCGCGCACCCCCGCCGGGCCGAAGCATCGCTACCATTTCCAGCTCTTTGCGCTGGACGTGGTGCTCACGGCTGATGCCGCGGCAGACTACGCCGCTCTCACGGCGGCGATGAAGGGGCATGTGCTGGCGAGCGGGGAGTTGATCGGGTTGGGGCAGGCGCCGTCGCAGGAGTGATTTGCGCGGGCTGACTGCTGACGAGCTCTCCGGTGGGAAATTCTCGCTCTTGGAGTACGGCGCGCGCTCCGCGCCGGACTCCAATCGAGGCCTCCCTCATGATCGAACGCATCGAGCGCACCCCAAACGCCAGGGATCGCGACGCCATCAACCGCAAGATCGCGAGCCTCATGAAGGATCGCCGGGAGGAGATCCTCAGTTCGTCGCTCGCGGTGGGGTTCTTCGTGATAGCCGGTGCAGTGATCCTCTATCTCAACCGCCCGGCGAGTGCTTTCCTGACCGGTTGCGTAGCCGTCATCCTGCTCATCGTCGTCGTGTTTGGCGGACCAACAGCCGAGGGCTGGGGGCCGCTCCTGGATTGGCGGGAGCTTCGCAAGATCGGCCGCGAGGTCAGCGCGTACCGCGCGCTTCTCGCGGGCGCGCGCCTGCATGTGCTGCATTGCACGGCGAGTGATGTGGTGGGCATTGGCGATGCGCTGGATGACATTGACGAGTACGTCTTCGAGGTCGCGGACGGGCAGCTGCTGGTGGTGCCATCATGGGTCGAGAATGAGCCGGGTTTTCCAAGCGCGGAGTTTGAGATCGTGAGCGTCACGGATGACTTCAAGGACTTCCTCGCCGTTCACTCCCTCGGCGCCCACCTCAAGCCGCGGCGGGTGATCGATCCGGCGAAGATCCAGAATCCGGATTATCCGTTCGAGGGGCTGTTGGTCGGGGGCCGGCTCGCTGACCTGAACTGAGCCCCGCGGTTACCTTTCTACATCCGCCAGGGGCACCGCGTTCCACTCCCGGAGCGCGGTTGAGAGGCACCCTTTGAACCTGACCCGGTTGATACCGGCGGAGGGAGGCGGATCAAACCGGAGCCGCTTCCATGGCCACGACCGCCCTGCCCGAGACCTCGTCCTTCCGCGAGGCCTTTCCCAATAGCCGCAAAATCGAGATCGAGGGTGCCGGCGGCCTGCTTGTGCCGATGCGCGAGATCGCCCTGAGCGACTCACCCGACGGCACCCACAATCATGCCGTCCGCGTCTATGACACCTCGGGGCCACAGGATGTCGATGTCCGGGATGGTCTCCCGGCGATTCGCCTGCCGTGGATCATGGCGCGCGACGTGTCCGAGCAGCCCGACCGCGACCAGACCCTCGGCTTCGAGATGCCACCCGCGCTCAGGCGCACCGTGCTGCGCGGCAACGGGCCGGTGACGCAGATGCACTACGCCAAGCGGGGTGAGATCACCCGCGAGATGGAATACATCGCCATCCGCGAGGGAATCGATGCGGAGTTTATTCGCAGCGAAGTGGCGCGCGGGCGGGCCATCATTCCGGCCAACATCAATCACCCCGAGCTCGAGCCGATGATCATCGGTCGCGGCTTTCATGTGAAGATCAATGCCAACATCGGCAATTCGGCCGTCTCCTCGAGCATTGAGGAAGAAGTCGACAAGTTGCGCTGGGCCACGCTCTGGGGCGCCGACACGGTGATGGATCTCTCCACCGGCGACAACATCCACGAGACGCGGCAGTGGATCATGCGCAATTCGCCGGTCCCGATCGGCACGGTGCCGATCTATCAGGCGCTGGAGAAGGTGGGCGGCGTGGCCGAGGACCTCACCTGGGAGGTCTATCGCGACACATTGATCGAGCAGGCGGAGCAGGGGGTCGACTACTTCACCGTGCACGCCGGTGTGTTGCTGCCCTACATCCCGATGACGGCGAAGCGTCTCACCGGCATCGTTTCGCGTGGCGGCAGTATCATCGCCAAGTGGTGCCTGGCGCATCACAAGGAATCGTTCCTCTACACCCGCTTCCCTGAAATCTGCGAGATCATGCAGGCGTACGACGTCTCCTTCTCCCTCGGCGATGGGCTGCGGCCCGGGTCGATTGCCGATGCCAACGATGAGGCGCAGTTCGCCGAGCTGAAGACGCAGGGTGAGTTGACGAAGATCGCATGGAAGCATGATGTGCAAGTGATGAACGAGGGGCCGGGGCACATCCCGATGCACAAAATCAAGGAGAACATGGAGAAGCAGTTGGAGTGGTGCGAGGAGGCGCCGTTCTACACCCTCGGGCCGCTCACCACCGACATCGCGCCGGGATACGATCACATCACCAGCGCGATTGGAGCGGCGATGATCGGCTGGTACGGCACCGCGCTGCTCTGCTACGTGACGCCCAAGGAGCACTTGGGCCTGCCGAATCGCGATGATGTGAAGGCGGGTGTCATCGCCTACAAGATCGCCGCGCATGCCGCCGATCTTGCCAAGGGGCATCCTCGCTCGCAGGAGCGCGACGATGCACTCAGCAAGGCGCGGTTCGAGTTCCGCTGGCGCGACCAGTTCAACCTCTCGCTCGACCCGGTGACGGCGCTCTCCTTCCATGATGAGACGCTGCCGGCCGAGGGCGCCAAGATCGCGCATTTCTGCTCGATGTGCGGGCCGAAGTTCTGCTCGATGCGGATCTCGCAGGACATCCGCGATACGGTGAGGGCCGCGGAGGCGGAGCAGGGGATGCAGGCGAAGTCGGCGGAGTTCAAGGCGCGCGGGAGTGAGATTTACTTGTAGGGGTGAATTGCGGTTGATGGTAGTCGCGCAACTCGAACGAGGCGATCGGATTCGCCTCATCAGCGCCCGTCTGGCGACGCGGCGCGAACGTCGGCACTATGAAGAAGACGACTCCTAAGTCAGGTGCTTCCCGAGCCACGGAAGTGGCCGAGATGCGTGCTGAATATGATTTCAGCAAAGGCGTGCGCGGGAAGTATGTGGATCGCCTCGCCAAGGGGGTGACGGTGGTTGCCCTCGACGCCGACATCGCCGAGGCATTCCCCACCAGCGAAGCGGTCAATCGTGCGCTGAGGGCCATACTAGAAGTGGTGCCCAAGCGTCCCGTGCGTCGAGCGGGGGCAAAGAAGAAGGGCTGAGGGTGGGAGCGGGGGAGGTCCCCTATGCCCCCAACCGCTCGATCAGCGCCTCCAGCAACATGATCGGCTCCCCTTCACCTGGCTCAGCCGGGGTGAGCCCCACAAACTCATGCCACGCGTGGTCCTCAGCCGGATCGGGCGGGTTGTCCCCGCGTACGTGGTGGTAGAGCGTTGGAATCGGGATACGCTCGGCGAGGAACCAGGTGCTTTCGATCAGCCGTGAGCGAATCAAGGATTCGTTGGCGGGGGTGGCCTCACCGCGCAGGATTACCGAGTCGTAGCCCTTGTAGTTGCCGACATCGCGGTAGAGGTAGTTGAAGTGGCAGAGTGGGGTGGACATGCCGGATGGTAGCGGTACCGCCTGTGAGGGCGGGGCACCAATTTACGCATGCCGTCGGCAGCGACCCCGAGTAGAGGTATGACGATGCCAGAGCCTTGGTCCCGCATTGAAGTAGAACTCATTGTTGAAGACTACTTCGCGATGTTGGAATTGGAGCTGAGGGGGGAGTCGTTCAGCAAGGCTGCTCACCGCCAAGAGTTGATCCGCCAACTAAATCGCCGCTCGGATGGCGCGATCGAATTCAAGCACTGTAATATCAGCGCGATTCTCTGCGAAGCCGGAGTGCCCTTCATCGGTGGCTACAAGCCCCGCTCCAATTGGCAGTCGATGCTGGCAGATGTCTCGTTGGCCCGTCTTGTCGGAGCAACGGGCCTTCTTGCGGTCATCGCCGCGGATACAACCCTGGCTCCGGACACCCTTCAGATCGAGGACGCCAACCTACTCGACGCGTTCGTATCCGCTCCCGAATTCGAATCGCGCTCACGAGTTCGCGATGACGGTGAGCGGCCATATGCTGTCAGGCAGCCGCGTCTTGGAGTCAACTTCCTCGAGCGGGAGGCAGGGTTCCGTGCCCTCGGCTTTGCCGGTGAGGAGTTCGTTCTGCGACTTGAGCAGGCGAGGCTCGTTTCGCTCGGTTGCGAACGCCTTGCGGCCAACATTCAACACGTGTCGCGCACACGTGGAGACGGACTTGGGTATGACATTCTTTCCTACGAGACGGACAGCCGTGAAAGGTTGATCGAGGTGAAGACAACCAAGTACCCCAAGGAGACTCCCTTCTTTGTCTCGCGGAATGAGGTCGAGGTGTCCAAACTGGAGGAGGACCGATATCAGCTCTACCGTGTCTTTGCATTTCGGAAGCGGCCTCGCGTCTTCACTCTTCTCGGTGCGCTCACCGCGAGCTGTGATTTGGAGCCGGAGAGCTATCGGGCCCGCCCGGGGCGAGTCACCTAGTTCCGGTTGGCACCGCTGTCCCTCATGTTTGGTCAGTGCCCCCCCCCCTGAGCCTCCCCGTCCTCATCCTGCGCTAGTCCAGTAGCAGCAGGTGAATCCACCACGACGGAGCGAGCCATGAGCGACTTCATACCTGGAAGCGAGCCCACCACCCTCCCCTTTTCCCAGGCCGTCCTCGAGGCCGAGGCGAAGAACGCCGCTGAACATCCGGAAAACCATGAGACCCCCTGGTCCCAGTCCGAGGCGGGGAAGCTCCTGATGGAGACGGAGCAGAGAGACGTCGCGGACTTTCAGGCAGGGAAGATCACCCAGGAGGAGTTCAACCACCTCCATGACGTGTCGCAAGCGCAACTCGACTCGCTCCGGGAACACGTTGGGGAGGACCTCCATGACCTGGCGGAGAAGGTCGACGACTGGAAGCACGACACCGTCGATACCTTCAATGACCTCAAGGCGTCACATCCGGAGGTGATGGCCGATCTCGCGCAGGACAACCCGACCCTGCTCCACGCGACCATGGCGGCCGATATCGCGCTCGATCGGATCGAGCCGCTGATCGTCGACGTCGCCTTCGAGGGCGTGCACCACCTCGGCGATCACCTGATCGACGATGTGAAGGATTCGGTCGTCACCATTGTGGAAGCGCGCTCAGATCTCCCGTCCGTCAGCGATGCCGAGCACGACAGCAACAGCGCGCGACTCGAAGTGGCGACCGCCAAGATGGATCAGGACAAGGAGCAATTTGATCGGGCGATCGACGAGGCAGAGGTCAAGGTGCATCAGGATTTTAACCAGGCGCACCAGGCCATCGAGGTCGCCCACGACTACGCCGAGGCCCATCCCGAGGCGCATGTGTTTGACCATGGCCCGATGAGCGACACGCCCGACGCGCAACAGGAGCTCGCCGGGCACGACGGGGCGGCCTGAACGGAGGCCGCCGTTCGCCTACCGCCCGCTGCCCTTCAGCGCCTGCGACTCCTTCCGCAGGCGCTCGCGTGCCCCGCCACAGACCAGGTCGCATAGTTCAAAGACATCCGGATCCGCCACCCGATAGAAGACATGGGTGCCCTCCTTGCGGCGCGCCACGAAGCCGAGCCGATGGAGCAGGGTGAGGTGCTTGGAAATGTTGGCCTGGGTGGCGCCGGTCGCGGTCACCAGGTCACCCACGGTGCGCTCCTTCTGGCGCAGCCCGTCGAGGATGCGAATGCGCATCGGCTCGCCGAGCGCCCGGAAGCGCTCGGCCACGATGTCCATCAATGCGGGTGTCAGTTTCGCCATCGGTCTCCCCCGGGGACGAGAGCAAGCTAGCACCGACATCGCCCGTTGACAATATGACCATACGCTCATATAGTCATGGCCATGTCCACTCTATCCACCACCATCCGAGCGCTGCTCCTCGCGCTGCTGCTGGTCCCGCCCGCCGCCGCCCAAGCGCCGCTGACCCTCACGGGCGCGCTCGGCCGGGTTGATGCCGGGGGCTACGCCAACCGGATCGCCCGGGCCGGCGCCGATGCCGCCTCCGCCCGGGTCGGGGTGACCAACCGCGGCATCCTCCCCACCGTTCGGGCCGAGGCAGGGTGGGTCCGTTCGACCGATCCGCTCGCCGCCTTCGGGTTCCTCATGCGGCAACGGCAGGTGACACCACAAGCGTTCGACCCTGCTGTGCTCAACAATCCGCTGGCCCGCAGCGACCTGAGCAGCGGTGTGGTGCTCGAGGCTCCCCTCTTCAACGCCGACGCCTGGGCCGGGCACGCCGCCGCGAATCATGCCGCCGGCGCCGCTGCTGCCAGCGCGGCATGGACCGCGAGCGGCATGCAGCTCGACGTGGTCAAGGCCTACTTCGGCGCGGTGCTGGCCGGGGAACAGGTCGCCACCCTCGAAGCGGGGAACAGGGCTGCGAGTGCCCACGTTCGGCAGGCCGAATCGGCGGCGGCCAACGGCATGGTAACCCGCTCCGATGTGCTGCTCGCCCAAGTGAAGCAGGGCGAGGTGGAAACACAGCTGGTGGCGGCGCAGGGCCAACGCGCGCTCGCCCGGCTGCAACTGGCGCTGCTGCTGGGCGCGCCCGGTGACACGCTCTTCACCCTCCCCGCCGCCGTCCCTGGAGATATCGTCATCGAGCCGGCCGCGCCCGAGCTGCGCGCCGACGTGAAGGCCGCAGAGGCCGGCATGGCGGCGGCTCGCTCCGCCAAGAGCGCTGCCGATGCCGCCCTGCTGCCGCGTGTCAACGGCTTCGCGCGCTATGACTGGCACGATCCCCGGTCTCCTGTCGGTGGCAAGGCGATGTGGACGGTCGGAGCGATGGCAAGTTGGTCGCCGTTCTCCGGTGGGGCAGAGTTGGCGCAACGACGGAGTGCCGCGGCCGACGCGATGGCTGCGAATGCCGGACATGAGGCCGCGACTGCATCGGCACAGCTCGAAGTGCAATCGGGCGACATCAGCGTGGCCGTCGCGACACGCGCACTCGCGATCGCGACCAGCGCCGTGGCGCAGGCGACCGAAGCGCATCGGATCGTCGGACGAAAATACGACGGCGGCCTCGCCGCCGTGACCGAGTTGCTTGACGCGCAGGCCATCGAACTCGCCACGCGGCTTGGCGAAGCAAAGGCGCGATACGATCTGTTGACGGCTCGTGCCACGCTGGCACGGGCGCAGGGTCATGACATGCAAACCATCGCGGCAGCGCTCGACTCTGCTGCCGGACATCGGGAGTGATGATGCGCCTC
>JBBRBZ010000132.1:0-7935 GCA_038205305.1 Gemmatimonadales bacterium
GCCGAGCCGGACTTGTCGAAGCCGACGCCGCTCGGTGCGGCGCTCGATCACTGGGTCGAACAGAGTGGCTTGGCGCGTCGGCTCAAGATGGCCGAGGTGGTCGCAGAATGGGCCGCCTTGGTGGGACCGCAGATCGCCGCCGTCACGCGGGCACGATCGGTGACCTCTGACGGCACCTTGATGGTGCGGGTCGCGACGCACGGTTGGGCCACCGAACTTGGCCTGATGACGCCGCGCATTCTGGCCCGGGTGAACGGATCGCAAAAGGAACGGGTGTACCATATTCGTTGGCAGGTGGGTCCGCTCGACGGACCATGAACGCTTTATCACGTGAGGGTGCATGACCAAGGACACGACGCCGCACAACGCCAGTGAGGACTACGGAGCCGACAGCATCACCGTACTCAAGGGACTCGAGGCGGTGCGCAAGCGGCCTGGGATGTACATCGGCTCCACCGGCGAGAACGGGTTGCACCACCTGGTGTACGAGGTGGTGGACAACTCGATCGACGAGGCGCTGGCCGGCTTCGCGACCCGCATCGATGTTGTCATCCATCGCGACAACTCGATCACCGTGACCGATGACGGCCGCGGTATCCCGGTCGAAATTCATCCGACCGAGGGGATTCCCGCCGTCGAACTCGCGCTCACCGTGCTCCACGCGGGCGGCAAGTTCGACAAGAACTCCTACAAGGTCTCCGGCGGCCTCCACGGTGTCGGCGTCTCGGTGGTGAACGCCCTCTCCGAGAAGCTCACGGTGACAGTGGACCGGGCCGGCGCCCGACACCAGATGTCCTTCGTGCGCGGCCACACCACCCAGAAGCTCACGGTGATTGGCATGGCGGCGGGCACCGGCACCACGGTCCACTTCAAGCCGGATCCGGAGATCTTCAACGTCCTCGAGTTCTCATGGAACATCTTGGCTGAACGGCTGCGCCAGCTGGCGTTCCTCAACGGCGGCATCAACATCGTGCTCTCCGATGAGCGCGTCGAGCCGGTCCGGACCGAGACGTTCTACTACAAGGGCGGCCTGGTGGAGTTCGTCTCCTACCTCAACCGCAACAAGAAGGTGCTCCACCCCAAGCCGGTGCACTTCACGGCCACGCGGGACGACGTGGACGTCGACGTCGCGCTGCAGTACGAGGAAGGGTACAACGAGAACACCTTCACCTTCGTCAACAACATCAACACCCACGAAGGTGGCACCCACCTCACCGGTTTCCGCTCGGCCCTCACGCGCACCATTAACGAGGTCGCCAAGCGGTCCTCATCGATGAAGAAGGAAAGCTTCACGCTGAGCGGAGATGATGCCCGCGAAGGGCTCACCGCCGTACTCCACGTCAAGGTGCGCGAGCCGCAGTTCGAGGGGCAGACCAAGACCAAGCTCGGCAATGGCGAGGTCGAGGGCATCGTCCGCGCCATCGTCAACGAGCACCTCGGGCAGTTCCTCGAGGAGAACCCGGCCGTCGGCCGCGCCATCGTGGAAAAAGCGATCTCCTCCGCCCGGGCGCGCGAAGCGGCCCGCAAGGCGCGCGACCTGGTCCGCAAGAAGACCGGTCTCGAGAACGCCGTCCTCCCGGGCAAACTCGCCGACTGCTCGCTCGACGATCCCGCGCTCTGCGAGATCTACCTCGTCGAGGGCGACTCGGCGGGCGGCTCAGCGAAGCAGGGACGTGATCGCTCGTTCCAGGCGATCCTGCCGCTCCGTGGCAAGATTCTCAACGTCGAGCGCGCCCGAATCGACAAGATTCTCGGCAATGAGGAAATCCGCTCGATCATCACCGCGGTTGGCGCGGGCGTGCGTGACGACTTCAAGCTCGAGGACGCGCGCTACCACAAGGTGATCCTGATGACCGACGCCGACGTCGACGGCGCCCACATCCGGACCCTGCTGCTCACCTTCTTCTTCCGGCAGATGCCGGAGCTGATCGAGGCAGGGTTCATCTACATCGCACAGCCGCCCCTCTACCGCGTCGCGCGCGGCAAGGAGGAGTACTACGCCTACAACGAAGAGGAGCGCCTCGCCTTCACCAAGCGCCTCTCCGAGGGTGGCAAGGGCAATGTCGGCCTGCAGCGCTACAAGGGCCTGGGCGAGATGAATCCGGAGCAACTCTGGAAGACCACGATGGACCCGAGCACCCGCACCATCCTCCGCGTCACGCTCGAGGATGCCGTCGAGGCCTCCAAGCTGTTCGATGAGCTGATGGGTGATGACGTCGAACCACGGCGGCAGTTCATCGAGGCGAATGCGAAGTACGTCAGTGTACTAGACGTATAGGAGAACGGAGAACAGAGAACAGAGAACGGAGATTGGGGAGTGCAGATCCTCCGTTCTCCGTTCTCCGTCTACAGCACCCCCGGCATGGGCGAATGCCCGCTTCCTGGCCCCCAATCCTCATCATCATCATCGACCGCTTCGCTGGCGGGCTTGGCATTGGGGTCGTCGCGCACCTCGAGCTCGGCCGCTTGGAGTTCGGCTGCGTCACTGGTGCCATCGAACTCGTCCATCGGATCATAGGTCGGGGTGCGGCGGCCCACGCCGAGGAGCCAGAGGAGCAGCAGGGCCAGGATACCGAACGCGATGATGGTGCCCATTCAGGACGCTCCGTAGGGTGTGGCGCCGGCGCTGGTGACGCGCCAGGCAATGAGGGGAAGTGGATCGACGGCCTGTTGCCCGATCGGTATCGCTTCGCGGACGGTGGCGAGCACACTCTCGGCGGCCTCGCGACTCCGGGCATGAATGACCGCGAGCCGATCACCCCGATGTACACGGCCGCCTGGCTTCACCGGCACCTCGAGCCCGACATCGGGAAGGACCTTGTCCGTCACCTGTCGCCGACCGCCGCCGAGTTCGATGATGGCGCGGCCGAGGGTGCGCGGCTCCGCCTGCATCACCGTGCCGTCGCGATCGGCGAGCACATCGAGCTGAACCGGAGCACGCGGGAGCCGCTCGGGGTGGTCGACCGTCGAAGCGTCACCGCCCTGCGCCGCCACCATCTGCCGGAATCGGGCGAGTGCGGCACCGCTGGTGATGGTCTGCTCGAGGCGTGCACGGGCCGCGGTGGCATCGGTATCGAGGCCGGAGAGCAGCAGCATCTCGATGCCCAACGCGTAGGTCACCTCCATCAGGTCCGCCGGCCCCTCTCCGCGCAGTCCCATGATGGATTCCACCACTTCGAGGGCATTGCCGCACGCCACGCCCAGTGGCCGGTCCATCGCGGTGATCAGGGCGACGGTGGGGCAGCCGCGCGCGGTGCCCAAGGCGATCATCGTCTTCGCGAGATCGAGCGCACGCTCGGGCTCGGGGAGGAACGCCCCCGAGCCGATCTTCACGTCGAGCACCAAGCCGGTGAGTCCCTCGGCCAGTTTCTTCGACATGATCGAGGCGCTGATGAGTGGAATCGACTCGACGGTCGCGGTCACGTCACGCAGCGCGTAGAGCTTGCCGTCGGCGGGCGCGATCTCAGCCGTCTGGCCGATCATCGCCACGCCGATTTCCCGGGCCTGCTTCTCCGTCTCAGCGAGTGAGAGGCCAGTGCGGAAACCAGGGATCGCCTCGAGCTTGTCGAGCGTGCCGCCGGTATGTCCCAATCCGCGACCCGACATCATCGGCACCAGCACACCGCAGGCGGCAAGCATGGGGGCGAGCAGCAGTGAGGTCTTGTCGCCCACGCCGCCGGTGGAGTGCTTGTCGATGCGCGGCCGGGGTTCCCCCGCGAAATGAAGCCGGTCGCCGGAGTTGAGCATGGCATCGGTGAGGGCGGAGAGTTCCTCGGTGGCGAGGCCCCGGAAGAAGATCGCCATCGCGAGCGCCGCCATCTGGTACTCGGGCACCTCGCCGGCGGTGAAGCGAGTGATCAGCTCACGCCACTCATCCCCGGTGAGGGTGCCTCCGTCTCGCTTGCGTTCGATCAGGCGTGGAATGACCATTCACCCTCCGGCCGTCAGGTCGATGCCACATGTTGCAGGGGACGACGAGTGAATCTTATCCGGTTGAGCGCGGTGGGTCACCATCCCACGAGGTCGGCCCTGCGGGTCGCCCTTGCGGCGGCGGTGGTGTCGCTCGTCTGCGTCCTCCCGGATGCCGCCACGGCCCAGCAATCCGACCTCGCCCAAGGCATCGCCGCCCAGACCGCGCACCAGCTCACCCTTGCCCGGCAGCACCTCGAGATCGCAGCATCCCGCGACACCGCATCCTACGAAGCTAACTGGCGGCTGGCCGTCACCCTGGTCGACATCGGCAAGCAGACACCCGATCAGGAAAAGAGCCCCGCCCGTGACTCGCTCTATGCCGCGGCCGTAACCTACGCCCGTCGCGCAGTCGCCGCGAACGGGGTTGGTGCCCAGGGACATTTTGCGGTCGCCCTCTCGCTCGGGCGGCATGCGCTGACGCTGGGTGCCAAGGAACGGGTCCGCCTGGCGACGGTCATTCGCGACGAAGCGCTCGAGGCGATCCGACTCGACCCCAACCACGACGGCGCCTACCATGTCATGGGCCGCTGGAACGCCGAGATCATGCGACTCTCCGGCCTCCAGAAGTTCTTCGCCAAGACCTTCCTCGGTGCCAGTATCTTCAACCAGGCATCATGGGCCGACGCCGAGCGCTACATGCGGCTCGCCGTGCAGCACGACCCGAGCCGCATCACTCATCGACTTGACCTGGCGCTCGTACTGAAGGACCGTTCCAAGTGGGCCGCCGCGAAGGCCGAAGTCGATACTTTGCTGCGGCTCCCCGTGGCCGACCCGATGGATCCGATCTATCAGGCGCAGGCCCGCGATCTGTTGCCCAAGCTGCTGGAGAAGCTCGCCAAGTGACCGACAAGGCCCTCCGCGAAGAAGTTGCCACGCTGCGCGCGCAGATTGCGGCGGCGAGTCGCGCGTACTACGAGCAGGATGCGCCCGACATCAGCGACGAGGAGTACGACATCCTCTTCCGTCGCCTGCAGGCAATCGAGGCGTCACACCCCGACCTGACCGCCCCCGATTCACCCACGCGCCGTGTGGGCGGCGCACCCGCGACGTATCTGCCCAAGCGCCGCCACGCCGTGCCGATGCTCTCGCTCGACAACGCCATGACAGACGCCGAACTGCGCGCCTGGTACGACAGGATCGTCGGGCTCGACACCCGCGTGACTGAGACGGCGTTCAATGTCGAGCTGAAGATCGACGGCGCCGCCCTCTCGCTGACCTACCAGGATGGCGAACTGGTGCAGGGTCTCACCCGGGGCGACGGCGTCGAGGGTGAAGATATTTCTGGCAACGTGCGAACCATTTCCGACATCCCGCTGCTGCTCAAGGGAAAAGGCTGGCCGGCGCGTCTCGAAGTGCGCGGTGAGGCCTATCTGCCCCGGCGCGCCTTCGACAAGCTCAACGTCGAGCGTGAGGCAGCCGGTCTCGACCTATTCCAGAACCCGCGCAACACCGCCTCGGGAGCGCTCCGCCAGCTCGACCCTGAAGAAGTGCGTCGTCGCCGCCTCCGCTTCTTTGCCTATCAGGTGGTGGTGATCGACGGCAGCCTCACAGTGGAGATGCATCACGAGATGCTCGACCGACTCGAGTCGTGGGGCTTCGAAGTGGAGCGACATCGGCAGCTCTGCGCGACTATTGACGAGGTGAGTGCGCTCGCCGACTCTTGGGAGTCGAAGATTCGTACCCTGCCATTCGATGCCGACGGCCTGGTGGTCAAGGTCGATCCGCTGCGCCTGCAGCAGGAACTCGGCACGGCGGGGAGTCGCGCCCCCAACTGGGCGATTGCGCGCAAGTTCCCGCCCGAGGTGGCCCGCACCCGATTGCTCGCCATCGAGGTGAACATCGGCCGCACCGGGGCGCTCGCCCCCACGGCCATCCTCGAGCCGGTGAAGATCGCCGGTGTCACGGTGACGCGCGCCACGCTGCACAACGAGGAGATCATCCGCCAGCGTGATGTGCGGATTGGCGACCTGGTCGAAGTGATCCGTTCCGGCGAGGTGATCCCCAAGGTGCTGGGACCGGTGAAGGAGGCGCGAACCGGTGCGGAGATCGAGTGGATTCCGCCGACGTACTGCCCCTACTGTCACACCGAGCTGGTGCGGCCGGAGGGCGAAGTCAACACGTACTGTCCCAACACAGCGTGCCCCGGACGGAACTTCGAATCGCTGGTGCACTTCGCGTCGCGGGGCGCACTCGACATTGATGGCCTCGGTCCCGAGCGCATCGCCCAGTTGTTGGAAGCGGAACTGATCCGTGACGCTGGCGACTTGTACGCGCTCCGGTCCGAACAGCTGCGGGAGCTCGATGGTTTCGCGGAGCAGTCGGCAACGGCGCTTGTCGCGGCAATCCACCAGTCGAAGCAGCGCCCACTCCGCTCCCTGCTCACCGCACTTGGTATTCGCCACGTCGGCACGGTGGCAGCCAAGACCATCGCGCGACAGTTCCGCACCATGGCCGCACTGCGGGGCGCCACCGAGGAGCAGCTGCTGGCACTCAGCGGCATCGGCCCGACCATCGCGGCGTCGGTGGTGGCTTTCGTCAGGGAGCCGCGGAATGTCACGCTGCTCGACACCCTCGCGGCGGCCGGAGTGTCCCAAGTCGAGGACGGCGAGGCACCGGTCGAGGGCGGGCCCTTCGCCGGCCAAACCGTGGTCCTCACCGGGACGCTCCCCACCCTCAGCCGCCCCGAGGCGCAGGCCCGGATCGAGCGTGCCGGAGGCACCGTCACCTCCTCGGTGTCGAAGAAGACGACCGTCGTCGTGGCGGGTCAGGAGGCCGGCAGCAAGCTTGAGAAGGCGCAGAAGCTGGGGGTCGAGGTGATCGACGAAGCGGAACTCTTGCGGCGTCTCGGACCGGGGGCGTAGCTTCGCCCCAACCATGACCTCATTCCTGATCGCCCCGGCCTCCCTGCACCGCCTGCGCCATCGCCTCAGCACGGCGGGGCAGGCGACGGCGGCGGACATCCTCCAGGATGCAGGCTTCGCCACCGGCGAGGTGATCGCCGCAGGCTGGCGGCAGCGCGTCAGCCACCGCACCGGTCTTGATGATCCAAGTCGCCTCGACGCCAGCTGGTTCGGGCCACTGCTCGACGAGTTCTGCGTGACCCTCGGCTGGGGCTCCATCACGCTCACGCCGGTGGGTGATCGTGCACTCCTTCTCGAGTCGAAGGAATGGGCCGAGTCGGAGCCGGGCACCACCGAACACACCACCTGCCACTTCAGCTGCGGCTGCTTCGCCGCGTTCCTCACCGCGCAGGCCGGTGGCGCGATCGCCGTGCTCGAAGTCGAATGTCGCTCGCGCAACGACAGTGGCTGCCGCTTCCTCGCCGGCAGCGTCGAGACACTGGCGACGGTCTACGATTTGCTCGCGGCGGGACGGCCGTGGCGCGAGGCGTTCACGGCAGGGGAGTTGCCGGGGTAGCACGCCAGTCCTTTCACGAAACCAAAATCGGCGTACATTCATCGGTCACATCCCCCCCCCCGACGTTCGCCGTGTACCCCACTCTCCCCAGGAGCAGCACCATGCAGTATCCCAGGTTCTCGGGCGGCTTGTTCGTCGTGGCCGCCGCGTTGTCGATCGCGTGCGCCAAGGAAACTCCGGTGGTCGAGGTGGCCGGCGCCTGCGCCGACGCCTTCACCGGACAGGTCTGCACCTGGGCCCACACCAAGGGTGACTCCCTGATCGATGTGGGGGCCACGGTACCGATCGCCAGCATCGAGAAGGCGCCGGACGGCGAGAACATGGCTTGGCCTCCGGTCGCCGCCGCTGCCCTCGCGATGCCCGCCTCCACCCAAGCCGGCAGCGGCATGACCGAGTTCACCATGTACTGGGAACCCACCGGTCACCCGCCCGCCCCCTTCCTCACGCCGCACTTCGACCTGCACTTCTATTTGGTGCCGACCGCCACCCGCACGGCGATCACCTGTGCCGACAGCACCAAGCCGGCGACCCTGCCTGCGGGCTATG
>JBBRBZ010000133.1:0-7797 GCA_038205305.1 Gemmatimonadales bacterium
CCAGCACCGAGGCCTCGCTCGTCTTCCCCGTCAGACGCAGCACGACCGCCAGCTGCTGCTTGGCCGAGTTGGTCGCGGCCGCGTCGAGTTGCATTCCGGCGAGGTAGTTCTTGTATTCGGTGACCGCCTCGTCATTGCGACCGACCTGTTGCAGCAGCGTGGCGAGATTGAACGTGGCGTTGGCCTTGTCCTTGGCCAGTTCCGGCCTGGCACTGGCCGCCTTCTGCGCAGCCTTGAACGAGATGATCGCGCTGTCGTTCTGTTTCAGGTTGTAGTAGGCCACGCCCGCATTGAAGAACCCCTGCGGGTAGTCGCGCGAGATGATCGCGGCATCACGGAGGAGGGTGAGCGCCGAGTCGTATTTCTCTTCCTTGAGGAGTGCCGAGGTGGGACTCACCAGGGCGGTCCAAGCCTTCTGGCGAAAGCCGCCGATCTCTCCCGCACAATCGGGCGAAAGCGCCACCACCTTGGTGAACGCGGAATCGGCGCCACGAAGATCACCCAGATAAAGATTGGCGCGACCGATGTAGTACCACGCGGAGGCGCTCTCGGGATTCGCGACCGCGGTTTCCGTGGCCACCGACAGGGCCTTCTTGATGATCTCGCTGCGGCGCTTGTCGTCCGGCTTGCCGGAGCCGACATCGGCATTGCCCTCGATGGCGGTCTTGAGATAGGTGGAAGCGCCGGAGGTCCGGAAATCTCCGCCCTTCAGCGGGCAGAGCGACGAGGTGTACTTGCCGACCGCCATGTAGCGGACGATGGTCGGATTGTAGACCGTTTGTGCCGTGAGTGGCTGTGCCACGAGGAACGCCAAGGCTAGCACCGGAAGTCCGGTCGTTCTCATTTCAGCTCCTGGATCGGTCATGATCAGGGAGGACCGGCGTGGCCTCCCGATTCGCCATCGTGCGACAGCGTTGCCACCCTCTCGGGGGCATCCTGTGGACTACGCGCACACCACGTCCCGCGTTGGAACTTGGAAGATTGCGGTGGAGCGTCGGGACATCACTCCTTAGGACGACTTTCCGCCGCCTTGGTGCACCAGCCTGCCAAATATCGATCAGGGCCGCTGTGCGAGCAATTGCGACGGATCGCGATAGAGCCAGCCGGCACCGGTGTTGAAGACCACAACCCGATCTTGAGCAGCGAGCTCCCCTTTCCGGAGCAGGGCCGCGACTGCCGCGACTGCCGCTCCGCCCTCCGGGGAGAAATCCACCCCCTCCAGGGTCGTCGCCGCCGACGCCTCAACGGCCATCGCCGCGTCCGGGACCGCGACGCCACCGCCACCCGTCTCCCGGAGAATGCGCAGCATGATCTTGTCGCCGAGCGGACCGGGAACGCGAAGTCCCGAGGCAATCGTCCATGGGTCTGCCCAAGGCTCGGCCACGTCGAGGCCCGCCTCGAAGGCCCGCACGATCGGCGCGCACCCCGTGCTCTGGACCGAGTACATCCGAGGGAGCGGGTCGGTGACCCAACCGGCCTCCCGCAGCTCGTGGAAGGCCTTCCACATGCCGATGAGACCGGTCCCCCCGCCCGTCGGGTAGAGGATCACATCGGGGAGGTGCCAGCCCAGATCCCGAGCGATCTCGAGGCCGAGAGTCTTCTTCCCCTCGATCCGGTAGGGCTCCTTCAGGGTGCTGAGGTCGGTCGCCCCCGTTTCCGTCCCCCACTGGCGGGCCGCCTTGCCGCAATCGCCGATGTGGCCGTCCAGGAGGACCAGATCCCCGCCGAAGGTGACGATCTGCGCCAGGATGGTCGCTGGCGTGGTCCGCGGGGCATAGACGCGCACGGTTGCCCCAGCACGCGCCGCGTAGGCCGCGCTCGCCACCCCGGCATTGCCGGCGGTGGGAACCACGAACCGGGTCGCCCCGGCCAGGACCGCCCGGGTGATCGCGGCGCTCAGTCCCCTCGCCTTGAAGGAGGAGGTGGGATTCACCGCCTCGTCCTTGATCCAGAGCTGGTTCACCCCGAGGTGCTGCGCCAGTCGGGGGGCATCGAGGAGCGGAGTGTCCCCCTCGCCCAGAGTGGTCGGCTGCTCGCCGTCGGCCAGCGGCAGGAAGGAGCGGAATCCCCACATGCTGCCGTTGGGAGCGATCGTCTCCCGTTCAGACAGCGGGTGGCGCCGGTCGGGATAGCGCACGAACCAGGGTCGGCCACAAGAGGGGCAGACGGTCGGCAGGCCGGTCGGTTCGGCGCGGGTGCCACACTCGGAGCATTCGAGGAACCAGTCCATTCAACCCGCCTTGAGATGATCGAGGATGCGTTGTGCCAGCGTGTCGGAGAATCCTGGCAGTGCCGCAATGTCGGCCACGGTCGCGACCTTGACGCCGCCGAGCGAGCCGAAGTGTTGCAACAGCGTGGTGCGTCGCGCCGGGCCGACTCCCGGAATGTCGAGCAGCGCGGAGGTCACGGTGCGCTGCGTGCGCCGCTTGCGATTGTAGGCGACTCCGAAACGATGGGCTTCATCACGCGCCCGCTGGAGCAGGCGGAGCGCCGGACTGCGTCGGGAGAGCCGGAGCGGCTCATCGCGGCCGGGAAGGTAGATCTCTTCCTCCCGCTTGGCGAGAGAGGCGAGCGGCACCTGGGCTACCCCGATCGCGATCATCGCATCGAGTGCGGCGTGCAGTTGCCCTTTCCCGCCATCGATCACGACGAGGTCGGGGAGGGCCTGGCCCTCCGCAAGCCGGCGCGTAAAGTAACGGGTGATCACTTCGTGGATGGCGGCAAAGTCATCCTGCTGGGCGAGTCCCTTGATCTTGTACTTGCGGTATTCGGCTTTCCTTGGCCTCCCCGCCTCAAAGGTGACCAGCGACCCGACCGTGTCGCGACCCTGATTGGTCGAGATGTCGACGCAGATGAAGGTCCGCGGGACGGTGGTGAGCCCCAGTTCCCTGCCCAACGCATAGACCGGGTCCTCGGCCCGCTCGTCGGTCTCGAAGCTCTCCATCCGTAGCGACTCGAGCAGGTGACGCGCATTCTGGTCGGCGAGATCGCGCCACCGCGCCGGGATGCCGCGAATCGGCACGGCGAAATGGGCGCCGGGAAGCAATTCTTCCAGCGCCGACATTTCACTTGCCGCGAACGGCAGCACCACGCGCGACGACTTCTCCGCCAGCGGCACGTACCACCGCACCAGAAAGAGCGCGAGCACATCGGGATCAAGTTCCTCCTCGACATTCTCGAGGAAGCGATGCTCGCGCCCAACCACGCGACCATCGCGCACGCGGAAGACCACGCCGACCGCATCGTCGCCATCGCGGGCATAGCCAATCACATCCGCATCGCCGGTGCCGACAACCTCCACCGTGGAAGGTGCCTCCGCCTGATCGAGCCACTTCATGGCGTCACGGAAGTCTCGGGCCCGCTCGTAGTCTTGGCGGTTGCTCGACTCGATCATCATGCCGCGGATCCTGGTCTTGAGGTCGCTGGTGCGTCCTTCGAGAAAGTCCACGACCTCCCGGATCATGATGCGGTAGTCGGCTTCCGTCTGCCAGCCGACACAGGGCGCCTTGCAGCGACCGATGTGATTGTCGAGACACGGGCGATCTCGGCGCTCGCGCGGTAGGTCGTCACTGCAGGAACGCACCGTGAACATGCGACGAATCAGCGTGAGCGATCGCCGCATTTCCGACACATCAGTGTAGGGGCCGTAATAGCGGGCGCCCGGAATGTCCCGGCGGCGGGTCACCAGCACGCGCGGGAAGGGCTCGCCCAGAGTGACCGCGATGGAGGGATAGCTCTTGTCGTCCTTGAGCCGCACGTTGAAGCGCGGCTGGTATTCCTTGATGAGGTTGTTCTCGAGCAGCAACGATTGCGCCTCGTTGCCGACGACGATGGTCTCGACATCGGCGATCCGCTGAAGCAGCAACTGGTGCTTGGGCGAGTCGTGGAAGTCGTTGGCGAAATATGAACGGACGCGGGAGCGGAGATTGCGGGCCTTGCCGACGTAGATGATCTCGCCGGTAGCATCCCTCCAGAGGTAGACACCGGGGCCGTCGGGCAGCGTCTCGAGTTTGCGCTGCAGGGCATCGTTCATTCGTGGTGCCGAATCCTTCGCCACACGCGTCGGATCCTTCCCGTCAGCACCGCCGCCTCGGGGATGTCCCACCAAGAGGTGATGGCAAGGTAGGCCAAGGCGTTCACGGGGACCACGATCATCGCGAGCGCGATGGGCTGGTAGTCCGCTGGGACGAATCGCAGGTCGTGCGGCAGTGTCACCCGCAGTAGGGTGCTTGCGACGGCGGCGATGAGTCCCGCTGCCCAGAGTTTGCGCAGTTCGCCCCCCTCAAGGGAGAAGCGCCCGATCCGCCGGCACAACCCCCGCCGCAGCAGCGCGAATTCCACCCACCCCGCGATGCCGGCTGTGGCCGTGAGGCCGGCGACGCCCCACTTGGGATCGACGCCAAGCAGGGGCGGCACCTTGAGACCGACCAACCACCCCAGTGCGCCAGTGAGGATTACCCGAACCACCGCGCAATAAAGTGGTGTCCGGGTGTCGTGGAGGGCGTAGAAGGTGGAGGAATAGAGTCGACCCAAGGTGGATGCGAGCAGCCCGAAGGCCGATCCCGCGAGCACAATCCAGACGAACTGCGCGTCCTCGGCGGTGAAGGCACCGCCGCGAGTGCGGAAGAGCGCTCCGGCAATGACGCCGCCAAGGGTGAGGAACCCCAAGGCCGAGGGAATGATGTAATACCCGAGTCGCTGCGTCGCGCCACCCAGGCGAATGCGCAACGCCATCGCCACGGTGGCTGGGTCACCGCGCTCGCTCGACATCTCGGGAAGTTCGGCCGCCGAGACGGCCATGCCGAAGAGCGAGACCGGAAGCAGGTAGAGCACCTGCGCATTGGCCATCGCGGTGACGGCACCGGGAATTCCGATCGTCGTGGCAATGCGCAGGTCGACCAGCGCTGAAATCTGGTTGGCGCCGCGCGAGACGACGTTGGGGATGAACGCCGTGACCACACCACGAAGCTCAGGCACGCGGGTCCACCAGATGGGCCAGATGTGCCCGCCGACCGCCACCACGGCCGGCCACTGCACGGCGACTTGCAGCAGGCTCCCTGCGACGGCGCCCCATGCCGTGATCACGACGATGTGCGGTCGGGTGTCGTTCCGCCCGAAGAAGACGATGGCGAGAATGATCGCCAAGTTCCAGACCACCGGCGCCGCATACGAGAGCAGGAAGCGTCGATGAGAGTTGAGCACGCCGAGGCACCACGCCGAGAGGACCATCAGCCCGGTGCCTGGGAAAAGAATGCGGACCAGGCGTTCGGTGAGCGCCCGCTTCTCCACCGACCAGTTGTCCGACACCAGCAGGGCCATCAGCCATGGTGTCGCCAGTTCACCGAGCAGGACCAACGAGGTGAGGGTGAGCAGCATCACTGCGAGCAGCGCGCCGGCCAGTCGTCGCGCCTGCTCCTCATCGCCATCGGCCAGCAACTTGGCGTAGCGCGGAATGAACGAGGCCGAGAGGGCGCCCTCGCCCAGCAGATTCTGCAGGAAGTTGGGAATGCGGAAGGCCGTGTTCAGGGCGTCGGCGGCGTCACCCTGTCCGAGATAGTGCGCGAGGACGCGTTGACGGACGAGCCCGAAGGTGCGGCTGAGCAGGATGCCGATCCCCACGAGCATCGACCCTCGTCGGCTGGCGTCCGGTTGGCGTGGAGTGGTCAACCTGCGGTCGCCCAGCGTCGCGCGGCTTCGGCGATGGCCTCGAGCCACGGTATCCCGTGGCGGGCATGAAAGCTCGGCGCGCACAACACGCGCTCCTGTGGAGCATCCTGCGGGCGGAGTCCCGTACGCAGCCGGCGGTACTGGGCCCACGCGATGTCGTCGCGCTTGCGAAGGTGACGCTCAACCAGCTTCTGCAGGTCGGCTACAACATGGGCGAGCTTGCGCTGCCTCCCCTCGATGGCTCGGTCGAGCACGGGGTCGAGTGCCCGGCCGACTTCGCGAAGGTTGCTGCCTTGCTCTTCGATCACCTTCCCCAAGGTCGCGAGGGCGTCCCCAATGCGGGGAGGGAGATCGCGACGCAGCAGCTCGCGGCCGAGCACGCCGTCGTCGTCACCGAGCAGCTGCTCAAGGGTCAGGTCAAGGCGCCCGAGCAGTCGATCGGCCCAGGCTTCCACCACGGTGCCCGACCAGCGCGGGACCGGCGGCTGCCGCCAGACGCCGAGCGGTTGGTACAATGCACTCGCCTGCGCGTTGAGGTAGCGAAGCTCCCCGGGCCCACCGACGTATCCGACGGTGGGGAGAATGGCCGCCTCCACCACCGGCCTGAGGAGCGCATTGGGCGAGAAGCGCTCGGGCGACTGGTTGAGGAGTGATTGAATTTCTGGCAGGGTGAACTGCTCACCGGAACGGCGTGCGCGGAAGTGGCTGCCATCGAAGACGAGCCGCTCCCTGCCGGCGGTCGTCTCGAGGCAAACGAGTGTCGCACCACCACCGACGGCGACTCCGCCGGCGAGGGGGGGCAGTGCGGCCAGCAACTGGTCCAGCGCCGCCGCCTGTTCAAGTGCCTTCGACAGCAGCGGCGCCTGTGCTGCCTTCATGACGGGGTGCGTCGGGTCAAACACCAGCACCCCGAAGGGAGCGAGCAGTTCGGCGAGTGCGCCGGTCGCTGCCGACTGCAGCGTGGCGCCACTGTGATAGTGCCGCCGCAGCCATGTTATGGTCGCGTCGCGGAGCGGTCCGCCCGGGAGCGAATCTTCGAGCAGCCGGAGCCCTTCCTCGATCTCGAGTGGCACTGCCTCGCGATACATCGGCAACTGGGCGGCGGTGGCGGGCCGTGCGGGGAGCTGCCAGCGCACCAGTCGCCCTTCTGCGTCGAGCCAGGCCGCCGCACTCGCTTCCGTCCAGTCGTGATCATCGCCAGCCACCCAGAGGAGCGCCACAACCGGGCGCTGCCACTGGCGTTCCAGCCGCTGTGCCAGTGCGCCAGCGGCGAGGGCCTTGTGAATGGTGTAGAGCGGACCGGTGAAGAGCCCCGGCTGTTGTCCGGTGGTGACCACCAGCGCGTCGGGCCGATGGAGCCACTCGACGGCAGCGGCGTTTCCCGGTGCCGACACCAGCGCAGGGTCCAGGGCGCGGTCCCAAAGCAATGGTCGTGGCGCCAGCGGCGGCACGACGCCGACGGGATGGGAGAGGATGCGCATCACGCAGGTCCCGCAAGACGCATTACGAGGCGGCTCCCTTGTGATACGGTTGGCCCTGCAGAATCGTCGTGGCACGATACAGTTGTTCAGCGACAATGACACGTACGAGCTCATGCGGCAGCGTCAGCGGCCCCAGGCTCCACACGGACCGAGCCCGTGCGCGCACCGCCGACGAGACACCGGTGGCCCCGCCGATGACAATGGCGAGATCGCGTGCGGCGTGGCGCCACCCCTCCAGTTGTTCGGCTACCTGCTCGCTGCTCCACGCATCCCCGACCCGATCCAGCAAGACGACTGTGAAGCTCAGCGGGAGCTGCCCCAGCAGGCGACGCCCCTCGTCCTCGCGCTGCCAGGCGGTGTCGCCACCCTGCCCCGCCTGGCGGATCTCCCGCTCCTGCACCGCAATCACCCGTCGACTGCGGCGCAGGTAGTCGTCACAGAGCTCACGCAGGGTGGGCCGAAGCTTCCCCACCGTCAGCAGGAGCAGCTGCATCACGCATAGAGTCCACGCATCCGGTGCATCGCCGCGACCCGTTCGATCGACAGCATGTATGCCCCGATGCGCATGCTCACCTCGTGCTTCTCCGACATCGCTGCGACTTCCTCGAACGCCTTCTCCATGATACTCGTCAGGCGCTCGTTGACCGTG
>JBBRBZ010000134.1:0-7587 GCA_038205305.1 Gemmatimonadales bacterium
GCCATGGGCCGGAATGGCGCACTCTGGGTGGAGAAGCTCCTGCCGCGGGAGTGATCGGCCGCTTCGGTTCTCGCGCTTCGCTCTTCTCTCGTGTTCTTCCGGAGAGGTCATGTTCACCGCAATCAACCCAACCGACGGTACCGAGGTTGCGCAGTATCCTGCGATGACGACACCGGCGCTGCGCTCCGCGTTGCGTGCCGCCGACCAGGCCTACGCCAAGTGGCGACGGACCACCTTCGCCGAGCGCGCCGTGCTGATGCGTGCCGCTGCCGGCGTTCTGCGCGAGCGCGAGGCGCCCCTCGCGCACCTGATGGCGGTCGAAATGGGAAAGCCGCTGGCGCAGGGGCGGTCCGAGGTGGAGAAGTGCGTCTGGGTGTGCGAGTATTACGCCGAGCACGCGGCGGCGTTCCTGGCCGACCAGCGCATCGAAACCGACGCGACCCGTAGTTACACCGCGTGGTGTCCGCTCGGCGCCGTGCTCGCCGTGATGCCGTGGAATTTCCCCTTCTGGCAGCTATTCCGCTTTGCCGCGCCGACGCTGATGGCCGGCAATGTCGGGCTGTTGAAGCATGCCTCCAACGTGCCGGGCTGTGCCCTCGCGATCGAGGCGGTCTTCCGCGACGCGGGATTTCCGGTGGGCGTGTTCCAGACTCTGCTGATCGATCACGCCCAGCTGCGCACGGCGATTCGTCATCCGGGAGTGCGGGCGGTCACGCTCACGGGGAGTACGACAGCGGGACGCGCGGTGGCGAAGCTGGCGGGTGAGCGACTCAAGAAGAGCGTGTTGGAGCTCGGCGGGAGCGATCCGTACGTCATCCTGGAGGACGCCGACCTCGACTTGGCGGTGGAGACGTGCGTCACCAGTCGGCTGCTCAATTCCGGCCAGAGCTGCATCGCCGCGAAACGCTTCGTCGTGGTGGACGCGGTGCGCGAGGACTTCGAGTTTCGCTTCGTCATGCGGATGCAACGGGCGGTGATGGGCAATCCGCTCGTCGTGGGCACCGATGTGGGGCCGCAAGCCCGTCTCGACCTGCGTGATGCGCTGCACGCGCAGGTCGAGGCGAGTGTCGCCAAGGGCGCGCGCCTGCTGCTCGGCGGGAAGCTCCCCGAGGGACCAGGGGCGTTCTACCCGCCGACCGTGCTGACCGACGTGGCGAAGGGAATGGCCGCCTACCGCGAAGAACTGTTTGGGCCGGTGGCCGCGATCATCCCGGTCCGCAACGAGAAGGCCGCGATCAAGGTGGCCAATGACTCGGTGTTTGGACTGGGCGCCGCGGTGTTCACGCGCGCCGCCGCTCGCGGAGAGCGGATTGCCCGGGACGAGTTGCAGGCGGGTTCGTGCTTCGTGAACGCGATCGTGAAGTCCGATCCGCGGCTGCCCTTCGGCGGCATCAAGGAGAGTGGCTACGGGCGCGAGCTGTCAGCCCACGGGATTCGCGAGTTCGTGAACCTGAAGACGGTGTACCTGCGGTAGGGTGGCTGCCGCCGCGTACTGCCACCCGGCCAGCGCGGAGGCTATGATCCGGAGTCTCGCCGCCGATGGCGGCCCTTCCAGGACAGCCGAATGATGCTCCGTCGTTGTCTCGTAGCGCTCTTCCTGCTGGCCGCCTGTGCGCCGTCGGCGCCGGCTCCCACGCCATCACCCGCCAAGACCAAGCAGGCGGTGGTGCTGATCTCGCTCGACGCCTTCCGCTGGGACTATCTCGATCGTCCGCCCGCGAAGAACCTCCGAGCCCTCGCGGCGCGGGGGGTGCGGGCGGAGCGGATGGTGCCGTCCTATCCGTCGCTCACCTTCCCGAACCACTACACCATCGTCACCGGGCTGTATCCCGAGCATCACGGGATTGTCGCCAACAACATCTCCGATTCGGTGCTGGGCGAGTTCCGCATGTCCGACACCACTGCCGTTCGGAACCCTGCGTGGTGGGGTGGAGAGCCCATCTGGGTGACGGCGATCCGTCAAGGGCTGCGCGCCGGCTCGGTGTTCTGGCCGGGCTCGGAGGCGCCGATCGAGGGGGTCCTGCCGTCACGCTATATGCGATTTGACGACAAATTCTCCGAGACGGCCCGCGTCGATTCCGTGCTCACCTGGCTCACCCTTCCCGGCCGGGAGGCGATGTCGCTGGTCACGCTCTACTACAGCGATGTGGACCATGCCGGTCATGCCTACGGCCCCGCGACCCCGCAGGTGGATTCGGCGATCGCGCAGGTCGACTCCATGGTCGGGCTGGTGGTGAAGGGCATCGCGGCCCGCGGCCTCTCCGACCGGGTCAATGTGATTGTCGTGGCCGATCATGGCATGGCCGCGATCGCGCCCGAACGCTCGATCTTTCTCGATGATTACATCGACATGAAAGACGTCACCATGATCGATTGGGGTCCGATCGGCGCCATGCGGCCGAAGCCGGGCAAGCTCGCAGCCGTCTACGCCAAGCTCCACAATGTCTCATCGCACTTCGCCGTCTACCACAAGGCCGATGTGCCCGCGCGCTTCCACTACAACAAGAACCCGCGCATCACGCCGCTGGTGTTGATTGCTCAGGATGGCTGGACGATCACCACCCACACTCGTCGTCCACCTTCCGGCGGCGCGCACGGCTATGACAATCAGCTACTCGACATGGGCGCGCTCTTCGTTGCGGCCGGACCGGCGTTCAAGCAGGGAATCACCGTCACGCCATTCCAGAACATCCATGTCTATGACTTGCTCTGCAGCATCCTTGGCTTGAAGCCCGCGCCGAATGATGGATCGGTGGATTCGACCGGCATGATGCTGAAAGGCCGATAGACGAGAGACGAGAGACGAGATAGCAGCGGGGCCATGCAACTCGCCGCTTCGCGGCTCAGATAGCAACCCGCTCCTCTGGCGTGCCCCCGCGCCCCTTGGCAGATTCGGGTCGTCTCTCGTCTCTCGTCTCTCGTCTCTCGTCTCTCGTCTCTCGTCTCTCGTCTCTCGTCTCTCCCTGACCGATTGCTGGAGAATCCCATGCGCCCTGTCCTGACCATGCTGTTGATGTGCACTGCCTCGGCGATCTCCGCCCAAACCTGGCGGATGGACGCGAAACCGCTGGTCGAAATCGGTTCGTCGGACATGTCTGGCAGCGAGCTGCTCAAGGTGTCGAGCGGTCGTCGATTGCCCGATGGCCGGATTGTGGTGACCAACGGCGATCCGCGCGAGGTGCGCGTCTTTGCCAAGGACGGCAAGCTGCTGGCACAGTTCGGCAAGGCAGGGGCAGGGCCGGGGGAATTCAGCTACGCCATCACCCTGCTGCCCGCGGGTGGGGATTCCATTCTGGTCTGGGATGTCGGGCACCGGCGCCGACTGCTCTATCGTGCCGATGGCACGCTGCTCAATGAGGTGACCGACCCAACCGCCACCGGCATCGCGACGCCGATGGCTTTGGTCCGGAGGACGCTGGCACGCACCCGGCCGCACGACGCGAATTCCTGTGTGCTACAGGCCATCGCCGCGATTCCTCCGGTGCCTCCCGCATCGATCCGGGAACTGTTCATCGATGAGGTCGGACGAGTCTGGACTCGTGACAATGGCGCACTCTCTTGGGCACTGCACACCGTCGCCGGGAAATCGTTGGGCACGATCATCCTTCCCCGGGGGCTCGAGATTCTGCAAGCCGGCAAGGATTTTGTGCTCGGGCGCACCACCGATGACGATGGCTTCGACCATGTACAATTGTTACATGCCTCCCTCCCGGCGCTCCCTGCCACCCGCAGCCGGTGCGTGGCCCCGGCTCAGGACACCTTGCCGGTCTCGAAAGTGGCCGCCGCAGCGCTGAAGACCGACATGCGCAATGGCATGACGGCGTTCGAGGCATATCATGCGAAGCACGGAGTCTATCCGTCAAGCCTCGCGCAGCTCGACGAGCTCCACTACAAAATGTCGGAGCCCACCGATGCCGATTTCGTGATCACCATGGCCGGGGCCGGTTCGTTTGTCTTCGGCCTCTTCGACCGGAAATCCACCTATGCCTGCGTGGTTGCCGTGGGCGACGGCATTCCCACGGGGTGGATCAACGGGACGCTGACATGCGGTTGGTAACTCGCCGCAGTTTCATCGCCGCCTCGGCCCTGGCCGTTCCCGCTTTGCGCGGGCTGAATCCCGGGTTGATGCTCGCGGCTGATGCCGACCGGATGGCCTGGTGGCGCGAGGCGCGCTTCGGGCTCTTCCTGCACTGGGGCCTCTACTCGGTGTTGGCCGGCACCTGGAAGGGTGATGAGAAGTGGGCCGAGTGGATCAGGAACAACGCCCACATTCCGGTGGAGGAATACGACACCCTTCTGGCACAATGGAATCCCACCGCATGGGACCCTGATGCCTGGGCCGCCGCCGCCAAGCAGGCCGGTATGCGCTACACCGTGCTCACCACCAAGCATCATGATGGCTTTGCACTCTTCGACTCGAAGGTGTCGGACTTTGACGTGATGAACACGCCATCCAAGCGCGACATCTGTCGAGATCTCGCCAAGGCGCTGCGCAAGCAGGGGATTCGGGTGGGCTGGTATCACTCCATCATGGACTGGCATCATCCCGACTACCTGCCCCGGCGCGACTGGGAGAAGGACTCGCGTCCGGTCGACGGTGCTGAGTTCTCGCGCTACGTCGACTATCTGCACGCCCAGGTGGATGAGCTGCTGACCAATTACGGCACCATCGACGTGATGTGGTTCGACGGCCAGTGGGAACCGACCTGGACGCATGAGTTGGCCAAGACACTCGAGGCCAGGATTCGCACCAAGCAGCCCCGCATCATCATCAACAACCGGATTGACGGCGCCGGATCGCCGAAGGACGGCGGCCTCGGTGATTTCGGCACCCCCGAGCAGACGATTCCCGACACCGGCATGCCCGGCAAGGACTGGGAGTCGTGCATCACCATGAACGACAACTGGGGCTTCAAGTCGCAGGACCACAACTGGAAGTCGCCCCGCAAGTTGATCGAGATCCTGGTCGAGACAGCCTCAAAGGGCGGCAACCTGTTGCTCAACATCGGCCCGATGGCCGATGGCCGCTGGCCTCCCGAGGCGGTCGAGCGCATGCAAGCGATTGCCGAGTGGATGCGCGACCATGGCGACGCCATCCACGGTACCAGCGCGTCACTCTTTGCCAAGGCGACCGGGTTCCGGTCGACCACCGCGACGCGGCGGGTGCATCTCTTCGTCACCGACTGGCAGGCGGGGCCGCTCGCCCTCCCGGGCCTGACCACCACGCCGACGTCGGCAGCGTTGCGCTTGGGGAAGGGGCGCGAGCAGAAGCTGACGGTCTCCCGGACCAGCGACGGCCATGCGATCACGTTGCCGGCGGACGCCCCGGCCACGTTGCTGCCGGTCATCACCATACGGTTCGCGGAAACACCGGTGGTTGACCCCTCCCGCTCCCCTTCCGTGCCTGATTAGCTTCCGGTATCCCCTTCGCTGGCCCACCCCGACTCGCCGAGGTGCGCATGGCTCTTCCCTGTCGTCCGCGCGTCCGCCTGGGCTCTGGCGACGTCTTTCGTCTCCGCGTCGAGCTCGACGGGATCGTCCCGGTCGTCTGGCGCCGCATCGCGGTGTCCGGTCGGGCGTCCCTGCACGAGGTGCATGGCGCCATCCAGGGGGCGATGCAGCGCGACCCCACGGTTGGATACCACTTCGAGATCGATGGCGTACGCTACGTCGACTCGGCTGACGACCCCGGGCCGGGGTGCGACGCGGCGATTACCGCCCTCGAGATGCTGGATCTCCACGAGGGCGCGCGCTTCGGGCACGTGGTCGATGACTACAGTGAGCCGTGGCGACACGTCGTGACCCTCGAGCAGCTGGCCCCGAGACTGGTTGGCGAACGGTTGCCGGTGTGCCTGGCCGGACGGCGCGCCTCGCCCCCAGAGGACTGCCGCGGACCTCGCGATTACCGCGACATGCTGGCCGCCCTCGATGAACTGCACGACCCGCGTGCCGCCGACTTGCGCACTTGGCTGCCTGAGGATTTCGACCCGGAGTTCGTCGATCTCGTGCGCATCAATGCCGTGCTTGGCAAGATCCCGAAGCATCGGCCGGCGGCCTAAAGGGGAACGGAGAACGGAGATTGGAGAACGGGCGACCGACTATGCTTAGGGTCCCTCCCCGAGGGAGCTAGATTTCCACGTTCCGTTCTCCGTTCTCCGTTCTCCGTTCTCCGTTCTCCGTTCTCCGTTCTCCGTTCTCCGTTCTCCGTTCTCCGTTCTCCGTTCTCGCTTCTGGTGCGTCATGCCTCGTTTACTCGCAGTTCTGCTGCTGCTCCCTGCCGCGCTCCCGGCGCAAGCCGCCGACCTCGTCCTCCGCAACACCACCGTCTACACGGTGAACGCCAAAGCTCCGACGGCGCAAGCGGTGGCCGTGCGGGGTGGCAAGATCGTCTATGTCGGGAGTGATGCCGGGGTGGCGAAGTTCGTGGGGCCCGGGACCAAGTCGATCGACCTGAAGGGGCGCGTCGTCTTCCCTGGGCTGGTGGATGCGCACGCCCACTTTCCCGGTATCGGCGAGCGGGAAATGACGCTCAATCTCGAGGGCACCCGCACCAAGGCCGCGTTCCTCGCGCGGGTGGACTCAGCCGTCAAACAGGCCAAGCCGGGGGCGTGGGTCACCGGGCGCGGCTGGATCGAGACCTTCTGGACGCCCCCAGTCTTCCCAACCAGACAGGATCTCGACCGGATCTCACCAAACAATCCGGTGGTGCTCACTCGTGCCGATGGCCACGCCTCAGTCGCCAATAGCGCGGCGCTGAAGCTTGCCAACGTGACCAACAAGACGCCGGTGCCGAGCGGCGGCGCGATCAATATGGATGGCGATGGGCAACCGACGGGGATGCTGATCGACCGGGCGCAGTCGCTCCTCGGGCGGCTGGTGCCGGCCCCAACCGAGGCGGAACTTGAGCGCGCGCTGGTGCTTGCCTCGGAACGCGAGCTGTCGCTGGGCTGGACGCAGGTCCAGGACGCTCACGGCAGCTGGGCCGAGGTCGAGCGGATGCGGAAGCTCTACCGCGAAGGGAAGCTCAAGATCCGGCTCTACAAGGAAATCACCGGGCCCGGAGCGGAAGCGGATCGGCGCATTGCGATGGGGCCGTCACAGCCGGAATTCAACGATCATTTCCGGCTCGGCGGCATCAAGCTGGTCATGGACGGCGCACTGGGTTCGCGCGGGGCGGCCCTGCTCCAACCCTACAGTGATGATCCCACCAATGTCGGCCTGATCACCATGGACACGGTGGCGGCCAAGGCGATGCTGGTGCGCGCGCTGCGGGCCGGTGTGCAGGTTGAGACTCACGCGATCGGCGATCGCGGCAACCGACTCATCCTCAACATGTATGAAGGGGCGCTCAAGGCGGTGCCGGTGAGTGAGCGCAAGGTGGCCAACCCGCGTTGGCGCGACGAGCATGCCCAAATCGTCAGTCCCGTCGACCTGCCGCGCTTCAAGGCGCTCGGCATCATCCCCTCGATGCAGCCGTCGCACGCGATCGGCGATCTCTTCTTCGTGCCGAGCCGGCTCGGCCTCGAGCGCACCAAGGGCGCCTATGCCTGGGAGAGTTTCTTCAAGATGGGGCTGCCAGTGGCCGGC
>JBBRBZ010000135.1:0-7549 GCA_038205305.1 Gemmatimonadales bacterium
GGCGCATGATCAATCCCAGCACCATCATCAGCAGGAACAACCCGACCGAGGTGATCATGTACAGGTTGAATCCGGCCCGGTTGCCGCCGTCGAGGCGCTCACTGTCGGGATACATCGTCATGGTGGCCATGGTCAGCTCCCTGTCGCCGCGACGACGGTGATCTGGGACATCATCGGCGCGTGTCCGACGCCACAATATTCCAGGCACATGACCTTGTAGGTCCCGGGTTGCGTGAAGGTGTGGACGATCTTGTTGGTGAAGCCGGGCATCGCCTGTGTCTGCGTTTCGATCCGGCCATCCGGTGCGTAGATCGCAAAACCGTGGTTCACATCCTTGCTGGTGACCCGAAATTCCACCGGACTGCCGGCCTGCACCGTGTCCGGCTTGATCTGCCAGGCCCATTGCTGGCCGACGACCTCCACGACCTGCTGGATGTCCAGCGGCGCATGCTGCGGTGGAATGGGGAAGGGACGCAGAGTCAGGTAACTGCCGCCCACGAGCACGACCAGGAATCCACCGAACAACCATCGTCGCAGCACGTTGGAGGTGTTCGCGGACTGGCGCGTCGCGGCCGCGTCGGCCGGCCGGCTGGCCTGGCTGACCACGAAAATGAACGCCAAGGCGACCAGGCTCATGCCAACCAGAGCGATGGTCCAGACCACGTTCTGCAATATCATCGGTGGCTCCCTACCAAGCGACAATCCGAGCTCGTGGAGCGAGCAGTGGCGCTCGCTCCGGCGGCTGGCATCTGGGTTCCGGGTGGGCCACCCGGTCAACCTGGTTCGCGATTGGTGTTGTCGGGCAATCTGTCCGGCGGACCACACTCCCGCAACCCTCGACCGGCCGGGTCAGACCGGGATCCTCCGCGCTGACGAGGCGTCGCTCCGCACGCGCGGAGGACGACGTCACCGCTTGTCCACCCGCACGCGCCATACCTCTGGGCCATCCTCGAGATAGGCAAACGAGAATGTCTCCTCGCCCTCGGTTGCTCGGAGCGTGTAGTACATGCACTTGGGGTCGTGGTCCACGGTGAGTTCGAGTGCCTCACCCTCCGCCAGTCCGTGATACGCTCCCATGATGCAGTCCAGCCGATCCTTCGGTTCGACCGGCCGGACATCGAGCTGGTGGGTGCCGTTCACGACGCGCTCTTGCCGATCTCGACCCGCCAGATGGCCGGTCCCGATTCGAGATAGTTCCAGGTGAATGCCCCAGCATGCTCGGCCTCGAACTGATAGCGAAGCGGTCGCGGGTCGTGGTCGTTGAGCAGCACGAACGATTCACCCGGCGCCAGCGCGCCAAAGGTCCGGAAAATGGTGGGGTGCTTGTCGCGAGGGGGGATCACCCGGACATCGAGGGTCTGTGCTTCGGTCATGGTGCGGTCCTTCCAGGTTTGAGATAGCGGAGCCGGCGGTTGCCGACTCTCGACAGGTGAAGGGGTGGATGGCGCCACGGCGGGGGCATCGGGCACCGGTCGATCGGGGTAAAACCAGACGCGCCAATCGTCGGCCGCGAGCTCCTCGGTATGATGTTGCCAGCCCGGCCGACCGAGCACCGCGTACAGCGGCACCGGCTCAAAGGTGGCGCGCACCACGAGGGCACCATCCGGTGGCACCTGGCCGCGCGCGGCCATGATCCGTTCGAACGGCTCGCGGCCCGCCCGCAGGTCCTCGCGCACATCAGCTTCGACGATCCGCGCCGGGTCCACCATCTGCAGCGCGAGCGGGAATGTGTCCACCAACGGGTTCACCATGCTCCCTCCTTGATCATGCCGGGATGCCACTCAGGCTCCCAGACGAGAACGGGCTCGACCAGATCGATGCCCGGGACGCGGGACAACGCGCGCACGATGCCCTGAGTGATGTGCTCTTCCATCGGGCACCCCGGCGTCGTGAGCGTGAAGGTGATTCTGGCAACGCCCTCCGCCAACTGCACGGCGTAGACCAGACCCACCGTGACGATGTCGAGTCCAATTTCTGGATCGATGACCGTGCGAAGCGCGTCCAGCAATGGCACTTCGAATGGCTCCGGTGCGGCAACACTCATGGTCTCCTCCGGGCAATGGCCAGCATCTGGCCGGCCTCGACAACAACGCCGGCGCCGAAGAGCGTCGCTCCCGCACGAATGCCGGCGAGTATCCCCATCCCTGTCGATGCGGCGGCAACCACGCCCCCAAGCGCCAGGCAGGTCACGGCGGCAAAGGCGAGCGGCTGCCGATAGAGATCACCCACGCGCGGCAGCGAACGCGTGCCAGCCAATGGTCCGAAATACCGATTCCATACCAGAAACGGCACGATCTTGTAGTAGTGCGCGGCCACAAAGAGGGTGCACGCGAGCAGCATCACGATCACATACGCCATTCGCAGGCGAACCGAGCCGACGCCGGTGAGCGCGAGCGCGCCGAGCAGTCCTGTGACGCCGAAGAGCGAGAGCGCCACTGCGGCAAGACGGAGCCCGGGATCGAGCGCCGGACGGTTGCGGTGACGATAGAAGGAGCGCGCCTGCAGCAGGTACACCGCGACACCGGCGCCGAAGCAGAGCGCCGGCACCTCGCGTCCGAGGATCGGCACGTGATGAAAGAGCGCCAACAGTCCGGCCCCGGTGGCCAGAAGGGTGACCGCGTAGCCGCCCAGGCGGGTGTTTCCCCCGTGGCTCAGCAGGAACATCGGCAGCAACCGGTGCGATACCCCGACGATGACCAGCAGCACCCAGCCGAACAACGCGACGTGCAGGTGGACGCCCAGCGCGAGTTGCTGGTGAACCCCCAGAAAACCGTTGTGGAGATTCAGCCCGAGCGCCGCACCCAGGATGAGGGTGATCCCCAGGAAGACCGCCGCCGCGCAGATTGCCCGCCAGGTTGTGTCGCGACGAACTGCCCGATGGAGTGTGACGCCCAGGTTGGTCAGGAAAAGCGTGATCGCCACGCTCAGGAGCGCAATGCCGGTCAACCGCAGCGGATCGCGGGCCAGGTACATGCCGGTCACCAACGTGGCGACTCCGCTCAGATGCAGCAGGAAGGTGACGTGCGCCGCCCGCTCCGACGCGATCGACTGACTGAGCGCCACGGGCAGGAACTGGTAGAGCGCGCCCATGATCGACGTCGTGATCCAGCCCAGGGTGAACAGATGCGTGACGGCCACCACGTTCGGCGACGGATACATTCCCGCGGCCAGCGCCGGGGCCGCGCGGAAAAGCCCGAACGCCCCGGCGAGCAGGAACAGCAGTGCCGCGGTGAAGTGTTCGCCAGGAAGACGAAGCGGCGGAGCGTTCACGGGACGCGCTCCCGAATCACGAAACTGCCGCCAACCGGTAGGAGCAGCCGGCGTGTCCCGCAGGGATGTAGCCCGTTCGCGTGGGTTTCCTGCCCAACAGTTCCGTCAGGAATCCGATCTCGGCACGACAGGGAATGTCCGTCGCGTCGACGAGATCACGCATCGGACAATGGCAGAGCGTGAGCTGCGGCACGCCGTCGGCAGCGTCAAGGATCGGCATGAATCCCATCTCGTCGAGAATGCGGACGACCTCCGCCAGACGCGTGCGCCCCGTGAGATGCGCCACCCGGGCCATGGCCACGTCGCGACGCGCACCGACGTACTCGTCAAAGAATTCACGCAGGATGTCCTGCCGACCGTGTTCCACAAGGTGGCGACCCAACGCGTGGAGGATCTCGCCCTCCCGACGGGGGAAGCATGCCTCCGCCTCGGGCGTGAGCATGTACACGACCTCCGGGCGACCCGGACCACGCCGCACCGTGCCATCACGCCGGACCAGCTCCTGCGCCGTCAAGGTGCGCAAGTGCTCGCGAACCGTTTCGATACTGCGTTCGAGCTCCTCAGCGAGGTCAGGCACCGTGGCCCTGCCCCGGTATTTGAGCGCATCGAGCAGGGCACGCAGACTGGGGGTCAGGGAATCGTGGGGCATCGGCATCTCGCTCTCCGTGGCGGCGCCGTCCGTTTCGGCGCCGCACACACGATGACTGGTGGCCTGACCATTGTCAAGGTATCTTCCGTGACAACTTACAGCAGGAGGGCGGCGTGACCGAAGAGCAGCTGGTGGTCGAGGATACGACGGTGGATGGCCTCATGGCGTCGCACCCGGCGACAATGGCGGTGTTCAATGCCTTCGGGGTGGATACCTGCTGCGGGGCGCACCGCACCGTACGCCAGGCGGCCGAAGAGGACGGCGCGGACCCAGTCGAGCTGGTTGCGGCGCTCCGGCAGACGATCGGGGAGACCCCATGAAAGTCCTGAACGCCCCCGAGGCAGCTCGCGATGCAGTGTCAGCAACTCCCGACCGTCCCGGCACCGCGGCGATCCACGATACCCCCGCCGTGCGGCTCGTCGTCTTTCGGCTCGAGCCTGGACAACACGTGGCGACCCACACCAACGACGGCACTGTGCTCCTGACCGTGTTGTCGGGAAGCGGGACCATCATCGGCGGTGAAGAGTCCCGAGAGGTGGGCCCCGGTTCGGTGGTGGCCTACGCGCCCGGAGAGCCGCACGGGATGCGCGCCGGCACCGAGCGATTCTGCCTGATGGCCACGATCATCCGACCCTGCTGAGCGGCCCGATCAGCTCGCTCTGGCGGCGGTGGGCTGATAGCTCCCCGCCGCCGTGCGGAAGGGGACGGCGAGGCGGTTCCAGCCGTTGATGGCAATGATCGCCAGCGTCAGGTCCACCAGCGCGCGCTCGTCAAATTCGCGTCGGACCTCTTGGTACAGCGCGTCATTCACGTCGTGGTGGCTCAGTTGCGTCACCACCTCGGCCCAGGCGAGTGCGGCGCGCTCGCGTGGGGAAAAAAAGGTGGTCTCGCGCCACGCCGTGAGCAGGTAGAGTCGCTGTTCCGTCTCCCCTGCCGCGCGCGCGTCCTTGGTGTGCATGTCCAGACAATAGGCGCAGCCATTGATCTGCGACACGCGTGTCTTCACCAGTTCGAGCAGCGAGTGCTCCAGTCCACTCTGATGGGCATACGTCTCCAGCGCCAGCATCGCCTGGAACGCCCCTGGTGAAGCCTTTCGATAGTCGATTCGTTGTGACATTGTTTCTCCCTGTTGGTTCAGGCCCACGGCCGCTTGGGGCCGCGTGAACGAACGATAGTCAATCGAGCACACCGCGGCGGCGGGCGTGGACCATCGCCTCACGCCGACAGGCGCCGCCCACGCGAAAACTGGAGTGCACCGATGATCCAGCTCAAACGTGCCTACGATCCCGCCGCCCGCACGGACGGTGCGCGCTTTCTCGTGGAGCGGCTGTGGCCTCGTGGCATCAAGAAGACGGAGCTCAAGTTGGACGACTGGCTGAAGGATGTCGCGCCGAGCACTGAGCTGCGCAAGTGGTTCTCCCACGACCCGGAGAAGTGGACCGAATTTCGGAAGCGATATTTCGCCGAACTGCAGGCCCACAAGGAATCACTCGATCCGCTCCTCGAGGCCGCACGCCAGGGGCCGGTCACCTTGATCTACAGCTCCCACGATACGCTGCACAACAATGCCGTGGCGCTGCGCACCTACCTGGAGCGGCGGCTCCGTTAGTGGAGGATGGAGTGAATGGCAGTGATGGACCTTGACGTGCGGGAGCGGGTACCGCTCGAGCGTTACACCACGCTCGAGCTCGGTGGCCCGGCTCGATATTTCGTGGAATGCACCAGTGACACGGACGTCCGTGCCGCCCTGATCCACGCGCGGGAACGCCAACTGCCGGTGGCCATTCTCGGCGGCGGCAGCAACGTCGTCTTCCCCGACAGCGGGTTCCCGGGGCTGGTGATCCGGATGTGCATCGGCGGTATCCAGTTTCGGGACGCGGCCCTCCTGGAAGTCACCGCAGGTGCCGGCCTGAGGTGGGACGATCTCGTGCGGCAGGCGGTTGAGCGCGGATGGGCTGGTGTTGAGTGCCTTTCGGGGATTCCCGGGACGGTCGGAGCGGCACCCATCCAGAACGTCGGCGCCTATGGGCAGGAGATTGCGGAGACCCTCTTCTCCGTCGACTGCCTCGATCGGACTACGCTTGAACAGCGCCGCTTCACGGCAAGTGAATGCCGCTTCGGGTATCGGACCAGTCGATTCAAGCAACAGGATCGTGGCCGCTGGGTTGTCCTCGAGGCGACCTTTCGCCTCCGGCGCGATGCCACGCCCCAGCTCAGGTACCCGGAGCTGCAGGAAGCCGTCGCACGGGCCGCCGTGCTTGGGGCACGCGCGCCCGTCACAGCGCTGCAGATTGTCCGCGATACCGTGCTCGCGCTGCGCCGTCGCAAGTCGATGGTGCTGGATCCCCACGATCCCGATACCCGGTCCACCGGCTCCTTCTTCCTGAATCCCGTGTTGACCAGACACGAGTTCGATCAACTGCGGACGCGGTGGACTGCGTCGGGCCGGACTGATGCCATTCCAGCCTACCCATTGGATGACGAGGTGAAGGTGCCCGCGGCGTGGTTGGTGGAGCACGCAGGATTTTCCAAAGGGTACCGGCGAGGCGGTGTGGGCATCTCGAGTCATCACGCACTTGCGCTGGTGAATTACGGCGGCACCGTGACCGAGCTCCTCGCGCTGTCCGACGCAATCGCCACGGCGGTGGCGGAACAGTTCGGGATTCGACTCGAACCCGAACCGGAGATCGTGCGGTGACCATGGCGTTCGATCGCGCACCAACAACCAGCCGGGAGGCGAAGCCCGGCCTGACCACGCGGCTCACGATCCCGCACCCGAGCCCACGCCACCAGCGCTGGCTCAAGGTCAATCCGGGGTTCGCCGCCGAGACCCTTCCTGAGCCACGTCGGCTGGTGGCCGAGGCACTCAGGCCGTCCCGGTAGGGCAACCCGCTTCAGGTATATTGCGCACTGCGACAGCGATTCGAGATCAATCGCCTGACTGGCGACGGCGGTTGGGGTCTTGGTCAACCCCATGCCTGTATCCGAGGACAGATCCGCATGAAAGCGATCCAGATCGTGGAGATCGGCAAGCCTCTCCAGTTGCGGGAGGTCGCACGACCGGTGCCCGGACAGGACGAGATCCTTCTGCGGGTGCTCGCGGCGGGCATCTGCCATTCCGACGCCCACTACCGCGCCGGCACCGCCAGCGTGGGCATGCTGCCCATCACCCCGGGCCACGAGATCGCCGGCGTGATCGAAGCCATCGGAGCATCGGTGGAGGGCATTGCAATCGGCGACCGGGTGGCGCTGCATTACTTGTTCACCTGCGGACAGTGCGAATACTGCACGTCCGGGCTCGAGCAGTTCTGCCCCCGCGGCAAGATGGTGGGCAAGCACGTGAACGGCGGGTACGCCGAGTACGTGGTGGCACCCGCCCGCAACGCCATCCGTGTTGCCGATGGAGTGACCATGGCGGCGGCGGCGATCATGATGTGCTCCACCGCGACGGCGTTTCACGCGCTGCGCAAGGCACGCATGACGGCCGGGGACTCCGTGGCCGTGTTCGGCGCCGGCGGACTTGGCATGTCGGCGATTCAACTTGCCCGCGCGTGCGGTGCGGCCGAGGTCTTCGCGGTGGACATTGACCCGGCGAAGCTCGCGATGGCGGTTGGCTATGGTGCCCATCCG
>JBBRBZ010000136.1:0-7518 GCA_038205305.1 Gemmatimonadales bacterium
GTCTCTCGCCCTGGAGTTCCACATGCGTCGCGGGATTCCCGTCCTTCCCTCTCTGCCAATATGAAGTGAGACACGACTCCATTGGAGTTGAGTGTACCAGGGCGCGTGAGGTTGTTGTCATGGTTCGGCTGAGGTCGGGAACCCCGGAACCCAAAGAGCTGTTATGACACGCATGGAACCGAATCAGGCGGTCCCGCCACCACCAGCAGGGAGTACCCGATGTCGATTCGCCCCGTTCTCCGGACCAGTGCCGCCATCCCCACCATCGAGGGTGCCGGTGTCCACCTTCGCCGCGCCTTTGGCTTTGGTAACACGTCGGAGACCGACCCGTTCCTGCTGTTCGATGACTTCCGCAATGAAAAGCCCGCTGACTACCTGGCTGGCTTCCCCTGGCATCCGCACCGCGGCATCGAAACGATCACCTACGTGCTGGCCGGCTCGGTCAACCACGAGGATTCGCTCGGCAACAGCGGCTCCCTGACGGGGGGCGATGTGCAGTGGATGACGGCAGGCCGCGGAATTCTCCATCACGAGATGCCGCAGGGCGACCCCACCGGCCGGATGCACGGCTTCCAGCTCTGGGCCAACCTCCCCTCGGCGCACAAGATGACGGCGCCGCGGTATCAGGATGTGCAGTCGAAGGAGATCCCGGTGGTCACCGAGGACGATGGCACCAGCGCACGGATCATCTGCGGTGAGTTCTGGGGGAAGCGCGGACCGGTCGACGGCATCGCCGCTGAGCCGCAGTACCTGGACATCTGGGTGCCACCGGGACAGCGGAAGGTGCTGCCGGTGGATACCTCCCGGAATGCCTTCGCCTATGTCTTCGAGGGGAGTGCCAACTTCCGCGATGCCTCGGCGCCGTTCGGTGTGCTCACCGAGCAGACGGCCGGCAACGACGATCATCTGGTCCGCGAGATGACCGGCAACCGTTCACTGGTGCTTTTCGGCAGCGGCGATGACGTGGTGGTGAACGCCGGCGAGCAGGGGGTGCGCTTCCTGCTGGTATCGGGTGCTCCGATTCAGGAGCCGATCGCCTGGCACGGTCCGATCGTGATGAACACGCGCCAGGAGATTCAGCAGGCGTTGAGTGACCTGCGGGATGGGACGTTTATCGGGTGAGCCGTTCGGTCGTCCCCGGCCGCAGGCCGGGGACCTCCAGAACTGGCACATTCACGAAGCCTGGAGATCCCCCGCTTCGCGGGGGATGACAATCCGATTCATCCCCCACGACCCCCGCGGCCACCTGCTGGCGGCGGGGGTTCGTCGGTACTGGGCACCAGCACCGGCCACCCAGCCGACTTCAGCACGGCATTGAGCGCGAGGAGCTGCGTCGACAGCTGTCGCTTGAAGCGCAGCAGCTGCGCGTCCAGCTTCGGGACAAGAGTGTTCCAGACATCGTAGGCTTGCTGGGGCGGACGTCGCTCGCCGCTGGCGACGAAGCCTGACAGCGCACCGATCTGGTTGTTGAGTCGGATCGGGAAATTGAGCGGATCCTCTCCGGCCTGATTCTTGGTCTGATAGAGTGCTTCCTCCACCAGCGTCATGCTGTCGACGAAGGCACGCGCCAGCGTGTTGAACTTCGCGACCTCTGGTCCGGTCGCCTTGACGCGCACGCTGTCGATCTGCCCGCGCATGTTGCGAATGGTGCGCACGGCATTGTTGGCAGCGGAGACGGTATCGCGAATGCGCAGGAGGAAGGCCACCTGCTCGCGCACATCGGCCTCCGACGCGGTGGTGAGCGCACTCCTGTTGACGTGCACTACCTGCGTCTGGGGCGCTTCCGAGCCCACGGTCATGCGCACGGTGTAGTCGCCTGGTCCGCCCACGGGGCCGTTCAGTCCGTTGCCGCCCCAGTAAATGGCGCCGGTGAAGTTGACGCCCTCGGGATAGCGCAACGCGAGATTGTAACTGTTGAGCCCCGCGGTGGTGGTGACCTTTGCGGGCGCGCCGCCACCACCTCTGCCACCAAACCCTCCGGCTCCGCGTCCGCCACCACCACGACCGGCCGGCACGGAATCGGTGCTCGCCACCTTCTGCAGCACCTTCCCCGCCGGATCAAGCAGTTCGAGCGTGACGACGTCAGCCGGCTTGGCGAGCCAGTACTCCGCCTTCACCGTCCCGGTGTTGCGATACGTCTTGCCGGGAACAAAGAGATGATTCGCCCCGGCGCTCGCCACCTGATCCGCTTGACGGAGGCGAGTGATTCCTTCCATGGCGTAGAAGCCGCGTCCCATGGTGGCGATGACGATGTCATCATCACGCAGCGCGATGTCATGCACGGCGACGGGCGGCAGGTTCAGCTTGAGCGGCTGCCAGTGGTCGCCAGCGTCGTAGGAGAGATAGATGCTCCGTTCGGTCGCGGCGTAGAGCATTCCTGGCCGCACCAGATCTTCGCGAATGGCGCGGGTGAACTCGGTGGCCGGAATGCCGGTGATGATTTTCTTCCACGTCACACCGTAGTCGGTGGTACGGTAGAGATACGGTGCAAAGTCATCCATTTCATAGCGATTGGCGGCGAAGTACATCGTCCCCGGATGATACGGCGACGGTTCAACGATCGAAATTCTCGTGAACTTCGGCAGATCCTTCGGCGTGACGTTGGTCCACACCGGCTTGATCGCATTGGCGTTGCGCGACACGTAGATCAGGCCATCATCCGAACCCGTCCACACCAGCCCTGGGCTCAGCGGTGATTCCGCGACAGCGAAGATGGTACCGTAGTACTCCACCGAGGTTTGATCCTTGGTGAGCGGGCCACCGGAGGCGCCCAGCGTCGCCGGATCATTCCGAGTGAGATCGGGCGAGATGATCTTCCAGCTCTGCCCCAGATCGTGCGACTTGAAGAGCACGTTGGAGCCGACGTAGAGCACCTTGGGATCGTGGGGCGAGTTCATGATCGGGAAGGTCCACTGCATGCGATATTTCGAGTCGATCGCGTCGTGGCCCATCGGGTTGAGTGGCCACGGGTCGAGTCGCATCGACTGACCGGTGCGCTTGTTCTGCATCTCCAGCACGCCGCTGTAGTTGCCGCCAAAGGTCACATCGGGATCGAGTGGATCAGAGGCGACGTAACCCGACTCCCCACCGGCACCACCGTAGCGGGTGGTGAAGTTCCACTGACTCACAGGTGCCGCGGCGGTAGCTGCACCACCACGCCCTCCACCACCCCCGCGACCACCGCCGCCGCCGGCCGCACGGACCGGGAAGCAGTCGACGCCGCCATCCTGTTCCGCCCCGCAGACATCATACGGTGATGCATTGGTGAGGTGGACGTGGTAATACTGCCCAGTGGGAATGTTGGCACGCGTCTGCACGCTATCGAGCGAGATGGTGATGCCGGGATCGCCTGCGACGGCAATCCGCTTGGGATCATTCGGGTCGATCCAGTACTGGTGCGTGTCGCCGTTGCCGAGCCCGCCGGGAAAGGTCTTGCCGCCATCGTGCGAAACGAAGCCGCCGACGTTGCCGGCATACACCGTGTTGGTGTCCTTCGGGTCGGCAGTGAGCTTGGAGAAATACCAGGCGCGCTGGCGCAGGTTGCGGTCAGTGTTGAGCAGCTGCCAGGTGGCGCCGGCATCATCGGAGCGGAAGACGCCGCCCGAATCGGCCTCAATGACAGCCCAGACCCGCTTGGGGTTGGCCGGCGAGATGGCGATGCCGATGTTGCCCCAGATGCCGGCCGGCAGTCCCGAGGCACGGCTGATGTCGGTCCAGTGATCGCCGCCATCGGTGGTCTTCCACATCCCGCTTCCCTCGCCACCACTCACCAGCAGCCACGGCTTCCGCCCCGCCTGCCAGAAGCCGGCGTAGAGCACGTTGGGGTTGCTCGGGTCCATCACCAGGTCGGCCGCGCCAGTCGAGTCGTTCTTGAAGAGGACCTTCTGCCAGCTCTTGCCGCCGTCCTTGGTGCGGTAGATGCCCCGTTCGGTGTTGGGGCCGAAGACATGTCCCAGCGCGGCCACGTAGGCGATGTTGGGATCAGTCGGGTGCGTCACGATGCGGGAGATGTACTGCGTCTCGGCGAGCCCCATGTAGTTCCACGTCTTGCCAGCATCCAGCGACTTCCAGACGCCGTCACCGTGGGAAACGTTGCCGCGGATCGCCGTCTCGCCCCCACCAGCCCAGACGATGTCGGGGTTTCCCCGGAACAGGTCGACCGCGCCAACGGTCCCGCCGAAGTAGTTGTCGGTCATCGGGTTCCACGTCTTGCCGCCGTCGGTGGTCTTCCAGACGCCACCGCCAGTGGTGGCGACGTAGTACTCGTCACGTCGCTGAGTGGAACCCACTACCGAGGTCATTCGGCCAGTGTGTGCCGGACCGAGCAGCCGCCACTCCAGCCCATGCCAGAGCGCAGTATCGACCGGGCCGGCCGCACGTTGCTGGGCCGGGGCTCTGGTGGGAAGGAGGATGGCGAGGGCGATCAGGCAGGACGAGCGAGACAGGCGGAGCACGGTGGCCTCGAGATGTGAAATCGAAGCAGGCAATCTACAGGCGAGCCACCCCCTGTTGAAGCGCGGAGTGGCTCGCACAGAACGATCTCCCTACCCTGCTACAGGACCTTGCGACCCTGAATCACGCGCACCAGAATCACCACGATGGCTACCACCAGCAGGATGTGGATCAGGCCGCCCATGGTGTAGGCGGTGACCATACCCAAGGCCCAGAGGACGATCAGAATGATGGCGAGTGTCATCAACATGGTATCTCCGTAGTTGTGTGAGGCTGGGGGGGAGCGGCCGCATCAGGTCAGTCGCCGAGCGCCTTCTCGACCTTGCCGATCACCTGCTGCGCCTTGCCGGCGTGCTTCTCGATGAGGCCTTCTGCTTCAAGGTCTTCATCGTGGATCAGTTTGCCGGTTTCCTGCTTGACCTTGCCCTTGAGTTCATGCAGGGCTCCGTGAGCCCGGTCGGTGGTGCTGTCCTTCGGTTTCATGGTGCCCCGCCTGTGGATGAGAGTGAATTGGATGCCCTACACAGGAATTTGATCGGGGCATGGGCGATTGCCCATCGCTCGACGGGATGATTTTGGGTGGAGTCGGATCGATGCAGTCCGCGGCAGCGCCGGACGGTGGGCGGGCGACATCTGTCGAAGGGGCCAATCAACGAAACGGGGCCGCACCGAAATGCAGCCCCACCCATATGGCAGCCACTGTCGGCATCCGTGGCGCTAAAACACCACCCACGCCGAGAGATACAGCGTGTTGTTGTCACCGGGATTCCGTCCGGTGCCGTCGTAATTGCTCCCCGCGCCATTGAATCGGCTGTAGGCGGTGTACTGCATGGCGAAGCGGGTATTGAGCCAGGGCATGTACGACAGCTCGCCGATCACACCGCGGCTGTCGGGTCGCCCGGCAAGGCTGCCCCCCACCGGTCCACCGGCGTAGGCGAGCCGATCGGCCGACCCAGACACGTTGAAATAGCCGAGCGTCAGGCCCACGCGCCCCGGCGTCAGGATGCCGGCGTCGAGGCGGAGGGTGTTGAGGATGTTCTCGGCGTGGGATGCCTGCCCGGCGGCGAACGCCGCATCGAGGTGCTGGCGTTCGTGGAGCCACGCGCCGTGGGTGCTGAAGTAGTTTTTCCCCAGGTGGCGCTCGTACTGCGCATCGAACGAGACATCGGTGTAGCGATTGACGGGGCCGATCACCCCGGAGGGATAGAGCTTCGCCGCCATCCCCAAGGTGCCGACCATCAGGGTCTGGTCGCCCCAGATGTGCTCGACGAATCCCCGCCAGTAGGAACCGACGCCTTGAATGGTGTTGCTCGAGCCCTGACCGGGCGGCACGGCGCCGCCCTGAGGCGCCGAGCGATAGGCACTGTATTCCGCGTAGAACTGACCGTTCAAGAGCGCGTAGGCGCCGAGCCCCGCCACCTGATGCGAGAGGACACCCTCGAGCAGCGGCGCGGCCGCCGGGTGCGGCGCGGCATTGGAGGATACCATCGGGAAGCGCCACGCCGGGGCCGAGTTCCAGACATCCTGGCTGGTGGGATTGTTGTTGAGGGTCACACCGTAGAGCACGCCCTTGTTCGCCAATTCGGCGCGGCCCACGAAGCGGAGCTCCGCATTGTCGATGCCGAAGCTGCCCGATTTCCCCTGATAGGACATTTGTACGAAGGTGCCCATGCGCTCGCTCAGGCCGCCGGCAATGAACAGGCTCAACTCCTGGGGGTAGTCGGCACTGGCGTTCTGGGTTCCTGGCACGGCGGTGCGCATCTGGGTGAGCGAGGTCAGCACCATCGCCGAGACCGGCGGGATCAGGTCGAGGCGAAGCGAGGAACGCTGCCCGCTGTCACCGGTCTGGATCACCTTCAGTCCGGTGAGCGTGTAGCCATTGAGCTTGAAGAGACGGCCGAGCGGCGAGAGCTGTGGGAAGGTTGTGTGGCAAGCGGAACAGGCGAGTCCGGTCTGGCGGGCGAAAGAGGGGATCATGGCATGCAGGGCCAGTCGATCAGCGGCTCCCCGGCTGCGCGCCAGCTCGTAGGCCCGCGCTCGAGCCATCAGGTCGTCGGGGCGTCCACCGTGACCGGTGACGAGACCAGAACCGAGCGCGACCGACATGAGCACCATCGATAACATAGGAACTCCCCTCGGCGGTTCACGCCGCCTTTGGCAAACCGCAAATTCCGCCGACGATACCACCATAAAGCAGATGCCCGAAAAGCGAGCCCGCGAGCATTCGCACGTCACCTCTGGAAAACACTCCCGCGCCGACCAGTGGAGCGAAGACCAGCTGGGCCACCACGAAGATGCCCAAGCCGTACTGGAGCCCGCGCAGCACTGCAGCGCCGCGCAACCGACCGGCGACGAAACGCGCGTAGCTGACCGCCAAGCTCGTCCCGATGAGGACGTGGAGTGTCCATCCCACCACCGGACCGGGCGAGAAGTAGGCTGTGATCACTGAAAGGGAGTGGCTGAGGATCTGGCCCACGGCCAGTTCGGGGAGGCCAAGCCACGGCTCCAGCACCCACAGCGCGGTCGCGAACAGGGTGCCAACCAGTCCGGCGATAATGGCGCGCGTTGTGTTCATTCGAACCCCTCCCGAATCTGACTTCATGGCGGACTCTTGCCCGAACTCACGGCCCACACATAGGTGGCCACCTGCCGGAGCTGGGCGTCGCTGATGCCGCCTGGATGAGAGATCATCAGGGTGCCCTTTACGCCATGGGTGACAATGCTGACGATGGCCTCAAGCGAGCCGTCACCGTTGCGCCACTTGTGGGCGCGCAGGGTGGGGGCGATCGGTGTCCCCTCGAGTTTGGCACCGTGGCACCCGAAGCAGGTGCCGGCACCGTGGAAGATCGCGCGGCCTGCGGCGATGGTCGCCGAGAGCGCCTTGGCACTGTCCGGGGTAATCTCCGTGGGCTTGGCCGGAGCCTGTGCAACCAGCCTCAGCGGCCCGACCAGAATGCAAAGCAGGAGCATACCTGTCGTGGGGGGGGGGCCCCGGGGGCCCCCCCCCCGCCGCCGCGCCGGGCCCAAGCGCAGACAACCCCCCCCCCCCGCCGCGGAATAGCGAGG
>JBBRBZ010000137.1:0-7350 GCA_038205305.1 Gemmatimonadales bacterium
AGGTGAAGCGACTCTTCGGCAGCATCCCGCGCGGCCCGGCGATTGAAATGCCCTCTGTCCCACCAGTGAAGCGCACCGCCGACACCTTGGTGAACATCGAAGATCGCGTGTCGCTGCCTCGGCTCTACTACGACTGGCACACCACCAAGGCATGGAGCCCCGATGATGCCGCGCTCACGATGGCGGGACGAATTCTCTCCGGTTCCAAGAGCGCCCGCCTGACGCAGAAGCTGGTCTACGACATGCAGATCGCCAGCGGCATCAGTGCCCGGCAATCGGGCGAGCGCTTCGACGGCGATTTCTCCATCACCGTCACGGCACGACCCGGTCACGGCCTCGCTGAAATTCAGGGAGTCGTCGACGCCGAGCTGCGGAAGTTGGCCGAGGAAGGGCCCACGGCTCGTGAACTCGATCTCGCCAAGAATGCGCTCGAGGCGGGCTTTCTCTCTTCCATCCAGACGGTGTCTGGCAAGGCCGATCAGCTCAACGAGTACTACTATCAGCTCGGCGTTCCCGACGGCTTTCAGCGCGACCTCGATCGCTATCGCGCGGTGACGACAGATGACATCAAGCGAGTGGTGCGACAGTACCTGCTGGGGCCGCGCGTGATCGTCGGCGTGGTACCCGATGGCAAACTCACTTCTGACCTGGTCGCCCGCCCGAGGATCACACCATGATCACCCCGCATCCTGAGCATCGCGAAGGATTTCCCGGCAGGCGCCTCCGTGGCACCGTGCTCTTCTCTCTTCTCTCCCTGCTTGCCCTTCCCCTCGCGGCGCAGGTCACTACGCCGCCGGTACTCGGTCCAGCGCCGGCCCTCACCCTGCCGAAAGTCGAGCGCGACTCGCTCCCCAACGGGCTTCAGGTGATGGTGTCTCGCAACGCTGAGGTGCCACTGGTGTCGGCGCAGTTGCTGATCCTGGGGGGAGCGCGCCTCACGGGCAGCGTGTCGGGGCTGGCGAGTTTCACCGGTGACCTGCTCGACGAGGGAGCCAACGGCCGCAACACTTTCCAGCTCGCCGACCAACTCAACTACCTCGGAGCGAGACTCGGCACCGGCGCGGACTGGGAGAATTTCACCATCTCGCTTTCCGGGCCGAAGCGCACCTTCGACTCGGCAATGACGCTGATGGCTGATGTTGTCCTCCGGCCCACCTTCGCGGCAACTGATGTCAAGCGCATCCGCGACCAGCGCCTCACGGCATTGCTGTCCGCGCGTGACAATCCCGATGCCGTGGCGCAGCGGGTCTTCTTCCGTAACGTCTTCCCGACGGGGCATCCGTACCACGATGCCATCATTGGTGATTCCACCACGCTGCTTTCCTTCGATTCCACCGCGGTCCGCACCTTCTGGAACAACGCCGCAAACCCGGAACGGGCGACGCTGATCGTCACCGGTGATGTCACGCTCAAGGAGGCGATGGCGCTCGCCAAGACGAACTTCGGCGCGTGGAAATCTCCCAAGAATGCAATGACCTCGCTGCTCGCCGCCAAGGTGCCCGCAGCGCCGCGCACCCCGACCCGCATCATTCTGGTCGACAAGCCCGACGCGGCACAGTCGGTGATCTTTGTGGGCGGTCCGGGTATCTCGCGCGGAGCGTCGGACTACCCGGCCACCCAGCTGATGATGACCATCCTGGGCGGGTCGTTCTCCTCGCGAATCAACGACATCCTCCGCGAGCAGCGCGGCTACAGCTACGGTGCCTACGCCGGATTCGATTGGAGCGCGGTTCCGGGGCCATTCATGGTGCAGTCCGATGTCCGCACCGACGCGACTGACTCCTCGCTCGCGATCATCATCCGCGAAGTCGAGACCATCCGCACCCAGCCGGTGACCGCCGCCGAGCTGCAGCGCGGCAAGTCCTACATCGTACTTGGGTCGCTTGGTAATTTCGAAACGCCGGGCCAGGTCGCCGGCGCGCTGGCGAATTCGCTGGTCTCTGGTCGGCCGCTCAGCACCATCGTCTCGGAGATGAAGTCGATCAACGGTCTCGACGCCGGTGACCTGCAACGGGCGGCCCGTGCCCATCTCGACCCGGCGCTGCTCACTATCGTCATCGTCGGTGACCTCGCCAAGATTCGGCCAGGGATCGAAAGACTGAAGCTGGGCCCGGTGAGCGTGCAGCAATACTGACAGAGAACGGAGGACGGAGAACGGAGATTGGAGAACGGGTGGATCCCCGGGTCTCTGTTCTCCGTTCTCCGTTCTCCATCCCCCTATCTTTCCGTATGACTCTTCTTTCCACCCGTCGCCTCTTCACCGGCCGCGTCGTCTCGTTCGACGTCGACACGGTCCGCTATCCCAACGGCACCACCGGCGAACTCGAGATGCTCCGCCATCCGGGCGCCTCGGCGGTGCTGCCCTTCCTCGACGACCCGACCGACGCCGATCCGCGCGTCTTGCTGATCCGTCAGTTCCGGCACGCCACCGACGGCTACCTCTGGGAGATTCCGGTGGGGCGGCGCGACAAGGGCGAGACGCCTGAGGCCACGGCCCGGCGCGAGCTGCGCGAGGAGACCGGCTACAGCTGCTCGCGCCTCGAGCGGCTCACCACCTTCTGGACCACGCCCGGCTTCACCGATGAGCGGATCGACCTCTTCCTGGCCGCCGGGCTCGCGCCGGGCGACACCGCGCGCGAGGACGACGAGGTGATCGAGATGCACGAACTGCGCTGGAGCGAGGTGCTCGGCATGGTCCGTGACGGCGTGATCGACGACGCGAAATCGGTGATCGCGATTCTCCATGCGGAGATCTGGAAGCGCTCTTAGATTGCAGGGATGGCCACTCGTCTCACCCCGCCACAGCTTCGTCGCGCCCTCACCAAGGGGGCTCCAGCTCCCGCGTACTACCTCTATGGCGGCGAGGGGATCCTCAAGGACGAGGCGCAGGCGCTGATTCTCGAACACGCCCTCGATGCGTCGCTTCGTGATTTCAACCTCGACCTCCTCTCGGCACAGCAACTCGACCCCGAGGCGCTTGCCGGCGCCTGCTCCACCTTGCCGATGATGGCCGACCGGCGTGTGGTGGTGGTGCGCGATGTCGAGGCATGGAAGCGGAAGACCAAGGCGAAGCAGGGCGCCGTCAGCTACCTCGAGCGCCCCGCGCCCGATACGGTGCTGGTCCTCGTCCAGGGCGGCGATGGCGACCCCGATGACGACCTGCTGGCGCACACGGTGTCCGTCAAATGTGCCGGTCTTGCTGGCGACGCCCTCGAGGAATGGCTCAGCGCCCGGATGACGGCGGCCGACATCAGCCTCACCGACGACGCACGCGAGCACCTGCTCCGGGCCACCGCCGGGGATCTCGGGCTGCTCACCGCCGAGGTCGCCAAGCTCTCCGGGCTGGCGGTCACTGGGCCGATCGATCGCGAGACGGTGTCGTCGCTGGTCGGCATCCGCTTTGGGGAGACCCCGGATGACTGGCGTGACGCCGTCCTCCGCGACGACCTCGCCGCCGCCATCCGGTTGGTGCCTCGAGTGCTCGAGCTGAGTGGCAACTCCGGCGTCCGGCTCGTCTCCCTGCTGGGCGCGTCGCTGATCGCGCTCCGCTGGACGCGTGCCACGGCCGAAAGCGACAAGAAGCTGCGCGGCGCGGCGCTCGCCGACCGGACCAAGCGCTTCCTTTTCGAAGTACGAGCCTACGGGATGGGGAGCTTCGGCCCCTTGTCGACCGTGCTGGCCGAGGTGACCCCGCGCTGGTCGCAGCCGCGTCTGCGTGCGGCCATCGAGGCGACCCTCGAGGCCGATGTGGCGCTGAAGGGAACCACCATCTCTGACGAAACTGGGATCATGACCGACCTCGTACTGACGCTTGCCACCACCGGCTCACGGAGGGCTGCCTGATGCAATCACGTCACCTTGCCCTCCTTGCCGCGACCATCGTGTGCAGCGGAGCCACCCGACTGGCAGCGCAGGCGCCAATCCTCCCGAGCACGCCGCAGCTGCAGGAGGTCGTGCGGCTCGCCCAGGATGGCTACGGCGACTCGGCTCGCGCGGTGATGGCGCGGATCGTGATTCGGACCCCGGCCACCGACAAGAATTTTCCCGAGGTCCTCTTCACCGCGGCGACCGTGGCAAAGTCCGGTGATGAGATGCGCGCCAACTTCGCCAAGATCGTCGTGGAGTATCCCACCTCGGCATGGGCCGACAAGGCGCTGCTTCGTTTGGCTCAGCTCGACTACGGCGGCGGCAAGTTCGACGGCACCATCGAGAAGGTGCGCCGCTTCTTCGCCGACTACCCCGGCTCGAGCGCCCTTCCGGCGGCGGCGCTCTGGGGCGCGCGCGCGGCGTTCGATCGCGACCAACTGCAGCAGGCGTGCGACTGGCTCACCAAGGGCATCGCCGCCTCGCACGATGACATCGAACTCAAGAACCAACTTCTGTTTGCCAAGCAACGCTGCAAGCTCAATCCCGGCGCCCAGCTCGCGCCGGTGAATCCCGACTCGCTCCGAATCGCAGCGCCCCCAGCAGGTGCGCCGGTGACACCGGTGACGCCGCCCAAGGACAGCAACGCCACCAAGCCACCGCAGGCGAAGCCGCCCGTCGCCGCACCCAAGCCAGCTGCCGCCGCACCCAAGCCGGCTGCGTCGCCATGGCGTGTGCAGGTCGCGGCGATCGCCGACAAGGCAGTGATCAATCGCCTCGTCCAGAAAATCGAGAAGGCCGGATTCACCGCTTACCAAGTCTCGGGGCCGCGCGGACTCACCAAGGTGCAGGCCGGACCGTTCACCAGTCGAGAGCAGGCACGTGCTGCCGTCGCCAAGGTGAAGGCCGCCACCGGCACCGACGCCTTCGTCACGCAGGCACCCTGATGCGTACCCCTCTGTTGGTCGCGCTGCTCGCGCTCGCTCCGTGTGCGCTTCCGGCACAGACGTACGGCTTTGTCACGCGCCTCGGTCGCGACACCATTGCCATCGAGCGCGTGGTGCGCACCCCGCAGGAAATCCTCGGCGATGCCGTCGAGCGCTATCCGCAGGTGGTGGTCCGGCACTACGACGCCTTCCTCAATGCCAACGGCACGGTGCGGCGCTTCGCCGTCGACAACAGCTATCCCAATCCGGTGGGCGCACAGGGAGCGAAGACCTCCTTCATCGTCGACTTCAGCGACGACTCACTGCACATCACCATCCGGCGCGACGACAGCACGCGCACCGTGGGCGTGGCAGTGAATGGACAGCTGGTGATGCCCTGGACGATGGTCACGGCGGGGACATACGAGCAACTCTTCATTGCCGCCCTCAAGAAGGACGCGGACTCCGTCGATGTTGCCGAGTACACTGCGGGCCAGGCCTCGCTCGGACACACCACGGTGCGGCGGATGAAGGGCGATTCGGTCTCGATGGACTTCTTCGGCCTGCCGCTCTACGCCCGGGTCGATCGCGTCACCGGACGTATGCTGACGCTTTCGGCCGAGGCCACCACCGACAAGTTCGTCACGGAGCGTGTCGCCAAGGCTCCCGTCCTGGCGCCAATCATCGCGCGCTTCAGCGCCGAGGAGAAGGCCAAGGGCGTCGCGCGCACCATGAGTCCACACGACACCGTGCGCGCCACCATCGGCTTCGCCCAGATGCGGGTCGACTACGGCCGACCGTCGCTGCGCGGCCGCAAGGTGCTCGGCAATCAGGCCTTGGTGCCATTCGATGTGGTGTGGCGCACCGGGGCCGATGCAGCGACTCAATTCACCACCACCGCCTCGCTCTCCCTCGCCGGCATCGACCTCGGGCCCGGGACCTACACCCTTTGGACCATCCCCACCAAGACCGGCGCCCAGCTGATCGTCAATGGGCAGCACGGCCAGTGGGGCACCGAGTTCGATCCGGCCCAGGACATCGCCCGCGCCGACCTGCAGACCGAGGTGCTGAAGGCACCCGTCGAGCAATTCACCGTCCAGATCGTCCCAAGTGGCCCCAACCGCGGGGCGCTCGTGCTGGAGTGGGAAAAGTTCCGCTGGACCGCCCCGATCATCGTCAAATAGCCGCCCTCGGGGGACGCGCCGCGCCTGCGCTCCCCCCGCTCCCGCCGAGCGGCTAGAATTGTTCCGTGTCAGAAACCACTTCCCCGCTGCTCGTCCAGTATCGCGACATCAAGGCCAAGCACCCCGACGCGATCCTCTTCTTCCGGATGGGCGATTTCTACGAGATGTTCTACGACGACGCCCAGATCGCGGCGCGCGTCCTGAACATCACCCTCACCGCGCGCGGTGATGGCGTGCCCCTCGCCGGCGTGCCGGTGAAGGCGGCCGCTGGATATCTCCGACAATTCATCGCCGCGGGACATCGCGTCGCGATCTGTGAGCAGATCGAGGATCCCAAGTTTGCCAAGGGCATCGTCAAGCGCGCCGTGGTAGAGACGATCACCCCCGGCGCCTTCCTTGATGATGAATGGACTCCCGACGCGCGCAACAATTGGTTGGTCGCGCTCGCGCCCGCAGGTGAACGTGTGGGGCTCGCCGCACTCGATCTCTCGACCGGCGAATTCCTGCTCGAGACCGTCCTCACCGATGATCTCACCGAAGCGCTTGGCAGACTCTCGCCTGCCGAAGTGGTGCTGCCGCGCGAGGCGGTGTTGCCCGTCGAGAGCACCGTGTTGCGCACACCGCGCGACGCGTGGGAGTTCGACGCCGATCTCGCCACCGAAGAACTCACTCGTCGCCTGAAAATCGCCTCACTCGACGGACTCGGTCTCGCTCCCGATGACGCGCCGGCCATCGGTGCAGCGGGCGCGCTGCTGCGCTATGCGATCGAGTTGCAGCCGCAGGGATTGCCGCACCTCGCGCGGCCCACGGTGCGCCGAAGTGATGCGCTCTGCTGGATCGACGAGATGACGCGCCGGAATCTCGAGCTCGTCGAGCCGCTACGCACCGGGGTGCGCGGCGTCACGCTGCTCGAGACCCTCGACCGCACCATGACACCGATGGGTGCGCGGCTGCTGCGCTCCTGGATTCTCTCGCCACTGCGCGACCCGGTGCGGATCGAGGCTCGGCTCGACGCGGTGGCGACGTTGGCAGGATCCGGCACGCTGCGAGGTGAGCTGCGCGAGGCACTCGACGGTGTCCGCGATGTGGAGCGCCTGGCGGCACGCGCCGCCGCCGGTCGCGCCAATCCGCGCGAAATGGGCGCCCTCCGCGACTCGTTCAATCGCCTGCCGGCCGTGATTGCGGCGATCGGGAAATTGCCCGGGGCGACGATCGTGGGGCCGGATATCCCCCACGGACGGGCGACGCATGCGTCGCCCCAACCGAAGCGTCCGCCAAAGTCGCGGGGCCCGCCGTGGTTCTCTTGAATCCTATTGTTACACAACCTGTAAAAACTGTGCAACAGATCGGAAGAGCACACGTCAGAACTCCAGTCA
>JBBRBZ010000138.1:0-7282 GCA_038205305.1 Gemmatimonadales bacterium
TGGCCCGAGCTGAACCGCGCGATGGGACTGCGCCGCGCACGGTTGGCGCTGCTCCAAGGGCCGGGCGTCCCGCGTCGTGTGGTGGGGATGATGCTCTGGCCAGCAGCGACCTTCGCGCGGTGGATCGCCAGCGCGAGCTGAGGGAGGGGCCACCATCCTCCGTTCTCCGTTCTCCGTTCTCCGTTCTCCGTTCTCCTCTACCTCGTCACCTCTCCCACCACTCGCTCCACTCGACCGCTCCCTCGGCACACCGGGCACGGTACCCGGCCGAGGCTTTCCATGGTCGAGAGTGAGCTCGGCCCGCTCGGGCAGCCTTCGCAACGGCCACCGCCGGGGGCGGTGCCGGTACCATCACAGGCGATGCAGGGGAGTGCTCCCGACCCACCACAAGCTCGGCACAGTCGCTTCATGCCCAACTCCTCGGCCACCGCGTCGACGCGAGCAACGGGGTCAGCGCAGAGGGCTGCCACCGATTCGCCACCCACGTCGCACGTGCGGTCCGGATCATCCAAGCCCTCAGGGGAAGGGAGAGAGTGACCGGAAAAGCTACAGAGCCATGCGCTGGAGAGCTACTGACCAATAGGTCTAGTACAAAGGATAGGAAGCGGGCGTCGGTGACGCGATTGTACCAGAAGAATCGGGCCGATCATCCCTCGAAGGAGCCTCGGCGAGACTCGTACCAGCGCACCAACTGGGCGGTGGTGCCGAGCCCGAGCGCACTGCGCAACTTGAGCAGGTGGTAGTGCACCCCCTTGAGACTGAGTCCCACCTGCTCGCCGGCCCCCGCCTGGGAATGTCCCGTCACCAGCAGGTCGAGGATGCGGCACTCGATCGTCGTGGGTTGCACCGGTGCGTCGGAGTGCGTGTCGGCCCTGACACGTGGCGCTTCGCGACGGAGCAGCGGCGTGACATAGGTGCGGCCGGCCAGCGCCTCCTCGATCGCCACCCGCAGCTCAGCCGGTGCCGACTCCTTCACGATGAACCCCGATGCCCCCGACATCATCGCCACGTCGGCAAGACTCGGTTCAACATGCACGGTGAGAATGACGATCCTGGTGGCGGGTGCCACCCGGCGGAATTCCTTCACCAGCTTGAGCGAACTCCGCACACCAAAGGAGAGATCGAGCAGCATGACGTTGGGGGCGAGCCGGGTGAGCTCGGGACGGACCCGATCGAGATCATGGACCACACCCACCACATCGTACCACTCCTTCAGGGCCGAGGCGAGACCGACGGCGACGATGGGGTGATCGTCCGCGATGAGCACGGTGGGACGGTCGCTCACTCGCCCGCCTGCACCGGGACGCGCGCCATGATGGTGGTCCCCTCCCCCGCCACACTCTTGAGGTGGAGTGACCCCCGACAGAGACCGAGCCGCTCGCGCATCGAGGTGAGCCCCAGTCCCTGCTGCGCGTCCGCGCGGCGCGGCGCAAAGCCGCGGCCGTTGTCCTGGACCGTGAGGGTGACCTCGGTGGTGGCGTGCATCACAGTGATGACGATGCTCGTACAGCCGGAATGACGCAAGGCATTGCCCACGGCCTCCTGGGCCACCCGAAAGAGGTGGCGCTTCTGGTGTTCGCTGACATCGACGGCGCGCGGGTCGAAGGCCAGCGTAACCTCGACCTCTTGCCGCTCGCGCGTGGCGGCCACGAGCGACTCGAGACACTGTTCGAAGTCGAGATGATCGAGCACGGCCGGGTGCATGCCGCGGGCGAGTTGGCGGAGATCACCGACCAGCTCCTCGAGCTCAATTTCCTCACTCTCCTCGGGCCGGCGGAGCCGCGCGGCGGAGAGCAGTCGGACGAGGCGATGGATGATGTCGTCGTGCAACTCGCGAGCGAGTGAGGCGCGCTCCTCATCATGGGCGGCGAGCAACCGGCCGGCAAAGTGGGCTGTAGTGCGGGAAAGCCGGCGACGCTGCAGCAGCGCCTGGGCCACCAACACCGCCACAAGTACCGCACCGATCACCACGAACGAGCCGATCAGCACCATCAAGGCGTTGTTGCTCGAGAGCGTGGGCATCAGCTGGCGGCCGTCCGCACCGGCCGGGGATGCAGCCACATGGCCCGGATGATGATCAGCATGCCGAGCGTGGCGAACACCGCCCGCACGGCGTAGTAGATGATCAGCTGCATGTCGGACTTGCCCGCCAGCAGTTGCGCGACCGGCGCAAGGAAGGTGGTCGGTACGATGTACCAGAGAAATCCGGTGGCCGTGACGAAGCCGCTATCCTGGAGCAGCGCCGTCCGCGCGAGCAGGCTGCGTCGCTGCATGGTGATCGCCGAAGCCGCGAGGATCAGCACGCCCTGCAGTGGGCCGGAGAACTTGGAGTACTCCATCGTCGCTTCGGGGCCGGCGAGCAGCACGGCCCAGATCACCACGTAGACCGCGGCAGTGATGCGGAATGCTCGGCGCAATCCACTGCTCCCGAGCCAGTACGACAGGCCCACCAGCGCGAGCACCACGCTGAACGGGTGCCAGAAGTTGGCGGTGCCCTGACTGTTGCTGAGCAACTTGGCGGCGACCAGGGAGGCAAAGGTGAAGCAACCGCTCACGGCGAGCCACCCGGCCACCCAGCGCCGGGGCGGATCGAGTTTCTGCCAGAGCGCCCCACCAATCAGGCCGCCAGCCAGCTCGACGGCCTGCATGGTGTAGACGATGCCCCAGTCCCAAGCGGGAATCTTCACGGCGGCGGATCGCCACCGTTGAGGGGAGATCCATCATCACAGTTCGGCGGGCAGGGGATCGGTTCTTCCTCGGTGTCGCCGTCACCTCCGGCGTCGGCGCCGGCCATCATCTTCGCTTGCGTGGTGATGATGTCTTTGTCGGCCTTGTCGGTCGCCACCATGACGAAGGTCCAGTGGCCGTCGGGCTTCAACCCCATGTAGATCCGGATCCCCTCGGCGCCCTGCTTGGCAAGCAGCTTGTCGAAGGCGACGCGGTCGAAGCGCGCGGCCTTGAAGCCGCCGGGGTGGGCGGCGCGCCAGGCGGCGGTGAGGGCGATCGCCTCGGGGAGCGGAATGGCATGGGGATCGGGAGTCATCAGCGGGGCCTCGTCGGGGGCGCGGTCAGGGGGTACTGCCAGAATACCGGTTCGCTGATGGTTTGATAACTGTCCAAATGACTAGACGGACACCCTAGGTGCCGCTCCCCTTGGCTGACCGGCGCGTCCAACCGATAATGCGACAAGTCCACTCTCCATGCGCCGCACCCCAGCGAGGTCGTCGTGCCACGATCATTGATTGCCTGTGGCTTGCTCCTGTGCATCGCCTGCGGCGGCAGTACGCCGTCGACCACCACGCCGCCACCACCGCCCCCGGTGCTCCCACCACCACCACCACCACCGCCACCACCGCCGCCGCCACCACCGCCGCCACCGCCGGCCGGACCTCTGGTGCTCTCGGCCACCCAGATCACCACGCCCACGATCGGGGCGACGCTTCCGTTCACGGTGACGCGGGATGGCCGTACCCTCACGCCAGTGCTGACCATTCGCACCGACCGCCGCTGGCTCACCGAGCGCGCGGTGCTCAGCCCGGCATCGCTCGCCACCCAGCAGCTGGTCGCCACCGGACCTGGTGAGGTCGTGGTGAACGTGAGCGCCGAGGGGCTCACCGATTCCGTCACCGTGCGAGTGGTCCCACCCAAGCCGCTGGTGACTGCGCTCAGTGGACCGACGGGACGTACCCATCTTGCCGCCGGCGACACACTCACGGTGCGCGGCTATGCCATGCATCAAGTTACGCCGACCCAACTCTTCCCGGCGAGTCTGGGCCTGGTGGCGGCCGCGCCGAGTGATAGTGCGACACTGCGCCTGATCACGTCGGTGGAGACGGTGGGCAGCTGCGGCGGGCGCGCGGCGAGCTACCACCTCGTGCCAACAAATGTCGACGTCGAGATTCCACTCACCACTTCGTACACCCGCGCCCGCAGCGGCGAACTCACGCTTGCGGCAGGCGAGTCAGCCCCGCTCACCTCTGGTGCGACCGGTTGTCTGCGCCTGGCGCCAGCCGTTGCCAATGCGAGATATCTGCTCGCCTGGGTGGACGATCGCCGGATCGTACAGGCGCAGACGCAATTCGAAGTTCCCTACCCGGCCGACATGATGGTGACGCTGCAGGATCAGAGTGGACCGGCCACCCTGCGCGCGATGCCGTCGGTGACGCCGAGCGCTCCATCACGCACCTTCAGCGCCGGCTGGTCTGCTGGCAGGATGACGTCGGCACCCTTCCCGACAAGCGCCGCGCTGCAACAGCCGATCAACGATCCGCCGTTCTCCGCCTGCAGCACGACCCCGACCTCCCCGGATTGGGCGATCTATTGCCGGACCACGCCGTGGGTGGTGGGGGCCACGTTCAATTACCAGCCGATCGCCAGCGGTCGCGCCGCGACGACGGCACGGATCATCGCCGTCTCGCCCAAGGTGGTCGCCGCCGTGATCCAGGCCGACAGCAGCCTCATTGCACCGCTGGCACTCACCAGGATTCAGGAGACGCTCGACTTTCTGAGCAGCCAGTACCTCGCTTTCATTCGCGCGTCCTTTGGCAACAGTCGCGATCCGATCTCGTCACCAGGCTCCGGGCAGTTGGTGGTGATGTTCGAGGCGGGCGGGGTCAAGAACACCATCCGTTCGAACTCCGACTTCACGGTGCCATCGGGGGCCTTCAGCCACACCAGCATGTTGCTGACCGCCAGCAACTGCTACGCGGTGCCGCAGGCGTGCAACCTCCCAGGCGTGGACGAGATCATGGTGCACGAGATCGTGCACACCGCGCAGTTCCTGTGGAATCGGGAGACCCGGAACGGCGTCCAACCGTTCGGCCAGACCTGGTCGCTCGAGGGCGGGGCCGTGCTGCACCAAGTGTTCACCGACCTCGAGCGCAATGGCGTCTCGTGGACTGCCAATACCCAGTTCGAGTCGTTCGCTCCGAGCGACCCGCGTCGCCTGATCAGCGTCTTCACCGGCGGGATCGTGACGTCGTTCACGGCCGGCTACTTCTCCTCCGCGGCCTTCCTTCGCGATCTGATGCAGCGGTTGGTGGTCGAGCACAACGTTCCCTTCACCGTTGCGATACAAGAGGTGCAGATCGGAGCGATGGAGGGGTGGTACGGCATCGGCGTTGGCGGTGTCTCCTACGGCCAGGGCTTGGTGCCTCGCATGCGCGCGCGTCTGGGGCCCTCATGGGATCCGGTGCAGGCGATGCTCCAGTGGACGATGTCGGAAGCCGCCGATGATCTCACCAACAACCCACTCTATCAGGACGTCACCAATCATACGTCGCCGCGGGAGTTCAACGGGTTGTATGTGCACAATGGCATCTCGCCGAGCGGCGGGGTGACGGCCGGGAGTGGCCTGCTGGTGTCGACGTCGGCGCCGTCGGGCAACAGCGGTGTCTTCCAGATCGACGATCCTGCGGCGGGGGGGAGCTACACCACGACCTCGAGTGTAGGACCGTCGGTGCATTGGCTGCTGCTCAGGGTGCGGTAGGGAGCTGGTCGCCATCAACTCGAGCGGCGGCGGAACTCGCCAGCGCCTCACCGCTCGACATCTGGCCCGACTTCGACATCTTGCACCCGCGCGCGAATGGCCCGCACGAATCCTCGCCGATCCGCTGGTGAGATCAGACACAACCGCGCGCTGGCGCTCCGCAACTCCAGCCGGTCGACCGACAACGCCAGGGCCGACTCGATCGATCGCGACGCCCGAATGCTGGCGATGTCGGCGAGGTGGATTACCCGACGGTACGGTCCACAGCGAATCACCAGGTCGAACTCGGTGACGAAGTAGCCGATCGATCGCAACAGCCAGATGACGGCCGCCCCTTCGGTCAGCGCGAGGACCAGCGCGACCACGAGCAGGATGCTGCCCATGGACAGCATGGCGGCGATGGCCAGGACCAACGGTGCCATGAGCACCGCCGCTGCCAGGATGACGACCACTGGAGCGTCGAGCTTGGAGCGGAACGCGATGCCGGGTTCGGTCATGAGGACTCCGCGATCGCGAGTGCCTTGATGTTGAGCTTCATGGTGCCCTCCGTGAGAGTGAGTTCGACGCGTCGCTACTTCTTCCGCTTGGCCTTGAGCTTCGGCTTGTCCTTGGCGCAGTTCTCCCGGAGCCAGACAGCGAGCCTCTTTTGGGACAGGGAGCCGTCGGCGACGGCGACCATGGTCTCGACCGCGTCGATCTCGGTGGCGGTGAGTTCGAGGCCGTTGAGGCCAAGAAAGGTGTACATCGACATGTAGGCGGTGCGTTTGTTGCCGGCATTGAACGTCAATTTCTTGGCGATGCCGAAGCCGTAGCTGGCGGCGCACTCGAACAGATCCTCCGCCTCACCATTCTCCCACCGGTTTTGCGGCCGCGCCAGCGCTGATTCCAGAAGGCCGGCGTCACGCACGCCGAACATCCCCCCGAACCGCGCCAGCAGATCGTCGTGGACGGCAAAGACGACCTTAGCGGTGAGCCATTCCGGCTCCTGCTTCCTGGAAGTCACGTCCGGGCCCTACCGCTGCGACAGTTCGCGCAGGGCGTTCTGGTACTTCTTGGCACCCTTCCGGTAGATCGCCATCGCCTTCTGGACCTTCGGGTCGAACGCCGTCACCAGAATCCCGTCGGCGGTCTCCTGCAGGAAGATCTTGTCACCGGGAGCGAGGTCGTACTTCTCCAGCGTCTCCTTGGGGATGGTGACGCCGGCCGAATTGCCGATTGGGCGGATGACGGTTTCGCGAACGCGCATGGTGGGCCCCGGTTGATGTTATAACCATGGTACCCACGGTGCGGCGGTGTGGCAAGGAGGGGGGCCGCGCCTCCCATGGCTATCCGAAGTATTGCCACAGGTACGGCCAGGGAAAGGCATTGCCTTCGCGGGGCGGGTTCTACTGGTGCGGTGCTCCTCTCAGCGAGTCTCAACCCTGGTCGCGTACTCCTCCATCATCTCGTGGAATCGCTTCCACCCCATCTTGCAGCCATACGGGGTGTAGGGCGGGAACCAGACGATCGAACCGTTGGAGACCTTCAGCGTGCCGTACTTCTTGCCGTCGCGCTTTACCGTGAACTCCGCTACTCCGCCAGCATCTCCGCCAGTCCCGGCCACGCCTCGCCGTTGTACACCGCGATGGTCTTGAGATAGGTGAGACCCTCATTGCCGTGCTTCTCGATCAGTGCCTTCGCCGCACGACGCACCGCGTCGGCGTCGGCGCAGGGGATCGGCAGCTCCTCGTCGATCTGACCCTTCTCGTGAGGCACGCCAGCGGCATCGAGGAAGTCGATCTGCAGCTGCGGCTC
>JBBRBZ010000139.1:0-7212 GCA_038205305.1 Gemmatimonadales bacterium
GCCGCTGGCGCTCGAGAATGTGGAGGAGATGGGCGTGCCCAAGCGGATCGTCGCCTTCGTACTTCCCACCGGCTACTCGTTCAACCTCGACGGCTCGACGCTCTACCTCGCCGTGGCCTCGATCTTCGTGGCGCAGGCGGCACACATCGAGCTCTCGCTCGGCACCCAGATCACCATGATGATCACACTGATGCTGACGTCGAAGGGTGTCGCCGCCGTCCCGCGTGCTTCGCTGGTGATCCTCTCCGGCACGCTGACCTCTTTCGGCCTGCCGCTCGAAGGCATCGCCGTGATCTTGGGCGTCGATGCCCTGATGGACATGGGCCGCACGTCGATCAACCTGCTCGGCAACTGTCTCGCGTCGGTGGTCATGGCACGAATGGAAGGGGAATTCAATCCGAAGCTGGGGACGGAACCGAGCCTCGGATAACGAACGGAGAACGGAGAACGGAGAACGGAGAACGGAGAACGGGGGAGCGAGGAGCGAGAGGAGAGAGGGGGCGCCCCCAGCATGGCCTGTCATCCCCCGCGGAGCGGGGGATCTCCGGACTCAGCCGCCGCGTCAAGTCTGGGGGTCCCGCGCGACTCGTCTCTCGTCTCTCGGCAGTTACTTTCTTCAATGCATCGCACCGCCCTCTTCCTGATTTTGCTTGCAGCACCACTCTCGGCTCAATCCGCGATTGATAGTGCGTCATCGGCACTGGCCAACGGCCAGGCGTGGCGCGCCTCGCAGCTCCTGGCTCCGGTGCTCGCAACTCCATCGACTCGCTCACCCGAGGCGGTAATGCTTGCGGCGCGTGCCGCGACAGCCTGGGAGGGGTGGGCAACGGTGCGGAAGCTGCTCGAGGGGCAGTCGTGGCTCGACAGTCGCTTCGACGGGCTCGGTCACCGACTGCTGGCCGAGGCGCTGCTGGGTGAGAACAGGAACCCACAAGCATTGGTGGAGGCGCTGGCCGCGGTGCGTCGCGACCGACCGCGTGACGCAGCCGATCAGGGAATGCGGCTGATCCTGCTGGCCCGCGCCTACGATCGACTCAACCAACTCGACTCGGCGGCGGCAGTCTATCTTCGCGCCGGGGAGCAATTGCCAGGGATAGCAGACTGGCTCACGCTGCGTGCTGCCGGCGTCACCCGCGACTCGGTACGACGGGCACTGCTGCTCGGGACGGTGACGTTGCCAGCAGCGACGCCGCGCGTCGGATGGACCGATGCGCTCGCGCGCGACCGGAGCGGTGATCTGGCAGGAGCCGCCGCGCTGTACCAGCGACTCGGCGCTCGGGTGTTGTCACTCGATGTCCGCTGGCGTGCTGCCGACGGCGATTCCGATCGTCGCGCCGTCGCCAGCGACCTTGCCGCGCTGCTGCGCGCCCCGGCCACACTGGCCGAGGCGCGCGATGCGATCGACCTGGCGACCCGTGTCATTCCCCCGTTCACGCGCACCGAGCAGCTCGACCTGGCGCGCCGAGCGTCGGCCGTGGGCCGCGCGCAGCAAGCGGTCAGCGCCTTCGCGGCGGCGGCAAAGATTGCAGTGCTCACGCCCAAGGACAGGTTCAGCTACGCCACCGCGCTGGGTGATTTGAAGCGGTGGGGCGATGCAGCTGCCCAGTTCCGGATGATCAAGGATCCCGAGTATGCCGGGCACGCTGCCTATTTCGCAGCGCGGGCACAACTCCGCGGCGGCAGCAACGGCCCGGCGGTCGCCGCACTCGCCAATGTGATCCGCCGCTTCCCCAAGGACACCGTCGCCGCCGGTACCGCGCTCTATCTGCTCGGCGACCTCGCGATCGACGTCGGCCAACTCGACTCGGCCCGTGCTCGCTTTCGTCGGCTGGTGGTGCATTACCCTTCGAGCTCCTCCCGACCACATGCCGAACTGCTCGCGGCGTTGATCGCCTTCGGTGCGGGCAATGCCACCACTTCCGCACGCGAACTCAAGGCCGCCCTCGCCGCCAAGCTCGGCAGCGAGGTCGATGCGTCTCGCTACTGGCTGGCGCGCAGCTACCTCGCGATGGGCGACAGCGCGTCGGCGCGGCCGTTGCTTCGTGAGCTGATCAATCGCGGCCCCGAGAGCTACTATGCCGTGAAGGCGGCGGCGCGGCTCGACACCCTGCCGTGGCAGGACAGCAGCGCGATGCAGTCGCTCTCGCCTGCCTCCTTGCCGACTGCCTTCAACCGTTCCTCCGCGCTCGATTCGCTCGGTCTTGATGTTGAGGCACGCTTCGAGCGGGACAAGCTGGTGGCCGATGCCAAGGGGGCGATCGGCCTGCGCGAGGCGGCGCTCCAATTTGCTGCCGCCGGTTCACCTTCGGTGGCGGCGCAGCTTGCCTCACGCGCCCTTGCGGCGGGCGCAACCCGCGATGGAACGCTCTGGCGACTGATCTATCCGCTGCCCTACGAAGCGGCCCTCCGCGCGGCCGCCAAGACCGAACGGGTCGACCCGCTACTGGTCGCCTCGGTGATCCGGCAGGAGTCGGGCTTCGATCCACACGCCACCTCGCGCACGGATGCGCGCGGTCTGTTGCAGGTGATGCCCGGCACAGGCAGTGATGGCGCCCGCTCGCTCGGCTTCCCCGACTTCGATCCGGCGCTGCTCTGGATTGGCGATGTCAACCTCGCCATCGGAATGCGCCACTTCGCCGTGGCCCTCGCCCGCTACCCCGAGGCGGAACGCGCGCTGGCAGCCTACAACGCCGGCACCACACCGGTGGATCGCTGGAGCAGTTCGCTGCTCGTGCGCAGCCAGAAGTGCTGCGACGCACTTAAGACCCCGCTGGCGGATCCGGAACTTTTCGTGGAACGGATCCCCTACACCGAGACGCGCGGATACGTGCGCGCGATTGAGCGGAACTTGGCGGTGTATCGGATGCTGTACGGGAAGTAGGAGAACGGAGAACGGAGAACGGAGAACGGAGAACGGAGAACGGAGAACGGAGAACGGCGGATCATCGAAGTTCCAATCTCCGTTCTCCGTTAGTCCAGCCCCGCCACCGCCCACGCCCGCTCAATCACATCCGTCGCCGTCATCCCTCGCTCGCGCATCGCCCGCACCGTCTCGCTCTGATCGCGCTTGCTGAGCTTGCTGCCGTCGGCCGCGAGCGCCAGCGGGTGGTGCACGGTCACGAATGGTGTGGTTCTGCCGAGCAGCGTGCCGAGCAGTTGCTGACGACCGCTGGAGGCGAGCAGATCCTCGCCGCGCACAATCAAGTCGACCCCGTGGCGCAGGTCGTCCACCACGACACAGTGCTGATAGGTCCACTGATCCTCCGCGTCTCGCACGACCACGTCCCCTTGCTCCGCCTGCGGATTCTGCGTCAGGAGTCCGAGTCGAAGATCACGCACCGTCACCTCGCCGTCGGGAACGCGCGCGCGGATGACGTGGCGTGTCTCGCAGACGAGTGGCATCCCCCGACAGGTCCCCGGATAGTGGCGTTCGCCATCGGGAGCGGGGGCGCCGAGCAGGGCGCGAGTACAGGTGCAGCTGTAGACCTGGGTCCGGTCGGCGAGTCGCCAGAACGCGGTCGAGTAGAGCTGCGGGGTATCGCTCTGGCGGAAGGTGGACGGGTGACTTCCCAACGATTCCAGCGACTCGGCGTCGGGAGCGAAGCCGAGCCAGGCGAGGTCCGCAAGGATCGATTCCTCAAACTCGGGCGTGCAGCGCGTCTGGTCGTGGTCCTCCATGCGGATGAGCACCTTGGCATCGACCGCGGCGGCGACTCCCCAGACCCAGAGCGCGTGGACGACATGCCCCAAGTGCAATTCGCCGGTGGGCGATGGCGCGAAACGGGTGACTGGTCGGCGACCCGGCGGCCGGGAGAGCGTGGCAAACGCCCGCGCGATCCGCCGTAGTGCCGGCGCAGCCGCATCGCCCACTTTGCTCCGTTCTCCGTTCTCCAATCTCCGTTCTCTAGTCTCTTTTCTTTCCATACCAACTCATCATGTACAGCTGCGTGCGCATCCAGTTCGAGGGCCGCTGTGCCTCGCCGTGCCACTCGCCTGAAAGCCTGACCAGCATGGCAGGGACGCCGCGCTGCTTGAGCGCTGCGTAGAACTCCTCACCTTGAGCAGCCGGGACTCGCATGTCGAGGTCACGGGTGATCACCAGCGTTGGGGTCGAGACGGCTCCGACATACATCAGTGGTGAGGCCTTCAGCCACGCCGTTGGATCTTCCCAGAACGGCTTCTCGAACCATTGCCCCACGGCGAGCGGGCGATCGCTCTCACCAGCGAGAGAGATCCAATCGGCCACCGGGCAGCGCACCGTCGCGGCGGCGAAGCGGGTGGTGTGGCCGATGGTCCAGGCGGTGAGCGTGCCACCCGCGTCGCAGCCACCGATGAACATCTTGGTGGTATCGACCCATCCCCGGCTGACCACCTCGTTGACCCCGAGCATCAGGTCGTCATAGTCGACGCCGGGGTAGGCATGCATGATCGCGTTGCCGAAGGCAGTGCCGTAGCCGGTGGAACCCCGCGGATTCAGGTAGAAGACCAGATGACCGTAGGCGGCGAAACTCTGATACGACGGGTTGAAGGCCACGCTCGCCATCTGGTGCGGTCCACCGTGCAGCTCCACAATCAGCGGGAGTTTCTTGGAGACGTCGAAGTCGGGCGGCTTCACCAACCAGCCCTGCAAGGCGGTGCCGTCAGCAGCCTTGAAGGGAATCTCCTCCACATCGCCGAGCTGGAGGCCGCTGCGGAAGTCGTCGTTGACGTGGGTGAGCTGGGTGAACTCTGCCGGCTTCTTGAGCGGGAAGCGAAAGATCTCCTCCGGCTGCTGAGCACTCGAGCGCACCACGACGCCGAAGTTGCCTTTCTGCGACACCGAGCCGAGCGCCACAACCAGCGCGCCATTGGAGCCGGACTTGGCGCCGAGCACCTTGGCGGTGGTCGAAGCACTCCACGTGTTGACCGCACCATGATCTTCCGTCGTGAACCAGAGCGTCTCGTTGTCGGACCACATCACCGACTGGGGATCCCGATCGAGTCCCGGCGTGACGACCTTGCCACCCATGCCGTCGATGCGGGCGACGTAGATGTCACTCGCCTGATAGGAATTCGCGGTGGTGGGAAAGCCAGTGTAGGCCAGCGACTTGCCATCGGGGGAGACGACCGGGTCGCTCCAGAAGCCGGCCACCGGGGTGAGGCGACGGCGAGCAGTGCTCGCAACATCGACACCGTAGATGTTGGAGAGCTGATACTGGCGATCGCCGTCGGGGGAGTCATTGCCATCCACCAGCAACATCCGCCCGTCAGGCATCCAGTCGATTACCACCCCCCCAGGCCCGCTCTCGCTTCGTGCTCCGGCCGCGAACTGACCCGGGGTGACATCCCGCGGCGTGCCCCCTTCGGCCGGCACCACAAAGAGGTGCGTGGCGCCACCAGCCAGATAGCCAGCGCGATCGGCGCGGAAGTGCAACTGATCGAAGAGCATCGGCGGCGGCGCCCACGTGGCGCCCTTCGGCGGCTGCGGCAGGGAAATCGGCCAGTTGATCGGCTGCGGCGTCGTCATTGCGAAAGCGAGCCACTTGCCGTCAGGGGACCACCGGAACGAGCCCGGCGCCTGTTCGCCGTGGGTCACCTGCAGCTGAGAGCCTTCGGCATCCAGGTAGCGCACCCAGAGCTGGGTCTTGCCGTCGGCATCGGCGAGGTACCCGATCCGGCTCCCGTCGGGCGACCACTGCGGATTGCTCCCCTTCACTAGCGGCCGCGTACGACCACCATCGGCATCCATGACCCAGAGCATCGACGACCACGCGTCCCGTGACTGATCGATGTAGCTCCGGGAGAAGACGATCCGGTTACCGTCGGGTGAGGCCTTCGGCGTGGCCACACGCTCAAGGTCGAGGTAGCGATCGACAGTGAGTAGATGCGACTGTGCCGGGAGCGGACTCACCGCAACCATCAACACCGCCAGCCACCCGCAACGCTTCACGATATTCATACCGCCCCCTGTCGCCGCTGCAGTTCCATCAACACTCGCGCGATGATCATCTCGACCCCAATGCGATTGTGGCCGCCTTCAGGAAGAATCACGTCGGCGTGCCGCTTCGACGGTTCGACGAATTCCAGGTGCATTGGCCGAACGGTGCCGAGATATTGGCGCACGACATCCTGGACGGAGCGGCCGCGCTCGGTCATGTCGCGCTGCATGCGGCGAATGAAGCGAATGTCGTCGGCGACGTCCACGAAAATCTTGATGTCAAAGAGGGCGAGCAGGCGCGGATCGGTGAACAGCAAAATACCGTCGACAATGACGATCTCGCTCGGCTCGATCCGGATACGCGCCTGCGCCCTGGTGTGTGCCGCAAAATCATAGGTGGGTTTGTCGATGGCGACGCCCTGGCTCAACTTCTGGAGATGGACCACCAGCAGATCGTTGTCGAGCGAATCGGGATGGTCAAAGTTGACCTTCTTCCGTTCCTCAAGCGTTAGGTGGCCGAGGTCCTTGTAGTAGGCGTCGGCATCAATGAAGGCGGCGCCGAGGCCGGTCGCGTCGAGGATGGCGCGGGAGACGGTGGTCTTCCCCGATCCGGAGCCGCCGACCACGCCGATGATGAGGGGACGGTGGGCGGGTTGTGGTGTACTGCCTGGGGTCATCGCGAGCTCCGGTGGGGACGGCAAAAGATAGCGTCTTGCTCAGGGCGTTTGCGGCCACGGCAATCGAACACGACAGCGCCGTTTTGGGCGGGCCTAAGCCGCGCGCCATTCTCCTCGCGAGGGAAAGATCGGCCCGTAGCTGCCGGCGCGCTTCAATCGGCCCGCCCGCCACAGCACCGTCGTGCCCGATCGCCCAGCTCACGTGGTTGAGTTGCAGGCGTCGGGGGCTCAGCGCCGCAGAATGTCCACCCGCAACTCATACCAACCATCGATCTGCAGATGCTCGACGCGCAAACGGTGCAAGCCCGTCACCGAGAGCGGCACGGCTTTCACGTGCGATTCGCCGGGGGTCCAGTCATCGAGCACCAGCTGGTCATCGAGATAGACGCGGATGGCGTCATCGGAGATGGTGCGCAACAGGTGGGAGCCGGTATCGCCGAAATCGAGCGTTGCAGTAGCCTCGGTGAGCAGGTGGGCCTGGGGAATCGTCTTGCGGGGTGGACTGTACCAGGTAAAGTCGAGCCGATTGGTGTCGAGCGTGGCCGCGGCTGCACCAGCGAGTGCGCGGGTGATGGCGGCGGCGTCGGTGCGCGGCGCGGCCACGGAATCCCACGCCAC
>JBBRBZ010000140.1:0-7210 GCA_038205305.1 Gemmatimonadales bacterium
GGGTCATCGCCCAGAGTTCCGTCGCAACGGTCGCTGCGAGCGGCAAGCGAGTCAAGGAAATCGGCATGGCCCTCGATGCCGATGCACTTGTGGAAGGGCAGGTGGAGCGAGCGGGTGACTCGATCCGGGTACGGGTGATGCTGGTCGATCCGCGGACCGAAGAGACGCGCTGGAGTCAGCGCTACGATCACACCAGCAAGGACGTCTTCGGGGTGCAGTCGGAAGTGGCGGCAAAGGTCGCCGGGCTCCTGCGGATCCAGCTCGCTGCACGGGAATCTCGTTCGCTGGGCAGGCTGCCAACCACGAATCCCGACGCCTACGACCTCTACCTGCGGGCGCGCTCACAGGGCGGCCACGCCAATCCCAGCCGGGGCGGCCTGGATTCCGCCATCGTCACCCTCAGCAAGGCCGTTCGGCTCGATTCAAATTTCGCGGCTGCCAGGGCCTTCCGGGCGTCGATGTTGAGCAGCTCGGTCTTCCTTTTCGATGCCCCGCCGGAACGGCTGGATCAGGCCCAGGCTGATATCTCCACCGCCCTCGCCATCGACTCCACGCTGGCGGAGGCCTGGGAGGCCCGCTCCACGTTGGTCTGGAATGCGGTCCGCGGGTGGAACTTCGGCGAGGCGCTGGCCGATGCTCAGCGGGCGTTGATGTACCGTCCGAGTCTCGTGGAGGCGCACAACGATCTGGGAAGTCTGTATTTCCATTACGGCTTCCACGATGCAGCGAAGCGGGAGCTTGACCTCTCCCTCTCGCTCGATCCGCTCGACAGCTGCGGCAGTCGGGCGCTCTGCACTGGCTTCACTCGTCCTCGCCTCGCTCGCGTGCTCTGGTATCAACAGCAGTTCGATGCGGCGCTGAAGTTCTATGCCGCCATGCCATATGTGGGTGGCTTCGTCTGGGAATATGCGGTGGTACTGAGTGATGTGGGACGTCCGGCGGATGGGCTTGCCGCGCTGGATTCCTCGCGGCGGCCAGGTACACTGGAAGGTGCCGACCGGGAGGCGGCGCGTGGGTTGCTCTATGCGACACTCAACCGGCGCGGCGAGGCGCTGGGACAACTCAAGGCCGCCGCTGGGCACTCCACCAGTCGGTCACACTTCCACCACGCCCAGTTCACCATTGCCTGCGCCTATGCGCGACTTGGAATGACGACGGAGGCGGTGGCATGGCTGAAGCAAACGGCCGAGAATGGGATGCCGAATTATCCGCTCTTTCGCAACGATCCCAATCTGCGGTCGCTGCAGGGCACCCCGACGTATGAAGCGCTGATGTCTGGGCTGAAGCTGCAGTTCGAGGCGAATGCCAAGCTCGTCCACGCCAGCGAACTCGCCTTCGCGCCGCACCCCTGAGTTGCCGGGGCGCGGTCGCGTTGTTGCCATTGCTGCGGGGGCTATTGGCTGCGGATCTTCCCCAGGTCCGACGTCAGCAGGCGCCGCATCTTGCCGGTCGCGCCATCGGTGGCCGCGTCGAGGGTTCCGGCCTGATGGCTCACGGCCACCGGCTTGCGGCCGGCCAGTCGGGCCTCGACGACGCAGCGCATCTCTTCCGGTCCGCTCTTCTGGTCGCTGTTCTCATCGGTGAAATGGATTCCGACGCTGGTGATCTGCTGCTGAAAGTCGACCAGGGAATCCCGAACGGCGGCTTCGACCCGCGCGGTGAGGGCGACGGTGCTGGTGATGTTGTGGTCGGTCGTGATCTGGATGTCCATGGTCAAGCCTCGGGTTGAATCGCATCGTCCGTGGGACAATTTCTTGGGTGGCACAGTCGTGCTGGGCCCGTGACGCGGAGGGCTTCAGTGAAGCTAGCCCGCATTCCGGGAAATGCGACTCGGCCCCGCTGAGCATCCGGTACTTCCCGGACCTAGATTGGTGCACGGCTTTCATTGGAGGAATGGCTATGCGTTGGCAGAGCGGACGAGAGGAAGGCGGCGTCGAGGACCGACGGGGCATGGGCGGCCGGGTGGCCGGTGGCGGAATCGGCGTGGCCGTGCTCGCCCTGATCGGCTATTTCGTGTTCGGTATCGATCCCACCACCACGCAACAGGTCGCCAGCCAGCTGGGCGGCGCTCCCACCAGCGAACAGGGTGTCGTCGGGACGCCGAAGGATCAGGCCGGCAAGTTCGTTGATGTCATCGCGACCAACATCAATGATGTCTGGTCGAAACAGATTACCGGGTACGCGCCGCCCAAGGTGGTGATCTACGAGCAGGGTACGCCCACCGGTTGCGGCTACGGCCAGTCGGCCATGGGCCCCTTCTATTGTCCCGAAGACTCCACTGTCTATCTCGACCTCGCCTTCTGGCAGGAGATGGAAACCCAGCTCGGCGCCTCGGGTGCGGAGTTCGCCCGTGCCTACGTCATCGCCCATGAGTTCGGGCACCATGTCCAATCGCTTACCGGTGTCTCCCAGCGCGCCGCGGCCGCGCGGAGTAGCGGCGAGGCGGCAGGCAATCGTGCCTCGGTCGCGCTGGAGTTGCAGGCCGACTGCTACGCCGGCGTTTGGGCTGCCGGCGCCTCTGCGGCATCGAATGGCAATGTCGCCCTCGAAGCAGGCGACCTGGAACAGGGGCTGAAGACGGCGAATGCGATCGGTGATGATGCGCTGCAGCGGCGCGCCGGCCGGGAAGTCTCCCCGGAGCAGTTCACGCACGGCACCTCGGCCCAGCGTGTCACCTGGTTGCAGAAGGGCTACAGCTCAGGAGATCCCAAGTCATGCGATACGTTTTCGGGAAATTGATGCGCACGCCGGCGCGCCGATGACCAACAATCTGTTCGCGACCCTGCTCTCGTGGCTGGGTCTGCTGGTCCATCTGGTGGTGGGGTTCCTCGTCCTGCGACGACTCGGCAGCCCACGACTGCTGCCGCTGCTGAATCTGATGATCGCCGGCGCCGTGCTGGTGTACTGGATACGGCAATGGTATGACTACCTCTTCGGCGGCATCCTCTGGTACGCCACCGATCAGCTCATGCCACTCTACGCCCTGATTGTCGTGGTGGTCGCCAGCCTGAGCCTGGCCGGGCGCTACCAGGGCACCGTCTTTCACTGGGTGGTGTTCGGCGTCGACACCACGGTGTTCATCGTCGCCGTCTATCTCGCGACCTTCCTCCGCTTCAACCGGCTGTTCTGAGGGGGCATTATTGCCCCGGGTGATAGACCCGCTCGGTGTGCCCTTTCAGCTGGTTCGGATAGAAATACACTTCGCGCAGGTCGCCCGAGGCATAGCGCGCGGCCTGATCGTTGAAGTGCCTCGAGGCGATGTCTCCGCTCTCGCCGCCGGCCGTCACGGCGCGCGCATGGACGCTGTCGCCAAATTCCACCACCGCGATGAAGCTGTTGCCGCTGGTGCCGTACCATTTCTTGGTGTTGGGGTAGGCTCGCGCGCCGAACGAGGCGAGTGATCCCCAGTTGGCCGACGCGAACGACACCGGAATGCTCGGCTTGCTGTCGTCGAAGTGCGATGTGATGCTATCATCGAGCCGCTGGAAGCGATTGATCTCCCCCCACGGTGTCTGCCACGTCCCGAAATCGGAGGCGAGGTGGTTCGAGGCGGTCAGCAGGGCGGCGAGTGCCGCCTGCTGCCCCGGCTTGGTGCCCAGGTATTCGTCGGTGCCGAGCCCGGCTTGGCGAGCGGCGGCGCCGAGCCGACGCTGTACCTCGGTCCCCCAGTAGATCGCGAGTGAGGTAGCGACGGAGTTGGCCCCCCAGCGGAAGTTCCACGGGCGGAGCACCGCGATCTGGTCGGCCAGGTGCGTCTTGAGTGTGTCGCTGGGCGCCGCGTCATCCCACGCCTTGATCAGCGCGGGCACCGGCTTCTCGAACCACGGCATGTAGCTGTCGAAGCCGATTTCGCGGGTGAGCGATGTCATGGTGAGGTCGCGTCGCCCCGGCAGCACCTTGAGGGCGTGATAGCCGCGCGGTGATTCCGCGGTGCCGGTCTCGACATAGCGCGGGAAGTTCTCGCGCTTGGGGCTGTCCGGCCCGGCGGATGACCAGGGCCAGTTGTTGGAGTTGTAGAGGAATCCGCTCGCCGGATTGACGACATTCGGTGTCTCGGCGAACGACAGCACGCCGTGATAGTCGGTGGCGGGGTTGCTGCCATCGACCGGACGAGTCCAGTCGAACGAGGTGTCGCGCTTGGGGATGTAGTTGGAGTGGAGATAGGCGACGTTCCCCTTCGCGTCGGCGAAGAGGGTGTTGTTGGACGAGTTGGTGTGCAAGTCCATGATCTTCACAAACTCGGGCAGGTCCTTCGCCTTGGTGCGGCTGTAGGACTGGATCAGCGCATTCACGTGACTCTGCATCAGTGCGGTGCTCACCCACTGATCACCGACCTTGCGCACCACCGGGCCATGCTGAGTGTAGTAGACGGTGAACTGCTTGGTTGCCATGCCGGTCGCGGTGCGGTACGGCACCGTGATGCTCCGCGCCCGCACCGGCAGCTCCTCGCTGCCATGCTTGGCGTACCACTTGCCGTCGCGCTCGGAAACGGTCTCGAGAAATTCGTCAACGTTGTCGACGCCGCTGGAGGTGTGCATCCACCCCGCGGTTGGGTTGAAGCCCTGATAGATGAAGATCTGACCCCAGGTCACCGCGCCGTAGGCGTTGAGCCCTTCGTCGCTGGTCATCTGCAATTCGGAGCGGAAGAAGAACGAGGTGTGCGGGTTGATATAGAGGAGGGCGTGGTGATCGGCGGCGTTCGACGGCGCGATGGCGATGCCGTTTGAGCCAGTCGGCTCGCGGAGCAGGCCATCTTCGACTGGCGTTGGCTCCATGTCGCCGCCGCGCCGCCCAGCGCGTGCCGGCATCCCGCCATAGAACGACGCGAGCTGTCCGAGGTTCACCTTTTCGATGTCTCCACCAATGCTCCCCTCGGTAAAGCTCAGCGCCATCCATGGTTCGAAGTGGGTGATCACCTTGGGCTTCACCGTCGGATGCTTCGCCAGATAGAAGTTGAGTCCATCGGCCCAGCCGTCCATGAGGGCGCGCAGCCACGCCGGGCTGGTGGCATACTCCCGCTTGAGCGTATCGGGATCAATGAACAGCTTCTGCCGCAGGTCGGCCCAGATGGCCGATTCACCGTCCGCTTCCGCCGACCGTCCCAGCGAGGTGAGGTAGTTGGTCTCGACCCGATTGAAGTCGTCCTCGGCCTGAGTGTAGATCATCCCGAAGACGGCGTCGGCGTCGCTCTTGCCGTGGATGTGCGCGATGCCCCAGTCGTCCCGGGTGATGGTGACGTTGGCCGCGTGGCGGGCCTGCCGGGCAGCGTCTTGGGCCGGGAGGGTGGCGGGCACGGCGGCGAGCGCCAGCAGGAAGAGGGCAGTCGATCGGGTCATGGCAGATCCGGTGTGCAGAGGAAGGCCCGGAAGATGGTCCGCTCGTCGCTTCCCCGCTAGTTTTCTCCACCGCGCCATCGGTCCCGATGGCCCAGACCGTTTCCAGCGTTCGTGGTACCCACCCCAGCCTGGTGCTCCTGGATGTCGACTCGCATCTCCTCGTCGCTCCCCCGCGGCCCCGTCATCGCCGTGGCCGTTCTCCTGCTCGGCGTCTCGTTGGCCGGCACTGTCTCAGCCCAGGGCCGGGGTGGCGGTCCCGCCATCGCTCCCGTCTCGGGCGTGGCCACCAACGGCAAGCTCGGTCCGGTCATCAAGGACGGCCTGCTGATGCCGGTGAGCGAGTTCGCCGACACGGCGCAGTTCGTTCGCGAGCGCGTCTGGGTCGAGACGAATTTCGATTCTGATCACGACGGCAAGCGTGACCGGGTGCATGCCGATATCGTCCGGCCCGGCGCCGCCGAGAAGGGCGGGCTGAAGGTGCCGGTGATCATGCTGGCGTCGCCGTACATCGCACCGACCAACGGCAATGCCCCCGACTGGAATGTTGAGCACGAGCTTGGCGCGACCCCGCCACCGCGGGTGATCCCGACCTACCGTGCGTTTCGTCCGGCCGACTCCGTCCGCATCAACGCGGCGTACGCCACGCAGTGGGTGCCGCGCGGTTTCGCGGCGGTCTCGGCGGAACAAGCGGGTACCGGCCTGTCGATGGGCTGCCCCAGTTCGGGTGATACCTCGGAGCGGACCTCGGCGAGCTTCGTGATCGACTGGTTGAATGGTCGGGCCAAGGGCTACACCACGGTCGACGGCAACGTCGAGGTGAAGGCGACTTCGTGGGCGAGCGGCAAAGTCGGGATCTACGGCGGCTCCTACGAGGGCGCCATGCCGATGGCCACCGCAACCACCGGCGTGAAGGGGCTCGAGGCGATCATCCCGATCTCGCCGAACACGTCCGACTATCGCTACTACCGCAGCTTCGGCCTGGTGCGCTCGCCCGGTGGCTATCTGGGTGAAGACATCGACGTGCTCTACGATTTCATTCACAGCGGCCGGGTGCGGGCGAAGTGCGACTCGATCTGGCGCGACGGGATCTTCAAGACGTTCCAGGACCGGGAGCATGGCGACTTCAACAAGCTCTGGGACCTTCGCGACCAGACCAAGTACATCAAGAATGTTCATGCGGCGGTGCTCTTCGCGCACGGCTTCAATGACTGGAACGTGATGCCCGACAACACCACGCGGATGTGGGACGCGCTCAAGAAGATCAACCCGTCGGCCAAGATCTACATGAGCCAGGGCGGGCACGGCGCGCCGCCACCGGCCGACATCCAGAACAAGTGGTGGGGCCACTACCTCTACGGCATCAACAACGGCGTCGACACGCTGCCGCGCGCGATGATCGTGCAGTCCACCGCTGTGCCTGTCGGTGGCGGTCGTGGCGCTGCGGCGCCGACATTCTACGCCGATTTCCCGATTCCCGGCACCGAGCCGGTGAAGCTCTTCCCGCTAAAGGATGGCAACGCGGTCGGTTCGCTCGCGATGGCGCCAGCGACCATGCTCGGCACCGAAAAGCTGGTGGACGATTGGCACGTCAAGCCGGGCGACATGGCGCTGGCGACCTCGTCAACTAACCGGCTGCTCTATGCCCTGCCGGTGTTGAAGGATTCGATTCACCTGTCGGGGACGTCGGTCGTCACGCTCAAGTTGTCATCGAGCAAGGCAGCCGCGAATCTCTCCGTCTACCTGGTCACGCTGCCGTTTGATCCGGCGAACATCGGGAGCGCGGGGCAGGTGGGTGTGGTGACGCGCGGCTGGGCTGATCCGCAGAACTACAAGTCACTCAAGGACGCGCGGGACTACACCTCCAAGAAGCCGGG
>JBBRBZ010000141.1:0-7157 GCA_038205305.1 Gemmatimonadales bacterium
GTGGCGGAGTGGCGGCCGCGTTTCGCCGGCCTCGCCTGCGGCGGACACGACACACCGTTCGCCACTGGCCCCGAAGCGTTGATCGAGGCAGCCACCCATCCTGATGTGCAGGTCGTGATCAACGCCGTGGTCGGTGCGGCAGGACTCGGTGCCACTCTCGCGGCGTTGCGCGCAGGGAAGCGAGTGGCCCTCGCCAACAAGGAGTCGTTGGTGATGGCAGGCGAACTGGTGGCATCGGCCGCGAGGGAGGGTGGTGGAGAGCTGGTGCCGGTCGATTCCGAGCACAGCGCGATTCTCCAGTGCCTGACCACTCGGGGGGATGCGCCGAGCCGGATCATCATCACCGCGTCGGGCGGGCCGTTCCGGACTTGGCCCGACGAGCGGCTGCGTGCTGCCACGGTGGCCGAGGCTCTGGATCACCCGACCTGGCGGATGGGCGCCAAGATCACGGTCGATTCGGCCTCACTCGCCAACAAGGCGCTGGAGATCATCGAGGCGCACTTCCTCTTCGGCCTCCCCTACGATGCCATCGAAGTGGTGGTGCACCCGCAGAGCATCGTCCACGCCTTCGTGGAATTCACTGACGGCAGCGTGCTGGCACAGGTCGGCTTTCCCTCCATGGAAGGGCCGATCTTGTACGCGCTCAGCCATCCGCGGCGAATGGGAGATGATGGCGTCCGGCGTTTCGATCCGGTCGCTGCGGGCCCCCTGACGTTTGAACCGCTCCGGGGTGATAGCTTTCCTGCCTTCGGCCTCGGGGTCGCGGCCGGTCGTGCGGGTGGTACGTCGCCGGCGGCGTTCAACGCGGCCAACGAGGTCGCCGTGGCGGCGTTCCTTGAGTCGCGCATCCCCTTCGGTCGCATCAGCGAGGTGATTGAAGTGGTGCTCTCCAAACATCTGTCCATTCCGGCCGATTCCGTCGCGGCCGTTCAAGCTGCTGATTCCGAGGCACGGCGCATGGCCGTGGAGGCGATCGCGTGAGCAATATCTTGTTTACCATCGCGATTCTGGGCGTCGTGCTCGGCGTGCTGGTGTTCGTCCATGAGCTGGGGCATTTCCTGGCGGCGAAGATGTTCGGTGTCTGGGTACACCGCTTCGCCATTGGCATCGGCAAGCCGGTCCCCTGGCTGAAGTTCCACTGGGGCGAAACGGAGTGGGCCATCGCCTGGCTGCCGCTCGGCGGCTACGTCAAGATGGCGTCGCGCGAGGAAGACCCGGCGTCGTCGGTGCTCGAGGGGCACTCTGCCGCCGATGTGCCGCCCGATCGCGTCTTTGAGGCGAAACCGATCTGGCAGCGGATGGTGATCATCCTCGCCGGCGTGACGCTGAACGCGCTGTTTGCCTGGATGATCTTCACTGGCCTGGCTTGGAAGAACGGTCGTCACTTCAATCCGACCACCACCATCGGCCACGTGAATGCGCGGCGGCTGCCGCCGGAGGCGAAGGCGCTGGCGGCGATCCCCGATCGCACCAAGATCCTCTCGATCAATGGCCAGCCGGTGCATTCATGGGAAGATGTGATCGACCGGATCACCGCGAGCTCTGAAAACGACGTGCAATTCACCTTCGAGGGACAGTCTCCGCTCTCGATCCCGCTCCATCGCGACGCGCTCATCCAGCGGGCCCAACTCGCCGCCGAGGCGCTCGAGCCGCTGCAGTCCGCGGTGATCGGCTATCTCGCGCCCGGCTACCCCGCGGCCAAGGCGGGCCTGATGGTGGGCGATTCGATCATCGCGGTGGACGGTCACCCGGTGGCGATGTGGTCTGATGCCGTCGAACAGATCAAGTCTGCGGCCGGTCGTCAGCTGGCACTGACCGTGCTGCGAAAGGGCACTCCCCTCACCGTCACGCTCACCCCCAAGGCGGAACGGGAGGTCGCCGGTGATTCCACCTCCGCCATGGTCGGCCGAATCGGACTCTCGGCCCGCAGTGACTTCCAGACCGAGTCACTCGGCTTCGTCGGGGCAGTTGAGGCGGGTTTCGGTGCCACTGTCGAGTCGGCTGGGACGATCTTCCGGACCATTCGGGGGCTCTTCAGCCGCAAGGTGGCGGTCAGCAATATTGGCGGACCCATCCTGATCGGTCAGATGGCCGCCGACCAGGCCCGACAGGGGATCGAGCCGCTGCTCGCCTTCATGGCACTCATCTCGATCAACCTCGCGGTGGTGAACCTGCTCCCCATTCCGGTGCTGGATGGGGGCGCATTCCTGATCCTGGTGGTCGAGGGAATCATCCGTCGGCCACTGCCCGTCAAGCTGCGGGAGGCGGTCTCGCTGGTCGGCTTGGCGCTGGTGGTGCTGATGATGGTGGTGGCCTTCAAGAACGACATCGTCCGGCTGTTCAGCTCCTGAGGCCCCGGCCAACCGCTGGTGGGGGTGGGGGTTGTCCCCTCCGGGGGACGTCGGGTATATTCAAGGGCTATCAGACGACCTAAGTGTAAGCGCAGCTTGACCCAGGGTAGGATATCGCATGATCGAGAAGCAGCCTGTCATTGAGAAGCATCGTCAGCACGAGACCGACACCGGCTCTGCCCGGGTTCAGGTGGCCCTGCTGACGGCCCGCATCAACGACCTGACCGAGCATTTCCGGACGCACTCCAAGGACCATCATGGTCGCCAGGGGTTGCTGAAGATGGTCGGGACACGGCGCCGGCTCCTCAATTACATGAAGAGCCGCGATCTCTCCGCCTATCGTGCCCTGGTGACTGAACTCGGCCTCCGGAATTGATTCCGGGCTGAAGCTGCAGGGCGTCCCACGCGAGCACCGTGGGGCGCCTTTTGCGTTCTGGAGTGCTCATACGCTGTGAAGGAATGACGTGCAAAGAATCGAAACGCAGTTCGCGGGCCGCCCGCTGGTCATCGAGACCGGCCGCCTCGCCAAGCAAGCCGCTGGATCCGTCCTGGTCCAGTATGGCGAAACCGTTCTCCTGGTTGCGGTGACGGTTTCCTCCAACATCTCCCACCTCCCGTTCTTCCCGCTCACGGTGGAATACCGCGACAAGCACTACGCCGCAGGCAAGATTCCCGGCGGCTTCTTGAAGCGCGAAGGGCGCCCCACCGATGACGAGATTCTCTCCTGCCGAGTGATCGACCGGTCGATCCGGCCGCTCTTCCCGGAGGGATTCAAGAACGAGGTGCAGGTGTTCGTGACGGTCATGTCGGCCGATCAGGAGAATGACGCCTCGATCCCCGCCCTAATGGGCGTGTCGGCGGCGCTGATGATGTCGGAGATGCCTTGGAACGGGCCGATCGCCGCGGTGCGGGTCGGCAAGATCGAGGACAAGTGGGTCCTCAACCCCACCTTCCAGCAGCTGGAGTTCTCCTCCATCGACCTCACGGTCGCGGGCTCGGATGATTCCATTCTGATGGTCGAAGGTGGCGCGCTCGAGATCTCGGAGTCGGAGGTCGTCGAGGCGTTGAAGGTCGCGCAGGTCGGCATCCGCGAGCAGGTGAAGTTGCAGCTGCAGCTGATCGCCAAGAACTCGAAGCCCAAGATGACCTGGGCGCCGATGCCGAAGGATGCGGCGCTGGTCAAGAAGGTGAAGTCGCTGGCCGAGAAGGCGATGGCCAAAGCGATGAATGCCAAGGACAAGACTGGGCGGGCCGATGGACTGGCCGCCGTGCGCAGCGATGTGCAGGCCAAGCTGGCCGAGGATTTCCCCGAGCAGGTCAAGGCGATCAACAACGAACTCGAGGAAGTCGAGTACGCGGTGATGCGCGAGCAGATCCTGACCAAGGGCGAGCGCGTCGATGGTCGCGATGGCGACACCATTCGCCCGATCACGGTCGAGGCGCATGTGCTGCCCCGTCCGCATGGCACCGCGCTCTTCACCCGTGGCGAGACGCAGGCGCTCGCGGTGGTCACGCTGGGCACCGCCGATGATGAACAGCGCCTCGACGGCATCAACGTGGCCGGCATGAGCACCAAGTCATTCATGCTCCACTACAACTTCCCGCCGTATTGCACGGGCGAAGTCAAGCCGATTCGTGGCACGTCACGCCGTGAGATCGGTCATGGTGCGCTGGCCGAGCGGGCGTTGCAGCCGCTGTTGCCGCACTTCGAGGATTTCCCGTACACCATCCGTCTGGTCTCCGAAGTGCTCGAGTCGAACGGTTCGTCGTCGATGGCGACGGTCTGCGGCGGCTCGCTCGCGCTGATGGATGCCGGCGTGCCGATCAAGGCGGCCTGCGCTGGTGTGGCGATGGGACTGATCAAGGAAGGCGATCGGATCGCCATCCTCACCGACATCCTCGGCACCGAGGATCATCTCGGCGACATGGATTTCAAGGTGGCTGGCACCGAGGCGGGCATCACCTCGATCCAGATGGACATCAAGATCCAGGGTCTTTCGCTCGACATCATGAAGGAAGCGCTCGACAAGGCCAAGAAGGGCCGTCTGCACATCCTTGGTGAGATGAACAAGGTGCTCTCGACGCACCGTCCCGAGTTGTCACCATGGGCGCCACGGATCTTCACCATCCAGATCAAGCCGGACAAGATCGGCGATGTGATCGGCCCCAAGGGCAAGACCATTCGCGGCATCCAGGATGCCTCTGGTGCCAAGGTCAACATCGACGACACCGGTCTCATCACCATCGCCGCTGTCGGCGAGGAAGCCGGTTCCAAGGCGCGTGAGATGGTCATGGCGATCGTCGCCGAGCCGATCGTCGGCACCATCTACGAAGGGCCGGTCAAGAGCATCACGGCCTTTGGTGCCTTCGTCGAGATCATGCCGGGCGTCGAAGGGTTGCTCCATATCTCGGAGCTCGATCACAAGCGGGTCGAGAAGACCGAAGATGTGGTGAAGAAGGGCGACATCGTGCAGGTCAAGCTCCTCGAAGTCGATGAGCGCGGCCGCATGCGCCTGTCCCGGAAGGCTCTGCTTCCGAAGCCCTGAGTTGCAGCCAATGCGCACCGTCCAGCTCGACGCTGCCATTCGCCGCACCGACCTGTCCAACGGGCTCGTGGTGGTGACCGAACGCCTCAATGGCGTTCGGTCCGCCGCCGCGGGCATCTGGGTCCGCACCGCCAGCGGACATGAATCCCGCGATAAAATGGGGGTCTCCCACCTCCTCGAACATATGGTGTTCAATGGCACCGCCAAGCGGTCCGCCCTCGACATCGCGCTGTCGCTCGAAGCACGGGGCGGCTCGCTCGACGCCTACACCTCCCGTGACCAAACTTCCTATCAGGCGCATGTCCTCGATCGCGACCTGCCGCTGGCGCTCGACGTGCTCACCGACCTGGTTCGCTCGCCGCTGTTGCGGGAGAGTGACCTGCAACTCGAGCGCAACGTCGTGCTCGAGGAATTGAGCGGTGTCCGCGACACACCCGATGATCAGGTGTCCGAGTTGTGGAGCGAGACCATGTGGCCGGAGCATTCCTACGGTTTCTCGATCCTCGGCACGCCCGAGAGTGTCGAGGCGCTCGGGACTGCCGACCTGCGTCGGGTGCACGACGAAGGGTATTACCCCGGCAATATGGTGCTCGCTGTGGCGGGAAACGTCGAGCATCAAGTGGTGCTCGACCTGCTCGATGCGCTGGGGTGGTTTGCGGGCGAGCACCGGGCGCCGCTTGCTGCCGTGGCATATGGCGCGGCGATGCGTGGCGTGGATCGGGTGGAGGCGGATGAACTTCAGCAGGTCCACGCCATCATCGGAACCGACACGGTCGACTCGACGGATCCACGCCGCTGGGGATTGGCGCTCACCGCCACGGTCCTTGGCGGCGGCATGTCGAGTCGCCTCTTCCAGAGAGTCCGGGAGGAACTCGGGCTCTGTTACGCAGTGTACGCGTGGCATTCCTGTTACCGTTCTGCGGGTACCTTTGGTGTGTACGTCGGGACGTCGCCGAAGACGGCAGCGCAGGCACTCGACACGATTGGTGAGGAACTCCGTCGGATTTCCGCCGAGGGTATCGCGACGAGCGAGCTGGCGGATGGGCAGGGGCAACTGACCGGGCAAGTGCTCCTCGGACTGGAGAGTACCGTCAGCCGGATGACTCGCCTGGCCTCGCACGTTTTGAACGATGATCGTTATCGTTCCATCGATGAGATCCTGCAGGAGATTGACGGGGTGACCGTGGACACGGTGGCTGGGTTGGCCACAGAATTCCTCGCCCCCGAACGCATGACCACGGTCCGCCTCGGACCGGTCGGATAACCTTTACCGTCCAGTGAGCTTGCCATGAAGATCGGCGTTCCCAAGGAGATCAAGACCAACGAGAACCGTGTCGGGTTGGTCCCGGCTGGCGTCGAGGTTCTCGTCCGTGAGGGGCACTCGGTTGCTGTCGAAGCTGGTGCCGGTGTCGGCAGCGGCTTCGCTGACGCGGCCTACATCAAAGCCGGCGCGAAAATGCTGGCGACGGCCGATGAAGTGTGGGCGCAGGCCGACATGGTGATCAAGGTCAAGGAGCCGATTGCCGTCGAGTGGCCCCGCATGCGTCCGGGGCTGGTGATCTACACCTACTTCCATTTCGCCGCCGATCGCCCGCTGACCGACGCGGTGATGAAGTCCGGTGCGATCGCCGTCGCGTACGAGACGGTGCAGCTCCCCGGTGGCCAGTTGCCACTGCTCACGCCGATGTCCGAGGTGGCCGGTCGCCTCGCGGTGCAGGAAGGAGCGAAGTACAACGAGAAACTCTACGGTGGCCGCGGCGTGCTGCTCGGCGGCGTACCGGGCGTGCCGCCGGCCAAGGTGGTGATCATCGGCGGTGGTGTGGTCGGTATCAACTCGGCGAAGATGGCGGCCGGGCTTGGGGCCAATGTCACCATCCTCGACAACTCACTCGACCGGTTGCGCTATCTCGATGATGTGCTGCCCGCCAACGTTAACACCGTCTTCTCGAATCGTCACAACATTCTTGATGCTGTGAAGGACGCCGACCTGATCATCGGGGCGGTGCTCATTCCGGGGAAGAAGGCGCCGCATTTGATCACCCGCGAGGATCTCAAGTCGATCCCCGATGGTTGTGTCATTGTCGACGTCGCGGTCGACCAGGGTGGTTGTGTCGAGACCATCAAGCCGACGACGCACGAAAACCCCACCTACTTTGTGGAAGGCGTGCTCCACTACGCCGTGGCCAACATGCCCGGGGCGGTTCCGCGCACCTCGACCCTCGCGCTCACGAATGCCACGCTGCCGTATGCGGTGAAGCTG
>JBBRBZ010000142.1:0-7131 GCA_038205305.1 Gemmatimonadales bacterium
GTCGCGAAATCCGCCAATGGAGCGCTGCCCCCATCGTGGTACTCTCGGCCCGCCACTCCGACGAGGAGAAGGTGAAATTGCTCGATGCGGGTGCAGACGACTATGTCACCAAGCCGTTCAGCACGCCGGAATTGCAGGCGCGGGTGCGCGCCCTCCTGCGCCGCAGCATGACCGCCGACACCGCCGGTGCCACCCGCGTCGCGATCGGGGAACTCGATCTCGATCTGGTGGGGCGTGCCTTGAATCGTCGCGGCACCGTGGTGCGACTCACGCCGATCGAATGGGATCTGCTCCGTGTCCTGATGGTCAATGCCGGCCGCACGCTGACGCACCAGTTCCTCTTTCACGACGTCTGGGCCGGCCGGCAGTTCGGCGACGCCCAGCAGTATCTACGCGTGCATGTCGCCAACCTGCGCCGGAAGATCGAAGACGACGCGATTCATCCGCGCTATATCCAGACCGAGCCCGGCGTGGGGTATCGTTTCGTCAGTCCATCCGAGTTCGAGACCCCGAAGTGACCAAGGTCAGGCTGGTGTGGCGACAGCTGCTTCGCTGGACCTTGATCACGGTTGCCGTCACGCTGGCCCTGTTGCTGGCGCGCGGTCGGCTCGACAAGACGCACGTGGCGCTGGCGTACCTCCTGCTGGTGCTCGCCGGGAGCGCCCGCGCAGGGCAGTGGCTGGGATTGGCCCTCTCGATGGCGGCATTCCTGCTCTTCGACTGGTTCTTTGTCCCGCCCTACAGCACGCTGACGGTGAACAATCCGTTGGATTGGATGATTCTCGTGTCATTTCTCGTGGTCAGCGTCGTGGCCGCGCGACTGCTGCATCGACTCCAGATGGAAGCGAAGGTGGCCCGTGATCGGGCGGCGGACGTCGACCGTTTCGCGACCATTGGCGCCGAGACACTCGGAGTCGCACGCGCGGAGGAAGCGCTGTCGATGATTGCCGAGGTGATTCGCTCGACACTCGGTCTCGCCGCGTGCCAGATCCATGCGGCCGCCGCGGAGGACCGCCTCACGACAGTGGAGCCGCTGGTTCCTTGGGTGCAAGAGCATGGCAGGATCGCGCTCCGACAGCGTGACGGTACCACCCGGCTGACCGACCTGGTCGAACTCGATCATGCACCGGCCGACGTCACCAACATCCTCCTGCCCCTGCAGGTGCGCCGCCGAACCGTGGGTGTGTTGGAGCTCTCGGGCGACGCCATTCCCTCGCTCGACCAGGATCAGCTGCGCTACCTCGCGGCGCTCGGCCACTACGCCGCCCTGGCCGTCGAGCGGATGCGGCTCGAGGGTGAGGCCGACAAGGCGGAGGGTCTCCGGGAGGCGGACCGCTTCAAGACCGCTCTGCTGGCGTCCGTCTCGCACGACCTGCGCACGCCGCTCACCACCATCAAGGCGCTGGCGCACGATATCGGCAGCGGCGACGACCGCGCCCGCGTGATCGAGGAGGAGGCCGATCGCCTGAATCGCATGGTGGCCGACCTGCTCGACATGTCGCGCCTGCAGAGCGGATCGGTGCAATCGACCATCGAACTGAACGCCATCGACGATCTCGTCGGCGCGGTGGCGCAGCGCGTGTCGGGATTCCTCGGTCCCCGGCGCCTCGACATCCATCTGGACGCCGCCGGTACGCTCCTGGTCGGCCGCTTCGACTTCTCGGCATCGCTGCGGATCTTGGTGAATCTCATCGAGAATGCCTGCAAGTACGCTCCGCCCGCGGAGCCGATCGAATTCTCTGCGGGGCGGCAGGGGCCCTGGATCGAGTTGGTGATCGCCGATCGGGGGGCAGGGATCCCCAGCGAAATGCGTGACCAGATATTCGAACCGTTCGTGCGGGCCGGCAACCTCCCCGCCGATGTGGGTGGCGCCGGCCTCGGGCTCGCCATCGCGCGCGGCCTCGCTGAAGCACAGCAGGGCACCCTGCAATACGCGCCTCGCCCGGGTGGCGGCTCCTGCTTCACCCTCAGGCTTCCTGCAGCCGATCTCCCCGAGACACTTCCCACCGCCTGATGCCCCCGCGGCGACTGCCGCCGGATCCTTGTGAAATCTTTGTGCGAGAGACCGCAGCCTTTGTGCGGTCTTCGCGATGCCCATCATAGAATCCACGCCGTGGTAGGTGGGGGACTTCTGCGAGGGATGTCATCATGATGGACCTGTTCTATCCGCTCGGCAGCATCGTCTTCTTTGGATTGATGCTTGCCTATGTCCGTGGCTGTGAGGTACTCGGTCGCGGCCAATCCGATGATCGAGGCGAGTCATGAACGCCGCGACTCTTCTGGTGACCGTCCTGGCGGTGGCAACGCTGGTGTACCTGTTGTACACCATGCTGCGCCCGGAGCGATTCTGATATGACCGGCAATGGCTGGCTGCAGATCCTCTTCTTCTCGCTCTGTGTCTTCCTGGTCGCGAAGCCGCTCGGTCGCTATCTGGTCTCGGTTTTCGATGGCTCGCTACGCTTCCTCGCGCCGGTTGAGCGATGGATCTACCGGGCATCGGGCATCGATCCTGCCGAGGACCAGCACTGGACCCGCTACGCCGGGGCCATGCTCTTCTTCTCGCTCGCCTCGATGCTGTTGACCTACCTGGTGCTCCGTCTCCAGCACTTGCTGCCGCTCAATCCCCAACATTTCGCGGCGGTTCCGGATCGGCAGGCCTTCGAGACCTCGGCGTCGTTTACCACCAACACCAACTGGCAATCGTACAGCGGCGAGACGACGATGTCGTACTTCTCGCAGATGACCCAGTTGGCCTTTCATAATTTCGCCTCGGCGGCGGTGGGCATTGCCTGTGCCGTGGCCCTCGTGCGCGGCATCGCCAGGCACAGCGCCGGCAAGCTGGGCAACTTCTGGGTCGACACCGTCCGCGGCACCCTCTACGTACTGTTGCCGCTGTCGCTGGTCGTCGCGCTGATCATGGTCCAGCAAGGGGTCATCCAGAACTTCACCAGCTACCTGACGGTGACCACGCTCGAAGGCGCCAAGCAGGTCATCGCGATGGGGCCGGTTGCCTCCCAGGAAGCGATCAAGCAGCTCGGCACCAACGGTGGCGGCTTCTTCAATGCCAACGCGGCGCATCCGTTCGAGAACCCCACGCCGTGGTCCAACTTCTGGTCGATGTTCACGATTTTCATGATCCCCTCCGCGCTGACCTATCTGCTCGGTCGCATGGTGGGCAACCAGCGGCATGGTTGGGCGGTGTGGTCGGCGATGTTCGTGCTCTTCGCGGGTGGGGTGACGACGGCCTACTGGGCCGAAGCCCGCGGCAACCCGATTCATGCGGCGCGCGGCGTTGATGTGGTGGCATCGGCCACCAATCCCGGCGGCAACATGGAAGGGAAGGAGGTGCGGTTCGGCATCGCCAACTCCGCCCTCTACGCCACGGTCACCACCGATGCCTCCTGTGGCGCCGTGAACGCCATGCACGATTCGTTCACGCCTCTCGGCGGTCTGGTACCGATGGTCAACATGCAGCTGGGTGAGGTGGTCTTCGGTGGGGTCGGTGCCGGGCTGTATGGCATCCTGATGATGGTGGTGCTCACCGTGTTCATCGCTGGCTTGATGGTCGGGCGGACCCCGGAATATCTGGGCAAGAAGATCCGCGCCAGGGAAGTGCAGATGGCCATGCTGTATGCCCTGGTCTTCCCGGCCGCCATTCTGACCATGACCGCCATCGCTGTCGTGCTCAAGCCCGGCCTGACCGGCCTCAATAATGGCGGCCCGCACGGCCTCTCGGAGATTCTCTATGCCTTTTCTTCGACGGCGGCGAACAACGGCAGCGCCTTCGCGGGCCTGACCGGGTCGAGCTACTTCTACAACACCTTGCTCGGGCTCAATACGCTCATCGGTCGCTTCGCGATGATGGTGCCAATGCTCGCCCTCGCGGGCTTCCTCGCCGAGCAGAAGGCCGCGCCCGAGTCCGCCGGAAGCTTTCCGGTGACCACGCCGCTCTTCGTCGTTCTGCTCGTCTCGGTGATCCTGATCGTGAGTGCCCTGACCTTCTTCCCGGCGCTCTCGCTTGGTCCCATTGTCGAACACCTGATGATGGGCCAGGGAGGGCTCTTCTGATATGCCGATTACCCAGCGTCCTCTGCTCGATCCGCCGATCGTCCGTCGCGCCCTGCGTGAGGCGGTGACCAAGCTTGACCCGCGTCACATGGTGCGCAATCCGGTGATGTTCGTCGTGCTGCTCGGCAGCTTGGTGACCACCGTCGTGCTCTTCTCTGATCTGGCGGCGGGTCGGGGCCATTTGGGCTTCACCCTGCAAGTGGCTGTCTGGCTCTGGTTCACGGTGCTTTTCGCCAACTTCGCCGAGGCGATGGCCGAAGGGCGCGGCAAGGCCCAGGCCGATTCCCTGCGGAAGAACCGCCGCGACACCCAGGCCAAGCGCTTGTCCGACCCGGCACGCCGTGATCAGTTCGCGATGGTTGCCGCCGATCAGTTGCGCGCCGGTGATGTGGTGGTCTGTCTGCCCGGCGACCACATCCCGGGCGACGGGGAAGTGATCGAGGGCGTCGCCTCGGTGGACGAATCGGCCATCACCGGCGAGTCGGCCCCCGTGGTGCGCGAATCGGGTGGTGATCGCAGTGCCGTCACCGGTGGCACCAAAGTGCTCTCCGATTTCCTGGTGATTCGTATCACTGCCAACCCAGGCGAGACCTTCCTTGACCGGATGATCGCCTTGGTGGAAGGCGCCAAGCGGCAGAAGACGCCCAATGAAATCGCTCTCACCATCCTGCTGTCGGGATTGACGATCATCTTCCTCTTCGCGGTGGTCACGCTGCAGCCGTTCGCCATCTACTCTGGCGGCGCCGTGGCCGTTCCGGTCCTGGTAGCCCTGCTGGTGTGCCTGATCCCTACCACCATCGGTGGCCTCCTCTCGGCCATCGGCATCGCCGGGATGGACCGGATGATTCAGCAGAATGTCATCGCCACCAGCGGCAGGGCGGTGGAGGCGGCTGGTGACGTGAACACCCTGCTGCTCGACAAGACCGGCACCATTACCCTCGGCAATCGTCAGGCAGTCGAGTTCATTCCAGTGCCCGGCGTGGCAATCGAGGAGCTGGTCGACCGGGCGCAGCTGGCCTCGCTACCCGATGAGACGCCGGAAGGGCGCAGTATCGTCGTTCTCGCCAAGGAACAGTTCAATCTCCGCGGCCGGCCGGTGGCTGAGACCCCGGAACATCAGCAGATGACCTTCGTCCCGTTCAGCGCCATGACCCGGATGAGCGGTGTCGACATGGGCACCGTGCAACTGCGGAAGGGCGCCGGCGATGCGGTGACCCGCTGGGTGCGCGAGGCCGACGGGCATGTGCCACCGGACCTCGAGGCCATCGTCGAGCGTGTCGCCCGGCAGGGCGGCACGCCGCTGGTGGTCGCGGAGCGCAGCAATGGCGCCACTCGCGTGCTCGGGGCCATCTATCTCAAGGACATCGTCAAGGGTGGCATGCGCGAGCGCTTCGACCGGCTCCGCGCCATGGGCATCCGCACCGTGATGATCACCGGCGACAATCCGCTCACCGCCGCGGCCATCGCGCAGGAAGCGGGAGTCGATGACTTTCTCGCCGAGGCGAAGCCGGAAGACAAGCTCGCCCTGATCCGGCGTGAGCAGCATGGCGGTCGCCTGGTCGCCATGACGGGCGACGGCACCAACGACGCGCCCGCGCTGGCTCAGGCCGACGTTGGGGTCGCGATGAACAGCGGCACCCAAGCCGCGCGCGAGGCGGGCAACATGGTCGACCTCGACTCCAACCCAACCAAGCTCATCGAGATTGTCGAGATCGGGAAGCAGTTGCTGATGACCCGCGGCTCGCTCACCACTTTCTCGATTGCCAACGACGTGGCCAAGTACTTCGCCATCATCCCGGCAATGTTCGCAGTGACCTATCCGGCGCTCAATACCTTGAACGTGATGCGCCTGCATTCGCCCGAATCGGCCATTCTCGCGAGCGTGATCTTCAACGCGCTGATCATCGTCGCCTTGATCCCGCTCGCCCTTCGTGGCGTGACCTATCGGCCCGCGGGTGCCAGCATCATCCTGCGCCGCAATCTGCTGGTGTACGGGCTTGGCGGCATGGTGATTCCGTTCGCCGGCATCAAGCTCATCGACCTCTCCCTCGTCTTCCTCCGGCTGGTGTGATCATGCTGCGCAAACAGTTGCGTCCCGCGATCGTCCTGACCCTGCTTCTCTGCGGCATCACCGGCGTGCTCTATCCGGGCGTCGTCACCGGGCTGGCTCAGTTGCTTTTCCCCCGACAAGCCAACGGCTCGCTGGTCACGGTGCACGGCAAGGTGGTGGGTAGCGCCCTGATCGGGCAGCCCTTCACCCAGGCCTGGTATTTCCATCCCCGTCCGTCGGCCGCCGGCAGTGGCTATGACGCGAGCGCGTCTGGTGGTACCAACAAGGGACCCACCGATCGCAAGCTGGCGGACACGCTGGTGGCCGGTGCCGTTGCGGCGGTGGTCACCGAGGATGGCGCGACCAAAGGCAAGATTCCGTCCGACATGGTCACCGCGTCGGCCTCGGGGCTCGATCCGCACATCTCGCCGGCGAATGCCGAGCTGCAGGTGGCCCGCGTCGCCACGGCGCGGGGGGTCAGCGAAGAGAAGGTCCGCGCCATCCTGGGGCAGAACACCGAAGGGCGGCAGTTCGGCTTCTTTGGTGAGCCGCGCGTGAACGTCCTGCTGCTCAACATTGCACTCGACAGCTTAGCCCCGCGGCCGGGAACGGCACAGTGAAGACGGCATCATCCAGAACAGCGAGCACACGGACGACCGCGCTGATCATGGCCGCCATGCTGCTTCCCGGGGTCCTCCCGGGTCAGGCGAACGCGGCGGCCCCGGTGACGCTGACCGGTTCGCTCACCAGCAGCTATACCTACAGCAGCCGGGGCGTCGACCGGACCATCGTTGGTCGACTCTATGGCCGGCGGCTCGACGAGTTCATGCTCAACGTCGCGAACGTGACGCTCGATCGTGCTGCCCCAACGGACCGGGTCGGAGCAGGTTTCCATTTCGAGGGTTTCTTCGGCCAGAACGCGGCGGTGGTGAAGTCCGCCGGCCTGGACCTCGGACCCAACGCCGACATCTGGCAAGGGTACGTCGTCCTGAATGCACCGCTCACGGGCACCG
>JBBRBZ010000143.1:0-7126 GCA_038205305.1 Gemmatimonadales bacterium
CTCTCGGCTTTGTCTATCGTGCTTTGATGATGAACATCGCCGCGCCATGCTTCGGCACCTGTGCCGTCACCTTGTCCGGGGTCGTGGTCCGGGCCTTGGTCCAGAGATCGTTCACGGCATAGCTCGGCGCGGCGCGGAGACCGAGTTCGGTGGCGGTGACACTGATGTTGGCGGGTTGATCGCCACGGTTGAGCAGGACCACCGCCTTGGAGCCGTCATGCATCGGCTTGGCCCAGACCTGGGTCATGCTGTCCTTGCGGATGCGGGTGCCCTGCATGCCACCCCAGTCCTGATCTACCGCGATGACATCCTTGTTGGTGAGGATGGCTCGGGTGGAATCGGACATGCTGCGCAGGTCATTGCCGGAGATGAGCGGGGCGTTGAGCAGCGCCCAAAGCGAGAAGTGGGCGACGTACTCGTCCTGTGACATCCGGCCGTTGCCGACCTCGAGCATGTCGGGGTCGTTCCAGCCGCCTGGGCCGGAATACTTCTCCAGTCCCACCTGACGATCGAGAATACCAAGCATCGAGTTCCAGCGGTCGCTGATGTCGCCGGTGGTGCGCCAGAGCTGGCCACCCACCTGCCGGCCCCACTCCCACGGCTTGTTCTCGCCCCATTCGCAAAGTGAGAAGACGATCGGCCGTCCGGTGGCGCGCAGCGCCTTGGCCATCGCGTCGTAGCGCTCGTAGAACGGTCGCTTCTGGTTGTTGCAGTTGTCGTACTTGAGGTAGTCGATGCCCCACGACGCGAAGGTGTTGGCGTCGGCGACTTCATGATCGAGCGAGGCCGGGAACTTCTCGCAGGTGCCGGTGCCCGCCGAGGAGTAGATGCCGAGCTTGAGTCCCTTGCTGTGCACGTAGTCGGCCAGCGCCTTGATACCGTGCGAGAAGCGCACCGGGTCGGGCTGCAGGTTCCCCTTGGCATCGCGTTCCTTCGCCATCCAGCAATCATCGATGTTGACGTACTGGTAGCCCGCGGCCTTCATCCCGGACTTGACCATGGCGTCGGCCGTCTCGTGAATCAGGTTTTCGTCGATCTTGCAACCGAATTTGTTCCAGCTGTTCCATCCCATCGGAGGGGTGGCGGCGAGCATCGACTTGGGCGTCGTTGCTTGCGGGGCCATGGTCCCGCCGTGATTGCAGGCGGCCACCACGAGCGTGATGGTCAGCAGGGAGAGCAGATGACGGAGGTCGAAACGGAGTGACATGGTCAATCCCGGGAAATGGGGGAGGCTGTGAACATACTGCGCGGCACCGGTTGGAGCGAACTAGGCGATCCCGGCCATCAGTCGGAGCACGCTGTCCTGATTGGCTTCGTCGCGGCCGAGCTCGCCGGCCATCCGCCCGTCGCGCAGCACCTGTACCCTGGTCGAGAGGGAGAGGAGTTCCGGTAGCTCGCTTGAAATGAGCAGGATCGCTGCGCCCTCAGAGGCGAGCTTGTCGATCCAGGCGTGCAGTTCGGCCTTGGCGCCAACATCAACGCCTCGCGTCGGCTCGTCGAGAATCAAGATCGAGCTTTTCGCCGCGAGCCACTTGGCGATCACCAGTTTTTGTTGGTTCCCACCGGAAAGCGCCGTGGTCGGGGACTCGAGCAGGCCGGTCCGCACCTTGAGCCGCTCGAAGTGATCGAGTGCGAGCTCGCGCTCCTCCTTACGGCGGACGAAGCTGAAGCGGGAGAGTGATTCGAGCACGGTGAGCGTCGTGTTCTCCCGGGCCAGCATCGAGAGCACCAGTCCCTGGCGCTTGCGGTCCTCTGGCACGAGGCCGATGCCGTGACGCATCGCCGACCTCGGGGAGCCGATCCGCACCGGCCTCCCGCGTACCAGGACGGAGCCGGTGGCCTCGGCGTCGAGCCCGAAGATGGCCCGCGCGATCTCCGAACGACCAGCACCGGTGAGCCCGGCCAGACCGAGCACTTCACCGGCGCGCAGCGAGAAGGAGACGTCGGAGAACTTGCCGGGGCTGGAGAGATGCTCCACGCGCAGCAGCTCTTCCCCCGCCGTCGCGCCGATGTGGGCAGGGAAATACTGCTCCAGCTTGCGACCGATCATCTGCTGCACCACGGTCGTCTCGTCGAGCTCTGCCGTTGGCGTCGTGGCCACGTGGCGACCATCGCGCAGCACCGTGACCGTGTCGCTCAGGAGGAAGATCTCCGGCATCCGGTGGCTGACGTAGATCACCGTCACGCCGGTCGCGGTGAGCTCACGAATGAGGGAGTAGAGTCGCTGCGCCTCGCCTTCGCTGAGCGAGCTGGTGGGTTCGTCGAACACCACCACCCGCGCCCCGCAACCCACGGCCGCCGCGATCTGCACCAGTTGTTGCTCGGCGATGCTGAGTGTGCCGAGGGCGCGCGCCGGGTCGAGAGTCGCCCCGACCTTCACCAGCAGCGAGCGCGCCTCCCGGTCGAGCGCGGCTCGGTCCACCATGCCCCACCGAGTCGGGATGCAGCTCAGGCAGAGATTCTCCGCGATCGACAGATGCTCGCAGAAGGCGAGCTCCTGGTGCACGATTGCAACCCCGGCGGCAAGCGCCTCGCGCGGGCCGTCAAACGTCATCACTTCGCCGCCGAGCACGATCGATCCCGCATCGGGATGCTCGATACCGGCAAGGATTTTTCCGAGCGTGCTCTTGCCGGCGCCGTTCTCGCCACAGATGGCATGACAACTCCCCGCGGCAATATCGAAGGAGACATCGTCCAGTGCCGTGATGCCGGGATAGCGCCGGGTGATTCCCCGGAACGAGACGGAGCTTGTCACGGTGGCGAGGCGGCGGCGCGCGCCATCCGCTTGGCCAGCAGTCGGCTGCCGCTCTGGTCCAGCACCACTGCGATGATCATCGCCGATCCGATGATGATCCACTCGTAGTTCTGATCGAGGTGGAGCGTGCGGATGGCTTGACGAATGAGCACAATGAGCAGCGCCCCGAGCGTCGAGGAGATCGCGCTCCCCTTCCCCCCCTGCAGCGAGGCGCCGCCTACTACCGCTGCGGCGATGACATACAGCTCATAACCGGTGCCATCCGACGAGGTGGCCGAGCCGTAGTAGCCGGCGCCGAGAAAGGCGGCGAAGCCCGCGGTGAGCCCCGACCAGAGGAAGACCCCAAGCCGGATGCGATCCACCCGCAGACCAGCGAAGCGGCTTGCTTCAGGGTTGCCCCCCACCGCGAGCACGTGGCGTCCCATGACCGTGCGCGTGAGGAAGACGGCGCCGATCGCGGTGAGGCCGAGCATCGCCAGCAGCGGCACGGGGGAGAGCGACTCGCCCAAGCCGAGCGACGCCTTCACCGCGCCGATGAGTGATGTGGGGACGAGAATCGACTCAGCCTGGCTCGCCACGAAGGCGAGACCGCGAAAGATCCACATCGTGCCGAGGGTGATGATGAACGAATGTACTCCGAGGCCGATCGTCATCACGCCGTTGGCCAGCCCGCAGAGGCCCGCGATCGCCAGACAAGTCACCAATCCCACCAGCACCGTCGGGACCGGCGCCATTGGTCCCAAGGCACGCAGTACCATCGCCATGCCGACACCGGAGATGGCGTAGACCGCGCCGACCGAGAGGTCGATGCCGCCGGAGATGATCATCAGCGTGGCACCGACCGCCATGATGGCGAAGGTGCTGGCGTCGGTTGCCATTTGGAGCAAGGTGTGCGCGTTCAGGAAATTGTTGACCGAGGCCCCCGTCATCGGGTCGACATGTGATCCCGACACCACGGTGAGCACCGTAGCAAGGATCACCAGGACCGCGGAGAGGCCGAGGGATTGGGCGCGGAGGAGCGAGTGGGTGGCGCTCTGCAGGCTCATGAGAAATGGGCTCCGACTACTTGGTCACGCCGAAGGCGAAGACGGTGCGTGACTTGTAGACGCCACCGGGCGACAGGATCGTCGAGGGGAAGTTGGCATGATTGGGTGAGTCGGGATAATGCTGGGTCTCGAGGCAAAAGGCGCTGCGTCGCTGGTAGACGCGGCCACCCTTGCCGGTGAGCGTGCCGTCGAGAAAGTTGCCGGTGTAGAATTGCACGCCTGGTTCGGTGGTCGAGACGTCGAGCGTGCGTCCGCTTGTGGAGTCGACCACGTGCGCGGCATGCACCAGACCGGGGCCGGTGCGGTTGATGACAAAATTGTGGTCGTAGCCGCCACCGTTATGGATCTGCTCGTCCTTGGCATCGATGCGGGCGCCGATGGCCACTGGCGAGCGGAAGTCGAACGGCGTGCCGGCCACGGCGGTGATTGCTCCGGTGGGGATCAGTGTGGCATCGACCGGTGTCATGCTGTCCGCGTCGAGCGTGAGCACATGCTTCAGGATGTCGCCCGTGCCGGCCAAGTTGAAGTAACTGTGATTGGTGAGATTGATCGGCGTCGCCTTGTCGGCGGAGCCCTCGTAGTCGATTACCAGCTCGTTGCGCATGTTCATCAGGGTGTAGGTGACCCGCGCGGTGAGCTTGCCGGGATAGCCCTGGTCGCCATCGGGGCTCACCAGTGTGAACGCCACACCATTGCTGCTGTCGCTGCGAATTTGCTCGGCCTGCCACACCTGCTTGTCAAAGCCCTTGAGTCCGCCGTGCAGCGAGTTGGGGCCGTTGTTGATCGGCAGGGTGTAGACCGCGTTGGCGATGCGGAAGCGTCCCTTGGCGATCCGGTTGCCGTAACGACCCACCACCGCGCCGAAATAGGGCGAGTCCTTGACATACTGGGCGAGGGAGTCGAAACCGAGCACCACGTCGCCCATGGTGCCCTTGGCATCGGGGACCTGGATGGATTGGATGATGGCGCCGTAGGACATGGCGCGGACGACCATCCCGTTGCTGTTGGTGAGCGTGAACATCTCGACCGCCTTGCCGTCCGGGGCCGTGTCGAACGGCGCGCTGGCAAAGGTGGACGGCTTCGGCATCGTGACATCCTTGGCTGGAGCCTCTGGGCCGCACCCAGCGGCAAGAATCAGGACCGCGGCAAGCAGAAGCCGGCGAATTGGACTGGCGCTCATTGGGAAATCACCTCGTCGAGGCCCAGGTCGATGTACTGTCCGCCGGTGGTCTGGTGGACGTGAATGGCGATGATATTCTTGCCGACCCGGAGCGCCGAGCGAGCCCGGGCCTCAAGTGGCACCCGCACGTACCCTGAAGTGTAGCCGCTGAAGTGCGCCACGAGCTCCCCGTTGAGGTAGACGTCGGCATCCTCATCGTGGTGGATGCGCCAGTGCGGGTCGACCAGGGCGGTGGAGGTAAGCTCGAAACTCCGGCGGAGCCAGATGTCCGAGCTGGTCCACGGGGTGCGGACCACGCCCCCCGGGGTCCCGGTCTTGCCAAAGCCACCGATGCCCTGATCCCAGCCGTGGTCGTCGAAGCCCGGCTGGAACCAGCCGGCGGCGGGTGCCGTGGTCGTGAATTGCCACGACTGGGCCACGTCGAGCGAAGTCGGCATCACCGTCCGGATCGTCGGCGGTGGGCCGAACAGCGCCTTGGCGGAGGCAATGGCCGAAGCAGGCAACTTCACCACTTCTCGATCATAGGTCATCAGGCCGTTGACTTCCACTTCCACATCGGTCGTCTGGGTATAGACCGCCGCCGAGAGACCGTCGCCAATCAGAAACTTGAGTTGGTGCATCAGGTCGCGATAGGCGTCACCCAGTGCGACGGTGTCGGCGTAGCTGCGATAGCCCCAGTTGTTCCGGTTGACCCAGGTGTGGCCATCGAGTGGAAGGCCGAGGCCGCCGAATTCGCCCAGCACCGCCGCGCGATTCGGCTCGAGCGCCGGCATCGCCGGTCCCGGATAAGAATGGACGTCCGAGACATCGCCGACATGTTTGTCGGTCCAGCCACTGGCGTTGTTTACCAGGCGTGTTGGATCGTACGCCTTCACCCACGCCACCGTCTTCTCGGTCGCGTGCTGACCCCACCCCTCGTTGAACGGGACCCACATGACGATCGCCGGATGATTGCGCAGTCCGTCAATTTCATGGCGCAACTCCTCAGCAAATTCCGTCTGCGCCGCGACGGTCTTGTTGTCACCGCTCGGCATGTCCTGCCACACCAGCATCCCGATGCTGTCGGCCAGGCGATACCATCGCGCCGGCTCCACCTTCACATGCTTGCGGATCATGTTGAAGCCGAGGCGCTTCATGGTGCTGATGTCGAAGCGCATCGCCTCATCGCTCGGCGGTGTGTAGAGCCCGTCGGGCCACCATCCCTGGTCGAGCATGCCGTACTGGAAGAGCGGTTTGTTGTTGAGGAAGAGCCGGGTGACTCCCGCCGCGTCGTGGCCGAGGGAGATCTTGCGCATGCCGACGTAGCTGGTCACCTGATCCTCGAGGACGTCCCGGCCGTGTTGACTGATCTCGAGTTGGTAGAGAAAGGGGTCGTCAGGCGACCAGAGATGAGGTCGGGGAAGGTGGAGCGTGACATCGTAGCCGAATGGGGCATGCGCGGTGGCGATCCATTTGTCACCACTCTTCGCCCTGACCACGATCCGGTCGTCGACGCTGGTGGTGCGGGTACCGTCGACATGCACTCGGACTGTGCCAGCGTCGATGTCGGGCGTGATGATGATCCCGTCAATGTGGCCCGCCGGTACCGGTTCGAGCCAGACGGTCTGCCAGATGCCGGTGACGGCGGTGTACCAGATGCCTTCGGGCTTGAGCACCTGCTTGCCGCGCGGCTGTTGGCCGCTGTCGGATGGGTCGCGCACCGCAACGACCAGTTCCTGTGGTCCTTTGGTGAGCGCGTCGGTGATGTCGAAGGTGAAGGGATCATAGCCGCCGCGATGACTGCCGACCTCTTTGCCGTTGACCCAGACGGTGGCGTCCCAGTCCACCGCACCGAAGTGGAGCAGGACGCGGTTGTCGCGCGGTGCGGTTGGTCGGGTGAAGGTCCGTCGATACCAGAGGCGTTCCGAGGGCGTGACGGCCTTCTGCACACCGCTCAGCTGCGATTCGACAGGGAAGGGGACGAGAATCTTCCCCTGCCAGGTCGCCGGGCGGGCATCGTCTGCGCCGGTGATGGCGTAGTCCCACTCACCGTTCAGGTTGGTCCACGCGAGCCGAACCATCTGTGGCCTGGGGTATTCGGGGAGCACGTGGGCGGGGGTGACCGATGCCGCCCAACGAGTGCGCAGGGTGTGACCGTCCTGACCG
>JBBRBZ010000144.1:0-7110 GCA_038205305.1 Gemmatimonadales bacterium
TGGGCGTCGTGACCATAGACGTCGTCGCGGAAGTTGACCCGCCCCTGAGCGTCCACCCACGCGGTGAAGTAGACGATCTGCACCGGCCGCTTGTGCTTGAGCGGCACCGGTTGTTCGCGGCCAGAGGCCATCGCGCTCTCGATCCGGTCCGTGGTCCAGGTGGAGTCGTCGGCCAGCAGGAACTCGGCCAGCTTCTGTGGCTCGCTCACCCGGATGCAACCATGACTGAAGGCACGCTGGTCGGCGCTGAAGAGGCTCTTGGCCGGCGTGTCGTGCATGTAGATGTCGTAGCTGTTGGGGAAGAGGAACTTCACCCTCCCGAGCGAGTTGTCGGGCCCGGGATTCTGGCGGACGACGGGGAGCGTCTTGCTGCCGCCGATGATGACCATGTTGTGCTTGCGGAGATAGTCCGGGTCGCGACGGATGGCCGGCAGGATCTCATTTCGGGTGATGCTGGCCGGCACGGTCCAGCTCGGTGAGAAGACCACCGTCGAGAGCGTGTCGCTGAAGACCACGGTGTGGGTCGCCCGCGCCCCCACCACCACCGCCATCTGCATCACCTGCGAATCGCCCTCGAAGACGTGCAGCCGGAACTCAGGGATGTTGACCAGGATCAGGTCGGGCGGTTGCTGCTCCGGTACCCAGCGCAAGCGCTCGATGTTGATGGCCATGGTGCGGAGCCGGGCCTCGGGCGTCACGTTCACCGCGCGCAGAAAGCCGGCGCCGATCACCCCGTCGGGCTGCAAGCCGTGGCGATCCTGGAAGCGCTTCACCCCCACGACAAACGCGCTGTCGAGGCGATCACCGACCGTGGCCGAATCGAGGTCGCCGAGCCGTCGCAGCCGATTGCCGATCTCACCGATCACCGCGTTGCTATCACCGGCCACGAGCTTCTTCTTGCCCGCCGGGAGCGCAAGCGCGGGCCATGCATCGCCGCGCAGCAGCTGGTAGCGCCCAATGGCCGCCTTCAACAGCTGATACTGCGGATGCATCGGTTCATAGGCGGAAAGGTCGAGCTGCCCCACGGCCAGCGAATCGAGCAGCTTGGTCAGATCCTTCTTGCCGTGCGGAATGAACCAGTTGAGGTCGCGCATGTCTCGGCTGAGATAGCCGTTGTAGCGGCGGTCGGCGAAGCGATAGAACTCCGCCGTCAGCTCCAGCTCGAGGTCGGCGAGGCAACTCGCACATGCCACTCCGCGCTCCGCCAGCGCATGGGCCGAGTCGTGAATCGCGGTGAGGCGCGAGGCCGTCCCCGTGTCTGTCGGTGCTACACCTTCCCCACCATTGGCCAGATCGATGAACGATTCGGCGCTCGCCGTGAGCGAGTCGCCGACGATCCAGGCGTACAGCATGTCGCGTCGCTGGTAGAAGTCGATGATCGCGCCGGAATCTGCAGCAGACACGTGGTGCTGCTCGAAGAGGCGAGCGAGGTCGGTGGAGTCGATCATCCGCTTGCTGTAGGGATGTGCCGTCTCGAACACCCGAGCGACGCTTCTTCCTTGGTCGATCACCGAGGGCGGTTCAGGCTTCTTGGCGCATCCGAGGACAAGGAGCAAGCCGATGCACGCGAGCGATCCGGCGGTCACGCGAGACAGGGCGCGGGTCATCCGCCGTAGACGTAGAGCAGGCCGCCGTCGGCGAGAAGATCGATGAGCTGGCCGATCACTTCACGCGGCACCGCGGGGCAGCCCCAGCTGCGTCCGAGGCGGCCGTGCCCGTCGATGAAATTCTGGCTGACGTAGTCGGCGCTGTGGATGATGATCTCCCGCGCGCGCGCCTTGTCGTTGATGCCCCGGTCGAGTCCCTCGAGCAGCAGGGCCGGGCCGTGCTTGGGACTCTGGATTTCCGATCCCACCCGATAGAGGCCGAGCGAGGAGGCGTGGGAGCCGTCGCGATTGCTGAAGCGATCGGCGGTCAGGTCGCCTGAACCCTGGCCGTGTGCCACCCAGGTGCGGAGCATCAGGCGCTTCGCCTCGAGGTCGATGACATAGAGCCGCTGGGCGGTGCTGGGCTGGCGCAGGTCGGCAATCATCACCATCCGCGGGGTGATGCCATGCTGTTCGGCGCTGGCGATGCTGGCGCGAAAGGCGTCGAGGGTGAGAATGCCTTCGAGTCCGATTTCGCGGTAGAGCAGGTCCACCGGCTTGGCGGCCGCGACGTGGGGTGCGACCGGCTTGGGCGTGGCTTTCGCGGCGGACAGCGGCGACGCCAGCAGCAGCGCCGTCAGGATTGGTGGAGTTCTCCTTCGAGACTTCATTCTCATCGCTCCGGTGCCAATCGCTCGGGAGGCAGCATCATCTTCAACTCATCGAGAGGAATGATACCCGCATTCACGAGCGAGAGGGCATGGTCGCGCAGCGGCAGCAGTCCACCGGCGATGGCGTGGCCTCGCAATTCATCGACGGTGGCGCGCCGCGAGATCGCCTTGCGGAGGTCGGGGCTCGCCGGCAGGTACTCGATCGCGGCGATGCGGCCGTAGCAGCCACTGCCGCGACAGTGGTCGCATCCCGTCCCCTTGAAGAAGTGCATGTCGGCGGGAATGCCGTCGGGGAAGATCTCCGCCGCGAGCACCGGGTCGGGATCGGCAGGTGCGCGGCAACCGTCGCAAATCCGGCGGGCGAGTCGCTGCGAGAAGACGGCGAGCAGTTCGCTGCCGATGGAATTGGGATGCATGCCGAGGTCCACCAACCGCTGCACCGCATCGACGGTGTCGTTGCAGTGGAGTGTTGAGAGTACCAGGTGACCGGTCTGCGATGCGCGCAGCGCCTCGAGCGCCGTCTCGCCGTCGCGAATCTCGCCGACGAGAATCACATCGGGATCCTCGCGCACGAAGGCGCGCATCGCGGTTGCAAACTCGAAGCCGATCTCGGGGCGGACCTGCGTCTGCTGGATGCCGTCGAGGGCATACTCGATCGGATCCTCCACTGTGATCACCTTGCGCGACGTGTCGGCGGCGAGCACCTGGAGTCCGGCATAGAGCGTGGTCGACTTGCCCGAACCGGTCGGACCGACGACCAGGATCAACCCGCCGGGGGAATCGAGCAGCCGGCGATAGATCTTCGCGATCGGTGGCGGGAAGCCGAGTTCGTCGATGCCGACCAGCTTGGTGTCCTGCGGCAGCAGCCGCATCACCACGTGCTCACCGTGCAGGCAGGGCTGCGTCTGGGTGCGGATGTCGAAGGTCTGCTTGCCCGATCGCGTCGCGAAGCGGCCACCCTGCGGCAGTCGATGTTCGGCGATGTCGAGGCCGGCGCGCACCTTGATGACGTTGACCAGGCCGAGCCGTTGCAGGTCGGTGGGGTTGTAATGCTTGAGATCGCGCAGGTCGCCGTCGACGCGGAGCCGGATGCGCGTCCGGCCGCGATAGCTTTCGATGTGGATGTCACTGGCGCGTTCCGTCACGGCGTCGAGCAGGAGCTCGTCGAGCAGCCGCAGCGCCGACTCGTTGGTCGAGACGTCGGTGGTGAGCAGGTCTTGGGCCTGCTCCGCCAGTGGCGTCGGCACTTGGTCCCGGCCGGCCTGCTCCAGCGCCATCGCCATCCGCAACCGGCGCAGATCGGTGGGCGTGACCAGCACCATCTCGACCTCGCGCGCGTCGAGTGCCGCGCCGAGTTCTGGCACCTGCAGCAGCGGATCACTCGACGCGACGACCAGATGGTCGTCGTGCATCGCGATCGGCACGACGTGATGGAATTCCTGGAAGCGGGGCGAGACCGACCGGGCGAGGGAAGGATCGATCTGCGAGAGGAGTTCTTCGCTGCTGCGGTAGGGCACATCGTGCAGCATGGCGAGCGTGCGGTAGACGTCACGCTCCTCGAGCACGCCGCGTTCCACCAGGACTTCACCCAGGCGATGGTGCTTGGCCACCCCCTCGAGTACGGCCGACTCCACTTCGTCGACGGTTGCCATGCCTGCGCGAACAAGTTCGGCACCGAGTTGCTTTTTCATCTGGTCCTCCGAAGGGAGTCCCTGCGGAGGAAGGATAGCGGGCTGCTGCGACGAAATTCGTGCAGCTGGTGTTTACCTCACAGTGTTGTCAGCGATTCCCGTACAGCTTCGCCGGCAACGACATGAAGTAGCGGAAGAGTGCGCTGCTTTCGAGGTCGCTGAGGTGACGGGTTGCCGCAATCGGCATGGCGATGGTGTCGATCTGCACCCCATCGGGAAGCATGCCGGTGCGCAGGGCCTCGCGGAAATTCGCCAATGTCCACTTGCCGATGCCGCTGGTGCTGTCGGGCGTGAGGTTGCGCGCCGGCGGCATCTCCGGTGGTGCACCGGGCACCTTGCCGCCTGAGAACCCGCCGCCGTGACAGCCGGCGCATGAGCCCGCGAGATACTGACCGTAGGCGACGGTCTCGCCTTCCGGTACGTCCGCCGGACGAGGCGCCGTCTGATTGATCACTTCGGCGGGCACCAGCGGCAGCATGCCACTCAGGTAGAGCACGCGTCCGAGGAAACCAATCTTGCTCTTCGGATAGGCGGTATCGACTGGCGGCACCGTCTTGAGCCAGGCGATCAGCGCACCGAGGTCGCCGTTGCTGAGCTGGTTGAATTCCTGCGCGGGCATGAAGAGCAGGGCCGAGCCGTTGGGACGGACGCCGTGGCGGATGGAGCGCACCCAGTCGGCATTGGTGTAGGTCGCACCGGCGCCGCCCTTGCCGGGCGTCAGGTTGCGTGCCCACAGCCGCGCCACGATGGGTGCGTCAATAAAGGTGCCGCCGGCCAGGTTCGGTCCGTGGCAGCCCTGGCAGCCGCGCACCTCGGCGATGTGGGCACCGCGGGCGATCGAGGCCGAGTCGGTCGGAATCGCGACCGCCTCCGGGGTGATGTCCCAGTGCTTGCCGAGTCGGGCGCCGCTGATGAGGTAGATGGCGGCGACCGCCACCACAATGACGCCAGCCAGACCGACGACGATCCGAAAGAGCCAACTCTTGAAGGTTGCCATGGGGTCGCAAGATAGGTTCCCGGCCCAATCCCGCAACCTCTGATCGCTGGGCCCTGCTCGACAAGGGCCGTCTGGCGGAGTTCCACCCAACGCCCACCCGGCGTTAAGTTGGGGGGAGAGCGACCCAGACCCGCGCACTTCCGGAGCTGCGAACCATGACCCTTGAGCTGCCGCCGTTCCAGTATATCGTCTACTTCCTCGCCGCGATCGTGGTGGGGATCGTCATTGCCATGCTGCTCGCGCGACTGAACGGGTATCAGGAGAAGTAGTCGTCTGCTGTCCCGAATGCAGCTGCGCCCCCGTCACCGGCCATCGATGACGGGGGCGCAGTGCATCTGGGGCCGAGGCGTCAGGGTGCGATGAGCAGGTTGTAGCGCCAGATGCCGGTGATGGCCTCGATCTGCACGGCGGGGATCGCGACCGTGAAGAAGATCGAGGGGTTGAATTCGTTGAAGACCTTCATTGTCGAATTGGGGAAGCTCTGCCAGTAGCCGTACGCGCGGGATACCAGGTCAGCGGAGGAGATGGCGCAGTGGCACGGCAACGCCGCCCAGACTTGCGGGAAGTCGATCGGGTTCTTGGCGCCGTTCAGGCTGCGCAGCACCGGGGCGAAGAAGACGCGGCCATCGGAGAGGACATTGGTCACGTTCATCGACACGGTGCCGGTGGGGTTGTTGATCACCGGCAGCGCGTCGTACATCGGCTCGCCCATACCGCCGGGCCGCACCAGCGCCCAGCCAAAGACGGCATGATCGGTCATCGGCCGCTCCACCACGGTGATCGCATTCGGCGAGGCCTGGCCGACGACGACGTCGTTCTGGGTGATCGCCACCGGATAGATCAGGTGATTGTTGACGGAGATCCGGAACTTGGCCAGTTCGGGCAGGGAGATGCGCACCAGCGACTGCGCCGTGACCCCGCCCACGGTGGCGAGCAGGAGCAGGTCACCGACCGACACGGCCGTCACCATGCCAGTGGGCGACACGGAGCCGTTCGACCCTCCGACACTGGCCCAGGCCACCTCGGGGTTGCTCACCACGCCGCCGAACTCATCGGTGACGATCACGTTGAATTGCTGCGTGGTGCCTGGCGTCAGGATGGCGGAGTCGGGCACGATCATCACCGAGCCGACGGTGGCCGGGGTGACGAGCAGGGTCACCGAGGCGGTCTTCCCGTCCACCGATCCGCTGATGGTGACCGGCCCGCCGGGATTGAGGCCGAGAATGATGCCGCTCGGTCCCACCAGCGCCACCGAGGAGTCGCTCGACTGCCAGAGGATGGCGCGGTTGATGAGAGGGTTGTTGTCCGCATCGCGCAGCGTCGCGATCACCCTGGTGGTATCGTTGGTCTTGATGGTCTGGCGGATCAGCGTCACGGTGAAGGTGGCCACCGGCACGAGCTGGACCGTGACTACCAGGGTAGCACTCTTGCCACTGCTGCTGGCGGTGATCGTGGTGGTACCGGGGGCAACGGCGGTGACCAGCCCGGTGCCGTTCACCGTGGCGGTGGTCTGGGTGGAACTGTTGTAGCTGATGACGGCGTCGGTGAGGAGGTTACCCGAAGCGCTCAGTGCCCGAGCCTGCAGCTGGCGGGTTGTACCGACGTTGAGGGTGAAGGCCCCGTTGTCGAGCACCACATGGTCAACCGTCGTCGGCGGCGGCGGCGGTGGCGGGGTGACGGGAGTGCTGCTGCTGCACCCGGCGACGGCGAGGGTGGCAAGAACACGGAAGGTACGGATTTGCTGCATCAGGTGCCCCTGGCTGTCGAGCGTGCGGCCTGACCGGTCGGACGTCTCGAGAGGATTCAAGTATCGGCTTCCCGGCAATTTACTACCCGATTCTGCTGTACGACGACGAATGCGGGGTGTGCAGCCGCACAGTCCAGTTCATCCTCCAGCACGACCGGGGGGAGCGCTTCCACTTTGCCGCGCTGGCCGGGGCCGTCGGACAGCAACTCCTTGCGGAGCATGGGGTTGACCCGGTGGTGGACTCCGTGGTCCTGGTGGAGGAGGGGGGCGCCTCAATCCGGAGCGGCGCGGTCCTCGGCACCCTGCGACGTCTGGGGGGATGGTGGCATCTTCTCAGGGTGTTCGGAGCGATTCCCCGGCCATTGCGTGATGCTTTGTACGATGCGATTGCCCGGCGACGTCACCGGATCGCAGGGCG
>JBBRBZ010000145.1:0-7082 GCA_038205305.1 Gemmatimonadales bacterium
AGGCGATCATGGCACAACCGCTCAACCCGACAGTCGCAGTCCGGGCCAGAGCCACGGTGGTTGTCGGCTCCTGGCTGCTGGTCGGCACCCTCGACCTGCTCGCCGCGATCATCAATTATCTGGCCAAGGGTGGCACACACCCGGAGAAGATCCTCGTCTTCATTGCCAGCGGCGTGTTCGGGAAGGCGGGATTGGCCGGGGGCAGCGGCATGGTATGGTGGGGCGTCGTGTTTCATTACCTGATCGCGGGCATCTGGACACTCCTGTTCTTTCTTGCCTACCCGCGCATCGCCATGATGCGACGCCATTGGGTGGCAACCGGCGTCGGCTACGGAATTGTGGTATGGGGCATCATGACCCGAATCGTCCTGCCGTTGAGCCATACACCCGCCCTTCCATTCAAGATCGACCAGGCCATGCTGGGGGCCGCGATTCTTGTCGCGGCCGTGGGCTTGCCGCTGTCGCGCATTGCCCACGCCGTGCATCGTCAAGCGAAGTAACATCGATCGCGCCGGCCGATCGGGGACGACCGAACGGCCACCCGAATCGGTGCGACAGAGCGCGCCCTCCCCGACCAAGGGAAGACAGAGCCGGCGTGACACCAGACTCTTGCGGGTCGGATGTCACGCGCTTGCCCGGGAGGACTACCGGATGGCTTTGGCGATCTCGACGGTGACGCGATAGTCCCGCTGTTCGATGGACGCGTTCGCATGCAGCGCAGGCTCGAGCTGGGTCAGGGCGATGGTGTGCCCCAACCGCGTAGCGATCCCATCGGAACGGAGCGAGAGGTCGAACGCCGTCGGTGGCTGAGCCGCTGACGAGGAGTCAATGGTGAACTGCACGGAGGCGTCACCGGCGGTAACGCACTGCGCGTCGACCGGGCATCGGGAATCATTGCCGACCCCGACAAACTTCAGCGTCAGTCCATCGAAGGTGATCGTGTCGCCCACCGCCATCGTTGCCGGAAGGGTCACGTCACCCACGGAATTGGTGGTCCCAGGGGCCGTGGGACTGCAGGCACCCGCCAACAGTGCCACGGCAATGCATCCTGCAGAGCAAATCGTCGCGTTACGCATGGTTCACCTCTTCGAAGTAGGTCTGATCGCCTGCCGGCGCCAGACGGTGGATGATCGAACAGCAGTGGGTCAGACTCCTGAAGGCCCCACCAACATCCCGGGGTGTCCGAGGGAAGCCCACCCCCTTGATCCCGGTCCTAGATTCGGAGCATTCCTCGGAATCCTCTTGCGGCATAATACGATTCGGCGCCGTTGTGATACACGAACACACGGCCGAATCGTCTGTCACAGTACAGGGCGCCACCGAGCCCCCTGACGTCCGGCGGCGTCATCACCCAACTCGACGTCTTGAGATCGAACTCACCAAGTCGTTGCAACTCGCGATACCGCTCCTCCGTGAGCAGCTCGATACCAAGCGAGGAGGCCATGTCGAGCGCGGTTCCGCCGGGCTTGTGCTCTTTCCGTGAATCGAGCGCCGCGCGATCATAGCAGAGGCTCCGTCGCCCTCGTGGACTTTCGGCGGAACAGTCGCAGAAAATGAAGGTGTCGCTCTTCTTGTCGTACCCCACGACGTCGGGGTCGCCGCCGGTCTGTTCCATGGCCTGCAGCGCCGCGCATCGTCCTGACGCGCTGGTGAGTTTCGCTTCCACCTCGGCCCAGCTGATCCCCCGATGGCGCTCAGGGTGTTGCTGGAAACGTGCCTTCAGCGCCTTGATCAGCGATGCCTGCTCCACGGCTTTCACGGACTCACTCCTCGCTGCATGCCCGACCGAGATCGGGAATTGGTCGAACGGGCGCGTGGCCTCCACACGGACCAAGCTTCCGTCACGGCTCGGCGCCTCATCGGGTCACCACGGATTCCACCTCGGTGAGGTCGGCCAACAGCTCGATCCCGTTGATCCGTTCCGAAGCCACCGAAAACCGGAACACCACTCGCGGGAGGCCGCCGGCCATCCAGACCAGACCGGGCGCACCATCCACCGTTGCGGGTTGCGCCGCGCGGGCTCGACCCTGAAAGGTTTCTGCCACCGCGTCCACGCCGCGCACCTCTGCGGTTGCCCCCATCGCCACCGCCGCTGCATCCGCTCGGAGCACCACCGCAGGGTCGAGCAACGCCACCAGGCCGGCGAAGTCGCCCGCACGCGAAGCCGCGAGAAATGCCTCCACGAGTGCATGCTGGCGCGACGGGTCCTCCCCCGGTGCTGCGGGGCCCTGCCGCACCCGTCGCCGCCCCCGACTGGCCAACTGCCGGGCGGCACCCGGCGAGCGCTCCACGATCGGTGCAATCTCCTCAAATGGCAGTTCGAAGAGGTCGTGCAACACATACGCGACGCGTTCCGCCGGCGGCATCGTCTCCAGCACAATGAGCAGCGCCCGTCCCACCGAATCCGCCGAGGCGGCCTCTGCCTCCCCATCGGGGTTGTCGGCAGGGTGGCGACCGAGGAGGTCGCTCGCCGCGATCGAGTCTTCGCGCCGGGCCGTCCGCGCGCGCCGCAGGGCAAGGCAGACACGCGCCACCCCCGACGTCAGCCAGCCCCGAAGATTCCGCACCTCGTCGACACCGGTCCGGCCGAGCCGTAGCCAAGCCTCCTGCACGGCATCGTCTGCATCAAGCCTGGTGCCGAGCATCCGGTACGCCACATCGCCAAGGTGCGCACGGTGCGCTTCGAACCTGCTGGCGAGGAACTCCCCGTCCGTCACCGGGCCGCCGCCGTGGGATGGAGCGAGCCGAGCACCCGCCCCGTTGGCCGGAGTGCCCAGGAAACGACAGCCAACGCGGCAAGCGTCGTGGTCACCGCGACATGCCACACTGCGTCGCCCGCCATCATGTGCGACGCGGCCGCGCCGGTCAGGTTGAAGAGGACGCCGGCGTAGGCCCACTCCTTGAGTCGCGGCCACCGCGGCACCAGGAGCACCAAGGCCCCGGGAACTTTCCAGAATCCCAGAATGGTGGCGACATAGGCCGGGTACCCCATCGCCTGCAGTCCCTGAATGTTTCCGGGCTGGTGCGTCAGTTCCGCGAGTCCGCCCGAGAGCATCGCCATTGCGACGAGTGCAGTCGTTCCCCAATAGCCTACATTGCGTGCCGTCATCGTCCCCTCCGGTTTGGGGAGCGGAGGTCCAATTGCTCCGCCCCACGTTCGTCTGGGCATTGACGAAGCCAACCCCGGGAAATGTGACAGGAGGACTGATGGAGGAATATTGCCTGCGGCCGATCGGCTACCTGCGGTCGACCCTGCGCGATCGCAACGCGGCGCCACGGCAGGGGGCGGAGGGCGCGCCCGATGCCTGGCTTGAGGTCGACCCCTCGGTGGCAGCGGGCCTCACGGGTGTCGCGGCGGGAGATGAATTGGTGCTCTTGACCTGGCTCCATCAGGCGCGCCGTGATGTCTTGGTCGTCCATCCGCGCAACGACCCAGCCAATCCGCTCACCGGCGTCTTCGCCACCCGCTCCCCTGACCGGCCCAACCCCGTCGGCCTGCACCCGGTGACGGTGCGGGAGTTGGACGGGACGCGCCTCCGCGTCGGTCCGATCGAGGCGGTGGACGGGACGCCGGTGGTGGACATCAAGATCACGATACGCGGGACGTAGCAGCACCCAACACACCCTCGCTCGTCGAGATGAATGAACCCGCTCGGTGGCGGCGGCAGCGTGCCTGCCCCGGTGCAGTTTGCCGTGGCAGTCGCCTCCACAATGTATCCCGCATCTGATGCTCGGGCAGGTGCCGACCGTCAGGAATTACCAGTGACAAATGTCATCCCGCCTGCCGATTCCCTACAGCCATCCCATCGACTGCGCGAAGCGGGCCGCCTGCACCCGGTTCCGGACTCCGAGCTTCTGGATCGCGACCGAGAGATGATTGCGCACGGTTCCTTCGGAGAGGAAGAGACTCGACGCCACCTCAGCCACGGTGGCACCATCGAGCGCTGCTGCGAGCACCTGCCGTTCGCGCGGCGTCAACGGGTTGGACCCACCCGCGAGCGCGGTCAGGGCAAGCTCCGGATCCACCACTCGCTCCCCCTTTGCCACCCGCCGGATCGCGTCGGCCAATTCGGTGGCCGGTGCATCCTTGAGCAGAAAACCGCTGGCACCGGAGTCCATGGCGCGGCGGAGATAGCCGGCACGCCCGAAGGTCGTGAGGATGACGATGCGACAGTCAGGGTGCGACTCTCGCAGTTGCACCGCGGCGGCCAGACCGTCGCAACCCGGCAGTTCGATGTCGAGCAGCGCGACCTCAGCGCCTGAGCTCAGGGCCGCGGTGAGGACGTCGTCACCGCGCGCCACCTCGGCCACCACCGTGATGTCATCTTCCAGTCGCAGCAGCGCGACGAGTGCTCCGCGAACCATTGCCTGATCCTCGGCAATCAGCACGCGGATCACGCGTCGTCTCCCGGGAACCTGCCGGTGGCGTCCGCATGGACTGGCGCATCGAGCAGCACCACAAAGCCACCAGCCGGGCCGGGGCGCGCATCGACCGTTGCCTCGACCGCCCGGGCCCGCTCATGCAGACCAGCAATCCCGCTGCAGGCCCGCCGGCCATCGACGGCGCGGCGTCCGGCGCCCGATGCCGCGGCCCCGATGCCGTCGTCCACCACCAGCAGCCGAACTCGGTCACCGAACCGTTCCAGCCGCACCTCACAGCGGCTCGCCCGGCTGTGACGGATCACGTTGGTCACCGCCTCCCGCACTGACCACGCGAGCATGCTGTCCACGGCTGCCGGGAGATGATCGCCGAGGCGAGTGGGTATCATCGGCTCGATGCCGGCGGCTTCAAGGAGTTCCCGCGCGGCCGCGAGTTCACGCTGCAGCGTCGGCTGTCGATATCCGGCCACCGCCATGCGCACTTGACGCAGCGCGTCCCGAGCCGCCCGTTCGATGTCCGCGATCTCCCGTACCGCTTGCGCGGGTGCAGCGGGAAGCAGTCGGCCCGCCAGTTCGCTCTTGATGGCGACGAGCGACAGACTGTGCCCGAGCAGATCGTGCAGGTCGCGGGCGATGCGCAGCCGCTCCTCACTCACCGCGCGGTGCGCCAGCGCACCGCGCGCCGACTGGAGCTGCGCGATCGTGACCGCGAGATGCCGCACCGCCAACGCCGCAGCACCAATCGCGAGAAAGATCATCAGCCGGGGATCGGCGTGACCGGAGATCGCCCACCCACCGACCATCACCCCGAGCGTCACCACGCTGATGACAGTCGCGGATACCTGTGGCGACAGGGTGAGCCCCGCCGCCACCACGACGTACATCGCCATCCACCACATGCCGGCACTCGGTGCCAGCGCCACCAGTCCGGCCACGCACGCGATCATCGCGACGAGCGCCGCAACCGGCAGGTACCATTGCCGCGGGCGGGCAAGGTCACAGTCACCTGGTGCCGATCGCAGCACCGACGCCAGGTAGAGGCCGGCGAGCAGTGTCAGCAACGTCAGGATCGCACCGCGTCGCCAAGCAGGCATCGGCTCCCGGATCATCAACGCCATGCTGATGACCACAATCAAGAGCCAGGCCAGTGCAAAGCCCAGCCACCAGGAGGGAACAGGGTTGTTCGTCCGGACGGATGTCGGTTTGACGGGCATGCGCATGAATCTAGGGTCGACTCCCCACCAATCTCAATCACGGCAGGGGTCAGTCGTTGGCGGTGACATTTGTCATGGGCGCGGCGCCCGGCAGATCGTCATGGCAGAATCATGACGAACGGCTCATGGTCTCCGCGATGTCCTGCGCCGAGATTGCCACATGTTCTTCGCGCAGCCATCACTCACGGAGTGACCATGTTCAATCGCACCGCAATCCTTGCCGTCGTTGCCTGTCTCTCGGCGTCGCGCGCGCACGCGCAATCGTCGACGCCAGCTTCGCTCCGTTCCGGCCACCACGTGCGCCCTACGATCTCGCTTGATGTCGGAATGGGAAGCATCCGGGGTGCGTCGGCGGTTTTTCCCGGGTTCGATTTCGGCCTCCAGCTCAGCCAACGGTTCACGCTCGGCATCGCCGGAACCGCGTTGGCGAATCGTTCGCTCACCGTGCCAGCCGCGGCGGGAACTGGCTCGGATACGGTTCAGTTCGGCTACGGGGGACTCCGGATCGGGTACACCGCGCCCTTCACGCGGGAGGTCGGAATCTCGGTCAGCCTGCTTGCCGGTGCGGGACGAGCGTGGGTTGAAGGGCCGGACGCCGACGCGGACGACGAGATCAGTGAAGGACTGTTCGTGCTCGAACCGTCGGTGATGCTGGAACTTGGCCTTCGACGGCGGATCGGCCTCGCGGTCGGCGCATCGTACCGGCACGTCGGACATGTCGGACAGCCTGGATTGACGTCAGCCGATCTGCGCGGCGCCGTGCTCCGGCTGGCCCTCGTGGGAAGGTTCCGATAGTGGCAACTCGGGCCGCACCCGCACTGTCCGGTCCATCCGCTCCGCCGCCTCCAGCACATACGGTCCACCCACCGCCGCCACTACGTGACGTGGTCCGTCGAGTCCGCGAGTCACCGTGCGTACTTCGGCGGCGTGTGCGACCGGGCCCGCACTGGTGTCCACGATCAGGATGAGCGTCGACTCGAAGCGGAGCGTTCGTAATAGCTCGGCCGCCGCGGTCACCATCCTGTTTCCCAACATGAAGAAGAGCACGCCCGCCGCAATCGATCCCGCGTGACGAATGAGCGAGGTCGCCAGGAGCGGGTAGCCCAGCGGCGAGAGATCCCACCACGACAGCATCAGACACTGCACTGCGATGCCGGTGATACCGAGCGACACGCCCAACAGCGGCGGCTCCCCGACCAGCAGGATGGCAGGGCTTTCGATGATCCGCTCCCCTTCTGCATGCGAATCGCCTCCGGGAAATGCTGGCAGCGCAAACTCCACCGACTCGATGCGTGGGCCCGCCGACGGAATCAACAGGAGTGAGAGCACGGCGCCGATTGCGGCGACCGCGGGGAGGATGATCACGAAGGCGGTGGGAAAGGGGCCGAGCAGGTCATCGGTCCTGATCTGGCGGAGCAGCAGACAGAGCAGCGCGACCGTGACGACCAGTGCGAAGGAGCGACTGAAGGCGCGGACACTCCGGCTCAC